>NZ_JAHGAD010000036.1:0-133849 GCF_030248375.1 Vibrio sp. B181a | reverse complement strand
CTGCTGTTGCTGCTGTTGCTTCAGTTTCTCCTCTACAACCGACAGGTTCTTTTTCGCAGCTTCAAAGTCAGGTTTTTCTTGAATTACGTTTTTATAGAGCTTTGCCGCATCCTCAAGTTGTCCGTTCTTAGCAAGTGCGTTTGCCAAGTTGTAACGGCCATCAAGGCTTGGATTATTGGAGAATGCTTCAATCGCGCTTTCGTAATCCCCAGCTTGGTAGCTTGCTGCACCTTTCCAGTTAGGATCAGTGAAGGTACTTTGGGCTTTTTCGTATTCACCTTGTTGATAAAGCTGTTCACCTTGTTGGTTCTGATTCAAGAATGCATTCGCTTCTGCTTTCGGTGTCCAACTCATCGGTAGCACGGTCGCTACCAATACCCAAATCATGCCGCGTCGGAAGAGTAGGGCAGCAGGAATCAACAGCAGAGGTAGCAACCAGAAACCACCGTTCAAGCGAGAGTCGGTTTTCACGTCTTCACTTTGCTTAGCAGCAAGGTTGTTACTCGCGTTGTTAGTAAACGCGGCAATGTTCTCAACATCACGGTTATTGTGTTGAATTGGCACAAATAATCCGCCGGTCTCTTTGGCTAACTTCTGCAAGTTTTTCAGGTTAGTCTTCGCTACCACGGTGTTGCCTTGTCGACTCTTCATCAAAGAACCATCCGGAAGTGCAATTGGTGCACCAGTTGATGTTCCGATAGCGAGTACTGACACACGAATGTCTTTACCGTTTAATAACGCTAATGAGCGAGATAGTTCGGAATCATCCAAATCATCTGCTAGTACGACGATGTCACCTTGATTTACGCCCGCTTGAGTAAACTGACCAAGCGCGGTTTCAATCGCTGATGGTAAGTTGGAGCCTTGATAAGGCATTAACTCAGGGGATAAGTTTTCGATGATGCCAGCAAGTGTGCTGGAGTCAGTCGTCAGTGGACTTAACGTATAAGCATCGCCCGCATACGCGACTAAACCTGTTGAACCTTCTTTCCATTTCGGCAATAAATCCAACGCTTTATAGCGCGTTTGAGACAGGCGATTTGGCTTCACATCCGTTGCGTACATAGAGCGCGACATATCCAGAACTAACACTCGGTTTTGGCTTAGTTCAAAGCTTGGTCGTGTGTTGGATTGCCAACTTGGGCCTGCTAAAGCGATACAAGCGATCGCCCATGTTATTCCCCATATGGCAAAGTAGTGTTTAGTTTTCACTGAATGACCAAGCATTTTTGCCAAATGAGGCGCAATCAACGATGACTTTTTGGTTCTGTATTGGCTGTTAAGGGCAAGGACGACAGGGATGACGAGCAAACCCAGCAACCAATACGGATTTAGGAAAGTAAACTCAGCCATGTTTTCTCCTTAGAACAAACAGGAACACGGAAAGCACAAGTGCAGCGCCTAGTGGGTAAGGGAACCATTCCGACTGAGGACGCCATGTTTGCGTATCGCTAGAAACTGGCTCTAGTTGATTAATGGTGTCGTAGATCGTTTCAAGTTCTTTGGCATCACGCGCTCGGAAGTATTTACCACCTGTCATCTCTGCAATTTTTGTCAGCGTTTGCTCATCAAGGTCTGAGGCGGTATTGACTTTGCGCGTCATGAAGAAGTCTTTCACCATCATTTCACCAGCGCCCACACCTACGGTGTAGATGGTTGCGTTGTACTTTTTAGCGATTTCAGCGGCTTCAAGCGGATCAAGTACACCAGCAGTATTGCTACCATCACTGAGCAAGATCATCACACGTTGTGGTGCGTCACTGTCTACAAAGGTTTTAGTGCCTAAGCCGATACCATCACCAATCGCAGTGCGCTGACCAACCAAGCCAATGACGGTTTGATTGATCTGTTGCATCACGGTTTTACGGTCAGCGGTTAGCGGCGTTTGTAGATAAGCGTGATCACCAAATAGAACCACACCTAAGCGGTCACCTTGGCGTTTTTCTACGAAATCAGATAAGACTCTTTTGACGGCGGTTAGACGGTCTATGTATTCACCGTTGTCGTTCATGTCTTCTTTCTGCATAGAGCCAGATAAGTCGACCACTAACATCATGTCACGGTATTTCGGTTGGAACTCAACCGGATCGCCATACCAAACCGGGCGAGCACAAGCGACAACCAACAGAGCCCATACGCCAATAGACAGGAATTTTTGTACGACCTGTTTTGGTTTGTTGCTGTGTTTGTTGTCTGGCAGGTACGCCAGCTTAATTTCAGCTTGCTGAGTCTCTTCAGGGAAGAACTTATAAATCAGCCAAGGTAGGGGCAGTAACAATAATGCCCACAACCAGACAAACTCAATGTTCAACCACTGAGAGAGGCTCGAAACGAGAGTTGCCTCAGTCACGAGTTTTTGCCTTTTTCTTTGGTGGCAATGCGGTTTCAATCCAGAAAGCGCAATCATCAATTAATGCTTGATGTTGCTCTTGACCAGACTTTTGATACAGCGCCGCTTGCCACTGTTGTTGTTTATCGACAAATCGAGTTTCTTTAGTGTAACTATCAAGAAACTCGTACCAAGCAGAGCCTGTTAATGGCGCGATTTCTTCACGAGGGAAGTAACTCAAAGCCGCTTGGCGAAGAACCTCTAATGCAGAAGACGGTGTGTGTGGTGTGATCGGATTGGTTAACAGTTTCAATGCGGTCTTCTTGGCAACAAGACGCTTTGTACGCCATCTTAAGTACAGTACGACGATTAAGATGGAGAGAATTACACCGCCCAGAACAGCCCACCATCCCCAAGCAAGTGGGAACCAATCTGGTGCATTTGGCAGGATTAAAGGTTCAAGGTTTAGGCTTTGATTATTCGTTGTCATTATTATTACTACTGCTTGAATGATTTGTATGTTGTTGCTTTGATTAGCTTAACTGCTGAACCAACGGTAACCCGCTCGACAGACTGTTAAATGGAATCGCCATCGAATGACACTGCTGTTTGATGGCTTGTTGATGCTTAACGAAGTGAGACTCCAATTCTTGACGTTCCCCTTTAGAGCCGAAGTTGAACCACTGACTTCGATGACCATCGGATGCTTTCGCTTGGCCTCGGAAGTCGGTTTCGCCTCGCTCAAGAGGATCATAAAACTGTACTGCACGAACGCTGTTGTGTTGCTTTAATCGACGCAGTTGAATCAGCTCTTTCTCCTCCACTTGAGCAAAATCACTCAGCAGAATAAGCTCACTGCCTTTCGGCGTCAGGTTGTGTAGCGTTTCAATTGCGCTCATGTATGGCAACGTGCGTGTGCTGTCAGCTTGTTGATTCGTAAGCAATTGATTGTGAGTATTCACTATCGCGTCAAGAATTCTCAGCCCTTGCTTTTGAAGCGAAGAAGGGCGGAACTCAATACACTGGGAACCATCATCTATAACCGCGCCGATGCGGTCTTTCTTGGCTAACGTCAGCCAAATCAAGACGCTAGCGAAGTGTGCCATTTGAACTGACTTCAATACATATTGCGATCCAAAGTGCATGCTTGGGCTCAAGTCGATGTACAAGATCACCGCTTGCTCTTTGTCTTCAGCAAACAACTTGGTGTGCGCTTTTCCCGTTCGAGCCGTGACTCGCCAATCGATGCTGCGAATGTCATCACCCGCTTGGTATTGGCGCACTTCCATGAAGTCCATACCACGACCTTTTTGACGGCTGGTATGGTTACCGCTCATTTGCGACCAAATACTCTGTGCTGGTGGCAGCCAACGAACCGATTGAGTGCGATATTGAAGCAGCTCTTCAAGGGTTAATGTCACCCCATTCGCATGAGGTGGCAATGCATATGATGCAGACATGTCACCTACCTACGTTATGCGCTACCTACAAGGTTAAGAAGCTTGTCGATAACCTGATTTGCTGTAATGCCTTCTGCCTGAGCGTGGTAGCTAAGCAGCAGACGATGGCGTAGCACAGGGTAAGCCATGGCTTGAACATCTTCTGGTGAGACAAAGTCACGACCTGCCAGCCACGCATGAGCGCGAGCACAACGGTCAAGCGCAATTGTTGCACGTGGACTCACACCCATAGATAGCCATTTCGCAAGCTCTGAGTCGTAATCGCTTGGCTGTCGAGTCGCCATCACAAGACGAACGATGTATTGCTCGATTGCGTCTGCCATGTGGATGTTGAGCACTTCTTTACGTGCGGTGAAGATGTCTTCTTGGCTCAAGCTTGGGCGTTCAATCGTCGCTTCGCCTTTTGCCTCACCACGGTTGATGCGCAAGATTGCCAGTTCATGCTCTGCATCTGGGTAATCTACATCAAGGTGCAACAAGAAGCGGTCAAGCTGTGCTTCTGGTAGTGGGTAAGTTCCCTCTTGCTCGATTGGGTTTTGCGTTGCCATCACCAAGAATAGATCTGGGAGTGAGTATGTGTTTCGTCCTGCTGTCACTTGCTTCTCAGCCATGGCTTCAAGCATTGCGGCTTGCACTTTAGCTGGCGCACGGTTGATCTCATCAGCAAGGATCAGTGAGTTGAAAATAGGACCAGACTGGAAGGTAAATTCGCCCGTTTCTGGACGGAAGATATCTGTACCCGTCAAGTCTGCTGGCAGTAAGTCTGGTGTGAACTGAATACGGTGGAAATCACCCTCTACACAATCCGATAGAGATTTCACCGCACGGGTCTTAGCCAATCCTGGAGGGCCTTCAACCAAGATATGCCCATCGGCAAGTAGAGCAATGAGAAGCTGTTTAACGAGATCATGCTGACCAATGATCTGAGACTCTAAGTAGCTTTGAAGAGTTTCGAAGTTTGTTTTGTGCATTTTTTGGACTCTCTGGTATCCATATGATTCTTGTTTTGAGTATTGGTCACTTCTTCTAAGGGAAAAGTTCCAGTACGTACATGCAATTTATCTTTTCAATATTGGGTTATTACTATGTTTTACAAGGTCATGACAATGACTTAGGGCTACGGAAAGCCCTAACCTTAACAAGTGCTCATAGTGCGTGTTTCAATGCCAGCCAAAAATTGTCGTCTTCGTCAGCATTTAAGGAAACTGTCGCCTCTTTTGTGATGTTGTGTCCAACCTGTGTCACTAACTCAACCCTCAGCTGTATCAAATTGCTATTCATGAAATCAGCTTTCGCTTCAGGCTTTTAATGGAGTGGACGACGGAGTCTGTTTTGTTAAAAAACGAATTCAGAGTCGCGAAGTTGTTGTCTCTTGTTAGCCGCTTAAATGCCCCACATGGTGAGCACACTCCAATTGTGTACACGCAAGATAAACTGGCCCACCTTTCACGATGTACGCGGCAAACATTGAGCCGTTCGCTACAACAACTTGCTAAGCAAGACATCATTACTATCGGTTATCGTCGTATTGAGATAGTCGACGATGAAAAGCTCAGTGCGTTCATTCTTGAGGGGATGCCAGATTGAGCATAGTTATCTGGTGATGATAGTCACATTAAGGATTTAAATTATCTTACTAAACAATCTATTACATTGGGTTTGCATAAAGTTGTGAGAATTTTCTCTAGTTTTGTCAGATAAGGCCGATAAAAGTGTCATGCTGTGCATAGTAAATTTATATGCGCAAGGTTGTATTTATTCAGAATGCAGATAACTAGTGATTCTTTTAAAGGTCCAGATATGTTGAAACTTAGCTCTTTGAGTATCAAACAAAAGGTTGTACTCGGTATTACATTTGCAGTGCTTGCATCAACGATTATTGTAGGGGTGATGGCACAGCGTCATGCGCGAGACGTATTAAGCCATCGCCTTATTGATATTGAATTGCCTGCGATGTTGCAGCAAATCAATACGGAGATTGACCGTGAAGTTGTACAGATGCAGCAAGCGGCAAAACAATTGGCGACCAATGAATTTGTTGTTGAAGCACTATCGACGACAGACCGTAACCCAACAGTCGAAGCGCAATTAGTTCGCCAACTAAATAACGTAAAGTCCCAATACCAGTTGAACGATGCTTCTGTCGCGAACAGACAAAGTGCTTATTACTGGAACCAAAACGGTTTTCTACGTCAGCTTAATCGCTCGCAAGATGCTTGGTTCTTTGGATTCACCTCTTCTGGCCAAGATACGTCTGTAAGCGTATTTCAAGAGGCAAATGGCGACGTAAAAATGTTCGCGAACTACCAAAACGTCAATGGCATCTCAATGTCTGGCCTGTCCAAGTCAATGGACGATATGGTTTCGTTACTAAATGGCTTTAAGATTGAGAAAACAGGCTACGTTTTTCTGACCAATAGCAAAGGTGATATCCAGATTCATCGCCAGCAAGGTAAGAACCAAAGCTCTATCAACCAATTGTTTGGTCGTGAAGCTTCTCAGTTGCTCAACAAAAATCACTTCAATTTAGTAACGACAGAATTTGAAGGACAAGAGATGTTTGTCTCGAGCTTGTACGTGCCTTCAATGGATTGGTTTGTCGTTGGTGTTGTACCAGTGAACGAAGTATTTGCTGACCTAGATGCAACCGCCGAGAAAATGTTATTCACAACAGCGATCGTCGCGCTGATCTTCATTGCGATGGGCGTTCTTCTTGCAAACAGCATTACCAACCCAATTCGCCAAATTGCTGACCGCTTCACTGATCTTGGTGAAGGTGAGGGTGATCTGGCTCAACGAATTGAAATCAAAGGCAACGATGAGATCGCTCAACTTTCTAAAGGCTTTAACGGCTTTATTGAGAAGATCCATGCAACCATGAAGGAAGTGTCGCTAACCAGTGGTGCTTTAAGCCAAGCGGCAGACAGTGTTTCAAATAAAGCAACGTCTACGCATGATAATAGCCAAGAGCAACGTGACCAGACGATTCAGGTAGTGACGGCCATTAACCAGATGGGGGCAACGATCAGCGAGATTGCTTCAAACGCGGCAACCGCAGCTGATACGGCAAACCAAGCGTCTGATAACACGCAGACTGGCCGTCAAGTGGTGACGCAAGCAAAAGAAGTGATTAGCCGCCTTGCTGGTGATGTGGAAACGACAAGCATGGTAGTGACCCAGCTTGCAACAACCACCAAAGATATTGGTTCTATTCTGGATGTGATTCGCGATATCTCTGAGCAAACCAACTTACTTGCGTTGAACGCAGCGATCGAGGCGGCTCGCGCGGGTGAGCAAGGTCGTGGCTTTGCGGTGGTAGCTGATGAAGTACGTAACTTAGCGTCACGTACGGCTGATTCGACTGAAGAGATTCAAAAGATGATTAACCAACTTCAAAGTGATGCGCAAGATGCAGTAACTGCAATGGAAGCAGGTAAAGCAGTGACGTTTGAGGGGGTGGCTTCAACTGATGAGGCTGTTGTTGTTCTAATGAATATCTCTGAACGCATTGCGGATATTTCGGATCGTAATACTCAGGTTGCAACGGCAACAGAAGAGCAATCGACAGTGGTGCATACCATCAACCAGAACATCGAAGAGATTAATGCGATCAATGAGATGACGACAGCGACAGCAGAAGAACTTGCTGGTGCAAGTCGAGATCTGCAAGAATTATCATCTCGCCTAGATAAGATGGTTGGTAGCTTCAAGCTGTAGAGTTGGATAGAATAGACCTAGTTTACAAGTTTAACGACTCGATATTTAGGTAAGTACTATGAATGATTTCGAAAAAGAACTAGCACAGATCTCGCAAGAAGCGTCTCAAGAGCCAGAAGTAAAGCTACCAACTCTTGAAGAGCAGAAGCAAATTGCGGCAGAGCTCAAGAAGTTAGAAGCTGAAGGAAAACTGACTCCAGAAATCCTTGAGCAATACTTTGGTAAGTTCAATCAGAAAAATTCAGTGCCAGTGCATTAATAAAGGGGGAGTTTGATACTCCCTTTTTAATACCTATCAAATTCCTCACACCTTTTATCTACATACCAATCAATAATTTAGTCTTTGCTACTACTTTTTTTCATACTTGACAATAGTGCCTCTCTAACTAAATCTATGCCTTATTTCACTCAAAATGACTAAAGGGCATCGATCAAGATGGAGAATCAAAATACAAGGAAAGTGATCTTAATAACGGAGGACAGCTTACAGTCTTCACTGTTAAAAGATGTGCTAGAGACTAAGCTCAACATCAATGTTCAGTTGATCTCTCCTGAAAAGCTCGATACTCAGCCTGAATCGGTCAGTTCAATCTCTGCGATATTGTTGGATTACAGTGTGATATCAGACGAGGTCTTCTCTCGTTACATGGAGTTTAAAAAAACGGATCTCAAAGACACGATAGAAGTTCTTATTAACTGCGATAAATCGATTACAACGGAAGAGTTGTTTGTTTGGCAATCATTGGCTGGCATCTTCTACACTTCTGACGACATTAGTACGTTACAAGCTGGAATAGGAAAAGTATTACAGGGTGATATGTGGTTTAGCCGTAAGTTTTCTCAGCAATATATCACGCATTTACGTCGACACAGCAGACCTCTTAATAAGACCGTTCCCGCAATTTTGACCAAAAGAGAGCAGCAAATCATTACCTTTTTATCTATGGGGGCTTCGAATCAACAGATCGCTGAGCAGTTATTTGTGAGTGAAAATACTGTCAAAACTCATCTCCATAATATCTTTAAGAAGATTGATGTGAAAAACAGAGTGCAAGCATTAATTTGGGCAAAAGAGAATATGTCGGACCTCTCTATTGCCGTATAATTAGTGTGTTTATTACAATGGGTTTCATATTATTTGCGACTCATTGCAAATATAAAATTTCAGATTTAAAAAAGTGTTTCTTTTATGAGAAACACTTTTTTTGTTTCTGATCTTGATCAAATTGCAATTTAAAAAAGTAGCAAATAACTCTACTCTATCGGCTAGCACTTAGATATGAGCTTAAATACTTATAACTAGTTATTAATCTAGAGCATTTAGTCAGTAAAGTATGAGAAAGATTATGGAACAGCATAAAGAAAAACCTGAAATCCTAATGATCACTCAGCAAAGTTTACAGAGTGAAAACTTTAAGGAGATTCTTTCTAGGAATACCGGAACAAAAATTACAATTATCGATAACAAGAATGTGAGCTACCATGAGCTCATTCCTGAAAAGTACTTCCTATTGGTTGATTTCTCAGTAGAAACACCTTCCGATACCTTAGTTTATTTAAAGGATAATGAGAAAGTATTAGGAACGATCATGCTCAATTTAGGTCACGATTTAGATGCGTCTGAATTGGCCTCTTGGCCTCACGTTAAAGGTATATTTGGGCCTAATGATTCGATGGAAAAACTTTGCCAAGGGTTAAGTGCGATTATTTCTGGAGAAAATTGGCTGTCTCGTCGTTTGCTTGATCAATTGGTTAATTACTATAAAGGAAAAGAGGTGCACCACGTTGTAGAGCCTGCAATAGAGGTAGAGTTGACCAGAAGAGAGGTTCAAGTTTTACAGATGCTAAAAGAAGGAGGCTCGAATATGGAGATTGCTGATTCATTATTTATTAGCGAGCACACTATAAAATCTCATCTTTACAATATCTTTAGAAAGATTGAGGTTAAAAATCGAACACAAGCCACTAGTTGGGCAAAAAGAAACTTGTAGTACTAGATTTAACCTTATGTTTTCAATGTCTTTTATATCTAAAAGTACCAGTTTTTAAAGTGCTAATAATATTGTTAGTTTGAAATATCAATCCATATTCAAACTTGTTCCTATGCTTTTGTTTATTAGACTTCCCGGTGTCTGCAGGAAGTTAATTCAGACGTGAAAAGGTCTATTCAAATATAAAGCCAAGAGGGACATACAATGAGCACAAATGACACATATCTCGGTGATGCGGGCGAAAATCACGAAATCGCTGATTTCGATGGTGGTAACGATGTATTCATCGGTTTCGGTGGTAATGATTCATTCGTCGGTGGTGGCGGTGATGACTTTGTCGTTGGTGGGGCAGGCAATGACCGTCTAACAGGCGGTGCAGGTGATGATATTTTGATGGCTGGCACAGGTAATGATTACCTAGGTGGCGGCACTGGAAGCGATTTGCTACTTGGTCTGTTAGGTGACAACAAACTTAACGGTGGTGTTGGCGAGGATCTGCTTGTTGCTGGTTCAGGCGATAACATCTTGATCGGTGGTTCAGGCGCAGACAAGTTTATTTTCACGGATAAATTTGAAGGTCATGGTGAAGCTAAAGTGGTTGATTTCACAATCGGCGAGGATTCTTTGCACATCATCAGTGACTCTGTCACATCATTCTCTGATTTAACCATTAGCTACGACGCTAAAGGTAACGCTGTCTTTACTGATGGCGCAGATCTGACTGTCAAATTGATTGGTGTTACGCAAGAAGACATCAATACCTATGGCAGCGACTTGTTCATCATTTAAGTCATCCTATTAGGCGCTAGCGGGTCTAGCGCCTAAATATAAAAATATGTGGAAGTAATCGTGCAAAATACGGTTTTCAAAGAAGTTAAACAAAAACTATGCACGCTGACGGGCCTGCTGATTGGTTTTAGTTTATTTATAAATTTATTAGTGCTCTCTATCCCTCTGTACATGTTGCAAGTGTACAACCGCGTTATCTCTTCCTACTCGATTGATACCCTTTTTTTATTGACAGTGATTGTTCTGGCTGCGCTTTTAACTATGTCGCTGATTGATATCGCGCGAGCTCAGATGAGTAAGTCGTTTGGGTATTGGATTGATTCAAAACTTTCGGTATTTATGCTCAAACGAAGCATTCAGTACCAAACACACACGGGCAAAAGCTATACATCTCAGGTGTTGAGAGATATCCAAAACATTAAAAGCTTTCTCAGTAGCCAAGCGCCTTATCCTTTGCTTGATGCACCTTGGACCCCGGTTTTTATACTTTTCGTTTATTTGCTGCACCCTGTTTTGGGCCATATTGCGTTAGGGGGCTCAATTGCTTTGTTTAGTTTGGGCGTGATCAATGAGCTTGTGACCCGAAAAACCATGCAAGAAAGTGAAGTTCGATCGATATCTCACATCAATCAAGCAGAAGTGGCGACTCAAAACGCGAATTCAATTATGGCTATGGGCATGATGAATGCTTTTCTGGAAAGCTGGTACTCACGTGTTAATGAGTCTAATCAACTGGAACAACGTGTTACAGGTAAGTCGATTTACCTCGCTAACTTTTCGAAGTTCGTACGCGGCTCCCTTCAGATATGTTTATTAGGAGGCGGTGCCTGGTTGGTCATCCAACATGAGATTACCGCAGGTGCAATGATCGCCAGTTCTATTCTAATGAGTCGCGCACTCTCTCCGATGGAGCAAGCGATCGGTACATGGCGCAGCGCGATGTCTGCCAGAAATGCTTACAAGCGTTTATGGGAGATTGATCGGATTGTTAAACAAGATGAATCTGACATGCCTTTGCCTCGTCCAAAAGGTCACTTTGAACTGACGGGGTTAGCTTATCGTCACCCTGGAGCATCGGAACCTGTTTTATCAGCGATATCACTGTCGATTCCGCCAGGTGTTTCTGTGGGCGTTATTGGCCCTTCCGGAACGGGAAAGTCAACGTTTGCAAGACTACTACTCGGAAATATCAAACCTTTGGCTGGCAAGGTCACCTTAGATGGTATGGAAGTATCAACGTGGGCTTCAGAAGACAGAGGTGCTCACTTTGGTTATTTAGCTCAGGAAGTGGAGTTATTCCCCGGAACAATTCGAGACAATATTGCACGATTTAAAGATGAAGACCCGGCAAAAGTGATTCAAGCTGCTCAACTTGCAGGGTGTCATGAACTTATTCTTAAGAAAAACAAAGGCTATGACTTTACCATCGGGGAAAATGGCCGCGGCTTATCCGGTGGAGAGCGACAACGCATTGCTCTGGCAAGAGCCGTTTACGGTGACCCTTCTGTTGTCGTGTTTGATGAAGCAAACGCGAACCTAGATGGAGAAGGTGAGGCGTCATATCAACGTTTAATAGCACACCTCAAGTCTCAAGGCTCAACAGTGGTTGTGATTGCTCATAACCCAAGTACGTTAAGGCAAATGGATCGACTTCTGTATTTAGCCGACGGACGAGCTAAGTTATACGGAGCGCGAGACGAAGTGTTGAAGCGTTTGATGGGAGAAGATAGAACAGATATACCGAGGGTGCGAAATGAGCAATCAACTGCCAACCGTTAATGAACTTGCAGCAGAAAAAGTATTCCGCTTTTTGCCCTCTTCGGAGCTTCACTTGAAAGGCCCGATTTTATTAGGTGTCTTAACGCTAAGCCTGTTTCTGGGAGGGTTAGGTTATTGGGCTGCCACGGCGAAACTGGAGAGTGCTGCTATTGCTTACGGTGATCTATCGGTATTAAGTAAGCGTCAGGAAATCCAACACTTGGAAGGTGGCATTATTGAAAAGCTCTATGTTCAAGAGGGCGATTTAGTAGAGAAAGGGCAATTGCTCCTTCGGCTTTCAAAGCGCCAAGCCAATGCGAAACTTGACTCTCTTGGCGGTCAGTATATTCATACGATTGCTAAAGAAAACCGTTTGAATGCGGAGTTAGATGAGCTACCGGACATCAACTGGGCTCGTGACCTTGAGACCATTCAAAATGGAGAAATTGTCGCCGAGGCCAAGTTGGTCCAAAGCAAGATTTTCGAGGCTAGGAAACGCTTTTTTGACAGCAAGTTAAACATCATTGCGCAAAGTATATCTGGTGCAAATTTAGAGCTGGATAACCTCAGCGAAACGAAAGTCATTGAACGTGAACGCTTGAAGTTTATTGAAGAAGAGATAGCCAGTAATCAAGCGTTGGTACAGAAGGGTTTCTCTGGAAAGTCGGCGTTACTTCAGCTCAAACGTCTCGCCGCAGAAGTACGTAGTACGTTGAGCCAACTTGATCGCCAGTCGCTCACCGTTAGTAAGCGACTGGATGAAAACCAAGCAAAGATAGAAGAGCTAAAGCTAGAGCGACTCAATGAAATTGTCGAGGAGTTACGCAACACCAAGAAAGAGCTCGTCTCTATTCGGGAGGAGTACCGTTCGGCAAAAGACATTGTTGCACGTACCGACATTGTCGCTCCTATTTCTGGCAGAGTCGTCAATATGCAGGTCTTTACTGAAAAAGGTGTCATTGGTTCGGGAGAGACGTTGCTTGAGCTGGTTCCTCAAGATGACAAGCTGCTGGTGGAGGCTCGCGTGAGTCCCCAAGACATCGATTTAATTACACCGGGGCAACATGCTCAAGTTCGTTTGACGGCTTTGAATGCGAGAACACTCGCGCCCTTGGATGGTACAGTGTTAACGATTTCGGCAGATAAACTGTCTGAACAGAACCAAGATGACTTTTATCTTGCTCGCATCGCTTTGTCTCAAGAGGACGTCGCAAAGCATAGGCTGACATCAGGTATGAATGCAGAGGTACTGATTTTATCTGAACCAAGGACACCGCTGAGTTATTTGGTTAAACCATTAACGGAAAGTATGAATCGTGCATTCCGAGAAGATTGATGGATAACTTCTGTTTGAAATCTCACCACAGTGTTCACGCAAATAAATAATCCATTACGCCAGTCACATTTTGCGACGTTGTGATGTGCTTTGATGCGTTTTTACTTTGGTGAGATGGTGTAAATAATGAGAACAGAAAAAGAAAAAATGTTGGCAGGTGAGCCATACGATGCTTGGGATACAGAGCTCTACCAAGCAAGAATTGGATGCCGAAAAGTTCTGCAAAAACTTAACAACAGTATTCCTGATACCGACGAATGGCGAAGCGTAATTGACGAGCTTATTCCTGATTCAGAGGGGGCCTACCTTGAGCCTCCTTTTCGATGTGATTATGGTTCTAACATCAAAGTGGGTAAAAACTTCTATGCCAACTTCAATTGCGTGGTGTTAGACGTGGCGGAAGTACATATTGGAGATAATGTTCTATTTGCTCCTAATGTACAGATTTACACTGCAGGACACCCTTTGGATGTCAAAGGCCGTGTAGAGGAGGGCGTTGAGTTTGGCACGCCGATTACTATTGGTGACAACGTATGGTTAGGCGGCGGCGTGATTGTTTGCCCAGGTGTGACTATCGGTGAAAACTCGGTAATTGGCGCGGGCAGTGTAGTTACGAAAGATATCCCACCGAACGTAGTTGCTGCAGGAAATCCATGTAAAGTAATTCGTCCAATCGAACAAAAATAATCGAATTGGTAGCTTATCTCAGGACGGGACAACGAATTAAAATTAAAGAGCCGACATTCAGTCGGCTTTTTTATGTATTTTAAAGATGCGTTAAAGCATGCTGGAGTGGACTTGTTGACCTTGTTCCGTCAGCGAGTAAATTCGCCCATCTTCTTTGATAACTAGACCACTGTTGACTAGTTGTTTTAGGTGGAAGTTGAACTTGGTGTGGTCTTCGATACCAACCACACGGCAGAGGTCCATGAACTTCATTTTTCGATGGATCTTGAGCTGCTTTATAACCGAGCGACGAATCGGGTTGGAGAGCGCACTAAAGATTTGGTCATGCTTCCTCTCATCGAGAGGAGACTTTGGTGACCGTTCAGCATGGACTCGCCTTAAGGTGACAGATAGAGCTGAGAGATTGAATGGCTTAGTGAGAAACTCATCCGCTCCCTTTTTCATGGCGTCTACCGCTACGTCGACTGTAGCAAATGCAGTGGTGATGATAATGCCAATGTTGGGATGCTGCCTTCTTAAGGTAGAAAGGGCCTCGATACCGGTCATCCCCGTCATTACGACGTCAAATAGCGCTAGGTCGAAATGTTGTTCACTGGCGATGTCTAATGCATCTTCTGCATTATCACACGCGACCACTTGAAACGATTCCAAGGTTAATGCCTCAATGAGAACCTCTCGCAATTCAACATCGTCTTCTGCAAGTAAGAGTTTTAGTGTCATTCAATATTCCTTGGTAAGCGGATTTCAACTGTTAAGCCAGTAATGTGGCCACTCTTCTTTGAGTTCCTCAAGTCTAGCTCGCCACCGTGTTGTAAAATAATTTGATTACTGATTGCTAATCCCATTCCTGTGCCTTCACCCCTTGGTTTTGTGGTGTAGAACGGTGTTTTCGCTTTGGCAATTTTGTCCAGTGGCATGCCAGTTCCCCAGTCGGAAATGGAGAGGATCGCCATCAGTTTGTCTTGATACGTTTCTATATCGAGTTGCTTGTGTTCTTGGCTAGCGTCAATCGCATTGCCAATGATGTTGGTCACTACTTCTTCCAATTGACCTGCATCACCTAAGACACTAAGCGTATTATCTAGGGATGTGCTTACAGCAAAGCCTTCTAAACGGTATTGGTTCAGAGAGAGAGCCTGTTCAACGACCTGTTGTAGTGAAACGATTTCTCGCTGAATCGGTTTATGGTGAGCATAGTTCAGAACCTCATGACTGATTTCAGCAGCCCGTTCTAACCCTTGCCTAATTCGAGCCATATGACGGTGACTAGCCTCGTTGTCGGGCAGTTGTTTTTCCAACAAATCACAACTCATGGTCGCGCTGGAAAGCGGTGTCTTGATTTCATGAGCGACAGCGGAAGTCAGTTCACCAAGTTCTTTAAGTTTGGCATCTTGTTGAGAGATTTGGATGTTGCTTTCGAGCTTCTTGCTTTTCTCATCATCAAATACGCGTAATGCAATCCAAAGGGTGCACAAAATAGAGAGTGCGCAAACCATTCTCACGAGCAGCACCCAGAGCCCTAAATCAACTGTAAGTAAGCCTGCTGAAATGCCGTATGCAATGAGCGAAAGGCCGGTCAGTTTAAAGGGTAGTGAAGCACCATGACCTTCTTGTTCGAGAATATTGGCGTAACTCATCATGGCTAATCCTGAAATTAGCCCAGAACCTAAACCAAAGATCCAGCGGACTTGATTCGCAGTATCGTGAATATAAATGGCGTACTCTTTGTTACCAAAGCGGATGACCAAGCTAGCAGCAAACAGAGCGATAACCGCTACGGCTCCGTATTTAATGGCTTTGACGTTTTTCCAATCAGTGAGGCCAAGCATCTTCCACGCAAAAGCACCGAGAGCAATGAACGAAAACAAAAGTTTGAATACCTTGAAAGTTTCTACGCCTTTGGTCAGGGTAAACTCGTGTTCATACATCACCAAGTAAAGTTCTGACCACTCATGGAAACCATGTATGAAGCCGAATAACGCAAGGATGGGCAAAGCAGAAGCAATCGCGATCCGGCTTTTTCGTAAATCCCGAAACAAAATTGCAAAAAAGATGGCGAAGAAAGCTAAGCCATAGAAGAGGTAGATTTTGAAGATGAGTAACATATCCATGGTTTCAGTCTAAATTGCGTTTTTATCAGTAGCAATAAGGGATATTTGCAATCTTATTGTGGAAAGTTACCTGTATATTCGAAGCGAGTTTCAGGGTTGAGTGAAGTTAACTTATCAATGCTATGGCTAATTTGATAGGAAAGTTACCCAACAGAATAGGGATACAGCTCATTTGATATTATTCCGCTTCTGGTGAAGGTATTTTGGTCGTTTTTGCGTTTATTTCTATTTTTATGAGTGGTAGCACTCTAAAATTGGGGTTATTAAAAACAATTAAGAACTCTGTATGTATAAAGATAAAGTGGTCGTGATTACTGGCGGTAGCCAAGGTATCGGTCAACACCTTGCTCTTGCCTACCTTGAGCGACAAGCAAAAGTTATCGTGTTAGACATTGCGCCCAGTAAGAATCCAGATATGGATTTCCACCTTGTTGATTTAGGACGACCAGAGCAGATTGAGCAGGCTTTTGATGAGATCCAAAGACAGTACGGCAAAGTCGATGTTCTCATCAACAATGGTGCGATCGCCAACTTTAACAAACCCATTCAGCAGCTGACTTTTGAAGAGTTTTCACGTGTGATTGATGTCAACCTCAAAGGTGCGTTTGCTTGTTCCCGACTATTTATTGAGTTGAATCATTCTCAGCCTTATGGGCGAATTATCAATATCGCCTCCACGCGCTGGAATCAAAATGAATCTGGTTGGGATGCTTACGGCGCGTCAAAAGGTGGTGTGGTATCAATGACACAGTCGATGGCTATTTCGTTGGCAGAAACGCCCATCACTGTAAATGCAGTCAGTCCGGGTTGGATTCAGGTTGAAGGGTATGACGATCTTGATAGTTTTGACCATCAACAGCACCCATCAGGCCGAGTAGGGAAAGCCAAAGATATTGTTAATGCGTGCCTTTTTTTAACGCACCCTGAGAATGATTTCGTTAATGGTCATAACTTGGTTGTTGATGGAGGAATGAGTAAGAAAATGATCTACCAAGATAGTTTGCTAGATTGAACATACGTTTCCTACGGGCTTCTCTAATACCTCAATTAATGATATGTCTAATTCTCTTAGGCATATCTGCTGTTTAGACTTTTCCCGGTTCATTTAGTTGTGTCCAGCTTATATCGTTTTACTCGATGCGGTAGAGTGCGTCTTAAGTAGCTATCTTGGTTCTCCTTACTAATCTATACCCTCTCCTTGATTTTAGAGCATGTAGGCATGTATAAAATTTTGTAGTGCTCTTATGCTTAATCGACGGTAGCCGATGTGAGTTAGCATTGGCTGCATGGTCTCTTATTAGAAGTCGGGTGAATCTACCTCGCATTTTGTGACATTCATTAAGAAAATACTTTCTCGGCTAATAAATTCATTTTAACACCATGATTTTAGGAGAAATATGAACTAATTTTGTACAACAATAAATAGCTAAAGCTAGGTAAATAATTATGAAATGGATTTTGTTCCTTGTAAGCCACACGTTATGTGTTTTGGCTGGTTTTGCTGCGGGTATTTACGCCTTACCTATTCTTATCCAACCGGACTCTCCGGATATTTCTGTTATCTCCAAATCTACTCAAGGTGTGCTGTACCAGGGGACTTTCGATCGTAATCGAACTGACAGTGATTTCTTGCACTGGGGTGAAGGCGAGATTTGGTTAACTGAGGACACCATTGCATTTCAAGGTGAGTTAGCTCCTGGCCCGGATTATAAAGTGTATCTCTCTCCAACATTTGTTGAAACGGAAGCCGATTTCAATCGATTGAAGGCGCAAATGATTAATGTCGGTGACGTGAAAACATTTGACCGTTTTATGGTCACTCTTCCTCAAGATCTGCCTTTAGACAACTACACGACCGTTATTGTTTGGTGTGAAACATTTGGTGAGTTTATTACCTCCGCGAAGCTCGAATCTGTCGCAAAACTGAATCAGAACTGACTGTCAAAAAGTTTTAACGGATGCCGCATTAAAAATGACAGAAACGTGACAAAGCAAAACTCTCTATCGCCAATATCTCGGCGCTTTGTTTTTGACGCTATCGTTAGCTTTGTCATAAATGGATGAATAATTAATATTTTGTATGAGTTGGAAAAGTATTGTGCCAATTGTTCAACGTTATCTAGCCCTATTCTTACTGATGGTTTTATTTCCTGTTCAAGCTTTGGCGGCAGGTGAAATCGTTATATCTACTAGTCCCACTATTGGGTTACCTTATGAAAACGGTGCCGTCATTACGTACTCTGTTGAAGTAAAAAATACGACAGCGAGCACTATCAGTGATGTCTCCGTGACCAATGCGATTTGGGATGTAATGTCTGGTTCGAATAGAGCTTTCAGCAGTTTGACCATATCGGATTCTCATACATTAGGCACAGCCCCTGGCTCTTATACCTCAAGTGACAGTAACCTCAGTGTTACTGGAGCGAACTTACTTCCTTTTGGTCGTGTTACCTATCAAATAGAAGCAAGGATTTCTGACGATGCGGCGGAGAGCATTACGCTGGGCGGTACCGAAGTAAAAGGGACGGTTTCTGGCACAGAAACCACTTTTACCAATACTGATACCGTTACCTTCGAACCTGCTGAATATAATTATACTCTCGATGCTTTTGTATCCCCTGAGGAATATAACGTCGGTGGCACGCTCACGTACTCTTTAACCGCAACCAACAATGGCAGTTATGCTGTTAAAGGTTTAGATATTGAGCAAGACTTTGCGTCTCTCGTAGGACAAAAGCTCGATGGTTCGACAGGGAATGCATTTAGTAACGTTACGATCAGCGCGGTAGCTTCGTCTGGCAGTAATGCGGGTACGTTTGCGACTACTGGCGATTTATCTGTCACTGACGCGGAGATCTCTGTCGGTGGCTACATCACTTACACTATCACCGCGACGGTTGCATCCGATCTGCTCTCCAACATTGATACTCAAGCGACTTCCACTACTCGTGCCGGAAATGTCGACAGTAATGCGCTTTCCACCCCTCCGGCAGATCCTGATATCGAACTCGAGCATACAATCAACTCAACGTCGCCATATTTGATTAATGGTGAGGTCGATTTTGAGTTGAAGGTGACGAACAACGGTGGCGCAATTGCTCATAATTACCACGTAAAACAGAATATTAACGATTTAGTTAGTAGCAATGGTCTCGCCAACAACTTATCTCCTTCATACAACAACACCGATGTAGATGGGAATCCATTTGCTACTTGGAACATCACGGTTTCAGGCATCGGCAGTAACTCACTCTCAGACTACCAAGGTAGCCCACAAACGGATGTGGACTTCGACGATACCGTTTCTATCTACCCGGGTGAGTCAATCACCTATCAAATTAAAGCAACTTTAACCTCAATCACCATCGGCACTTTGCAAGGTTTTACGGCTTCAGTCACGGATGAATCAGGTTCATTGGTACAAAACTCGACAATCTCCAGCACGGTTGATGCAGAAAAAGTGTTAACCGTAACGGACTCAGATATTTCAATTACGAAGACCACATCAGCGTCTGAATACGTACCTGGTGGAGAAATTGAGTATGAAATTACTGTCACCAATGGCTCTTCAAAGTACTTCGCGAACAACCTTCTGGTTCAAGATAACTTAACATGTGTGATTACTGAGCAAGCGGGTGGTGCTGGGGATGGCCAGGCTTTTGAAAAGTGGAAAGTTGATGTCATTTCTGGTGAGGACTCGATAGGTTCGGATCCGGGATCTTTTAGCTATGGAACTTGGACGTCCAGTCCGCTTTCGCTTACGCCAGACATCGCGCCGGGTAAAACCATCAAGTACAAACTGACGGCCAAAACGAATGATACTAGCACGGGCTTAATTCTTGATAACAACCCAAGTTGTTCTAACGATAATGTCACAGAAGAGGGATCGGGTGTTCAAACTCCAGACGATAACTTACGCGCAAGTAAAGACGTCGACAGCCGTTTCTACTCTTCAGGGCAGGCGCTGACTTACACCATCACAGTGACCAACGATGGCGATGGTTTTGCAAACCAAGTTCAGGTTTTAGATGACCTCCATTCAGTAACAACAAAAGACATTTATGGCGGTGATATCGAAGCATACTCGGATTGGAAGATTACTGCTGCGGCTTTTAAAGATGATGGCACTGCTGCGACCGCTTCTGATACCGGTATCTCGGGTGAAGTGAATTATCCTAATAATTTGAATGTTATCGCGACACTTGAGCCTCATTCTTATATCGAATACACCATAGTTGCAAAGACAGATCCTCTTGCAAATGGCCACATTTCTAATGAAGTGACAGTGGATGGCTCTGTTTATGCTGACCGCGGCTCCGACCCGCGTGACTTTGCCATCGAGCTTAATAAGCGCGTTAAGACCAATACCGATAAAGGTTTCCATGGTGATCAAACCGCGTACTCTAAGCTTGATACTGAGGTGACTTACCAAATCAGCCTTAAAAACGACAAAGAAAACGGCTTTGCGACAAACGTTGCGGTGAAAGATGTATTATCAACAATTACTGCGGGTGTTTTAGAGCCGGATGGAAAAACGAAAGCGGTATTTAAATCTTGGACGATCAGCGCCGAGATTATCTCTGATGATTCTATACTCAACGGGAATCCAGCTTATACATATGTCGGCACGTTCGCTGATAATACAGACTTAGATACCACCGCTCAGATCCCACCAAACGTTGAAGTGCTGTACACGATCGTTGCGCAAATCGACCGAACTAACGAAGATGAAATCCTATTTACTCGGTTTGATAATACTGCGGAAATAAAGACACCAGACTCAAGCATTCAGAACTCAGCTTCTGACACGGTCGTGGTTTATCCTCACGACCCGAAAGTGATTGTTGCTAAAACCACGCCCGATAATGCGTTTGTTCCAGGTCAGTGGGTGAGCTTCAATGTCACAATTTTGAACACGGGCCCAGGTTATGCCAACGAAGTGCATGTAACAGACGATATTATCGGCCTAAATGCATTCTCAGAATGGACAATTACAGCGTCTACTGACTCGAATAACTCTCCTTTTAAAACAGGTAGTTATGAAGGTGAAAAATCAGGCTTTCCAAATAACGGCAACATCAATAGCTACATTGATCTAGATCCTCGAATCAATGGAGCGGAAGGTGCTGTTGTTTATACCATTAGCGGTAAAGTTAAAAACGACTATGCCGAAGATGAAATCTCTAATACGGCAGAGATATATGACCCTTCCACCAATCTGAATCAATCATCCTCTGCACAAATTGGTAGTAAGACGGGGGATTCACTCAACGTTTCAATTTTGAAGACCGCCGATAAAGTCCGCTTTATCCCTGGCGATGATGTGACCTATGAAATTCGTGTTCTAAACAACGGTGCTAACCCAGAAGTTGGTCTAAAAGTTGTCGATTTATTGAATGAAATTCGATCGGTTCTCGCTAACAAAAAAGATAACCACTACGCAGACTACCCAAACCAGAAGCCATTTGAATACTGGCAGTTTGATTACGATGATGGCGCTGGTTTCCAGCCACAAACGAATGATGATTTCATCTATCCACCGGGTGATGCGTCTAACACGATGACACTTGAGGCTGGAGAACTTCGTACTTTCCGAATCAAAGCGCGAGTTAAAGATAATGTCATTGGTTCTCAAGACTCAGTGGGAAACCTGAACAATAAAATTGAAAATGATGCTTACGTGTATCGTGACTTTGGTCAAGTGACCGAAGAGTCTCACGTATCCCACCATGAGATGGAGCGCGCGTACAACGGCGGCGATGTCGTTAGAAAGTTACTGGTTAACGGTGTGGAATCCAACTTCTATTCACCAGGTGATACGCTTACCTACCAAGTTACTATCTCCTCGCAAACGGGCTACGTGAACGACCACGGTGTAAACGAAAACATCACGGGTGTAACGACTCAGCTCCTTGATGGAACCACGGCAACCCCGTTTGCAGCCGGCTTTAGCGTTGATGTCAGCAAAGACGATACTAACGGCGGAAATGGTACGACAGATGGTACCTTGGACGGCACAGTTGCAGACAACCAAAACATTACGACCACCATCGATGTAGCAGGCGGAGACTCCGTTACCTATCAGGTTGAGGGTGTAGTCCGTGAAGATGCGGTCGGTACGATTACGATTGGCGGCATTACTGTCGTTCCAAATAGCTACCACCTTTCGTTTAGTAAAACAGTTGACCAAGCAAGCTATGAGCCAGGGCAACCGCTCGTTTACCGCTTAACAATTGAAAACGATGGTAAAGGTAACGCTTATAACATTCCGGTGATTGATCGACTGTCTGAGATTAAAGTTGACCTTATTGATGGCACTAATGATAAAGCATTTGATTCAGGCTGGACGGTAGCGCCACGCATTGTGAGTGGCAGCAGTAAAGCGATTCTAGATCTCGATGGCAAAATTGCGGATAACGTCGATATCGATACCCACGCCTCCATCCCAACGGGGACCAAGATTGAGTATGTCGTGACTGCAAAAGTCAATGATAACGCAGTGGGCAACATTCTGAACTTATTAACGGTTGATGGCGATACGGTCAGTGCGGAGACCAAAGCCTCTGCAGAGAAGTACGACTTCTCTAAACATGTCACCAAAATCTACGATCAGGATGGCACAACCGAGTTAAGCGGTGGGTACACGCCTGGTGGTTACATCGAATACGAAATCTTATTGAAGAACCTGAACAATGTTCACATCAATCAGATGCCAATTAAAGATGAAATCAGCAAAATTAAAACTGACTATTTTGGCGGTGTTAAAGGGCGTGCATTTGATTCATGGACGATAACGACCAGCGTCGATGCTAGTACGATCAGCAATGCCGGTAAAGTCGTCAACAATGCCGACATTGATACTAGCTTCGATCTTGCAGCAAACGAGTTTGTTGCTGGTGGCACCTTTGTTAAGTACACCATTAAAGCGAAGATCAGCGAGCAAGCAGTAGGGCAAATCCTGAACGTTGCGGTCGTTGATAACAGCCATAACTTACCATCCGAGCCAGTGAGTATGCTGCCAGCAAGTATCTCTAAAACGCATAAAGCGTATACAGATACAACGCTTGCTACACACAAGACCACATACAACCATACGACTGACAGCGAGAAGATCGTCTACCACCTGCGGATTGAGAACAATGGTAAGGGCTTGGAGTACAACAAATCACTGAAAGAGCTGTTCTCTAATGTCAAAGTGCGTGTCGCGCAAAACGCCGCGGGCGAATCGGATTCTCAAACTCTGCCAGCATTTGGTCAGTATGGATGGACAGTTACCGCAACAACTTCTGGCGAAGCGACCACGTTGATTGATGGATATACTGGTGGTCCAAATGCGGACATTGATATCTCTACGCTGTCGATTGCGCCTGGTGGTTGGATTGACTTTGTGATGGAGTCACAGATCCGCCAAGACGCACTTGACCAAATCGTTGCGACACCAAAATACAATGGCAGCAACTTTCATTCAGCAAAAGTAACGCCGGAGGGTAGCAACCTTTCAGTCAGTAAAGAAATTGTCTCTATTGATGGCAAATCTTATGTATCCGGTGACACCTACAAACCTGAAGATGAGGTGATCTATAAGTTCACCGTGACCAATACGGAGCCTGTGTGGCGAGATCAAACGGCTATTCAAGATATCGTTTCTAATGTTCGTGTTGAGGTGATTGGAGGTACAACTAAGTCTGCATTTTCTGAGACGAACATTTCACATGTTTTCACTTCTGCGGGCACGACAGGAACGCAGGACACCTACGTTGAACCTTACGATGCGACGGACGATCTTGACCTACTCGTTGATATTGCACCAGAAGAAGTTATTGAGTTTACGGTTACAGGTAAGGTTCGCCCAGATGCGCTAGGCGATATTGATGGCAACACAGGTAAAGCTGGCAATCACAGTGATACAACAGATGTCATTCCGCCAGCAGTGCCGATATTGGACTTTGAAAAAGCAGTTCTGAATACAACCGCAGACAGTGGTACATGTACCTTCCCATCAACAACAGGCACCGATTGTCACTACAACCCGAACGGTCAAGTTCAATACCAAGTTAGCGTGACCAACGTGGGTGAGAGTATTACTAATGGTGCGACGATTGTTGATGAACTGAACAGCATTGATACATCTGATGGTAAGCCTGCGTTCAAAGATTACAGCGTTGCGATCGTGAGTGCACCGGATGCAGATCGATTCTCCATTACGGGTAACTACCAAGGAACCGTACCACTGAATGCTGCGTTCGATTTGATGCCAGGCGACACCGTTGTGTTTGAAATTGACGGTACAGTAGCAGCGGATGCGACGGGGACGATTACCAACGTGGCTAAAATCAATGGTGTTGATAGTAATGCCGTCGTTTTAGATCCTGGTACGTCGAGCCTTATTGCCCAAAAATCAACAGACACACCAACCTACACGCCGGGTTCTGAAGTCCACTATCAAATGCGTGTTCGTAACGAGACGGCAAATAATGAGCTGATTGATATCCGAGACATTATTTCTGACTACAAAGTTGAAGTCGCTGATGGCTCAGAGCAAGTTGCTCTGAAGGATTGGACGGTCAGTGCTCAAGTGATTACTGATGGCAACCCTGCTTATACAGACATCAGTAATCTTAATTCTATTGCTCCAAACACAGATATTGATGTGACCGTTCAGATGGGCGGGAAAGCCGCAGATGATACTTACACGGAAATCTTAATCACAGTTGAGGGCCACGTTCGTGATGATGCGGTTGGTGAGTTTACAAACCAACTACAAGGCAAACTGAACTCAGGAACCAATTACTTTACCTACAACCTCAAAGAAAAAGTCATTGTTCCAGAGCCAGGAAGTCTCGAAGTAACCAAGGTTACCTCAATCACTCCTGCGATTTACCATCCTGGCGACACCATTGGCTTCGATATTGAAGTGAAAAACGTGGGACAGGGTTACGCGACGGATGTGTTGATCTCTGATCTTTGGAAAACGATCCGAACCGAGAAGGCGGGTTCTACGTTACCTGTTCGTGCATTTGACTCTTGGTTTGATGCCTATACGAGCGTGGAGGGTACAGTTCCTGACTTAACGAAGCCGATTACGGGTTCAGAGGTCAAAGGTGATAGTGGCTACCAAATCCGCTACAACATCCATCCAGACCACACAGTGAAACTTCATGTTGAAGGTATCGTCAAAGCGGACCTTGTTGGCGATATCACCAACGTAGTGGAAGTGAGCGATTCAAGCGGCTCCCAAACAGCGGCTGCGACCTATAAGGCGGCTACTGCTGATTTGACCGTCGAGAAGACGGTCGATAAGAGCCAATATGAATCAGGCGATACGCTGACTTATACCATCAAGATTGAGAACACCACAGCCAACTGGGCGAATGACGTTCAAGTCAAAGATTTTGTAAACGACATCACTTCGACCAGTATTACTGGCACGACAGTAAAAGCGTTTGAATCTGGCACCATCTTCTTCAATGCATCTTCACAAACGGGAGAAACCAAGTTCCCATCGGCGACGGGGGAGTTCATAGACGGCAGTTTAGATATTGGCCCAAATGACGTTGTGACTCTGAGCGTAGAAGGGGAGCTAGATCCTGAAGTCGTAGGAGATGTCACCAACCAAGTTGCAGTGGATTATAACGGCACGATCAAGACAGCCGAAGCCACCAGTACGGCAAAGATTCCAGATTTAACCTTCACCAAAGAGCCAATGGTAGAGTTTTATAGCCCCAACCAAGCGGCAGGTTACATCCTGAAAATTGTCAATGAAGGCAACAGCTACGCGAATGACATCAACCTGAAAGATGAAATTGGTGCGCTCACCGTGAATACCATTGATGGCTCGGCGAACCAAGCTTTCTTGCAATGGGCGGTTCAATACGTAACGGGAAGCTCGCTGACCACAGTCGACGCTAACTCACTCGTCGTCGATCAGAACATTGATTACAACATCGATCTCGCGCCAAACGATACCATCACCCTTTACGTTATTGGCTTAGTCAATACGGAAGCGACGGGCGACATCGTTAACCAAGCGACATTGAACCACAACAGTAAAGACGTGACCGCAACTGCCACTATCAAGCCACGTCCGGGTGATATTGTTTTAGAGAAAACGACCGATGAGCGTTATTACCAGCCGGGGCAGTTCTCCACATTCCGTATCAAAGTGACCAACAATGGTTCTGGTTTTGCGGCAGATGTAAAAGTCGAGGACATCATTTCGTCACTTGAAGTGGAAACCTCTGGTGGTGCAATGGAACCAGCGTTAAATGATTGGACGATCGTTACCAGCAAGGGTGACCCGCGCACTGACATTGAAACGGTGCCGGGGCCAAATGGTGATATTTCTACCAACCTTGATATCGCACCAGGCGACACGGTTGAATTTGCCATCACAGGTACGGTGAACAGTAGCGCGGTTGCAAACATCGTGAATACCGCAACGGCAGAGTTTGGTGGAGCAACCCTCGATGCAACCGCGACGCTAGAAAGCTTACCTGAAGAAGTTTGGATTGAGAAAACCGCAGAGTCACCAAACTATATTCCGGGTGAGGAAGCGGTGTTCCATGTTCGTGTTTACAACGGCACCGATGGTTTCGATAACGACATCGAACTGGATGACATCCTATCGGGCATCAAAGCGACCAACATCTACGGTGTTAATGAGCGAGCGTTTGAAAGCTGGACGATTAAAACGACCAACGCGGACAGTCGTACCACGATCACACCAATGCCTGTCGATAATCAAGACATTCGCTCAGTGATCGATATTGCGCCTCACGATATTGTTGAGTTCACCATTACAGTGAAAACAAACCCATTAGCAGCGAGTGAAATCACCAACACGGCTATTGCGGACTTGAATGGCACTGTGCAGCAATCGAGCGCGACCATTCAACCTCAGTCACAAGGTATCTCAATCGAGAAAACGGCGGACACCGAGTATTACGTTCCAGGCAAAGAAGCCACCTTCCGCGTCAAAGTGAAGAACGAGGGAACCGTTTCGGCAACTGGCGTAGAAGTGAAAGATGCCATCAGTGACTTAGAAGTGGATCGTTTGGATGGAACCACAGTAAAAGCGTTCGACTCTTGGCGTATCGAAGTCAATAAGGGCAGTTCAGATACTGATATCACAAACATTCCGAGCGTAAATACGGACATCGATTCAACGCTGACGATTGCAGCAAATGATGAAGTGGAGTTCGTTATCACTGGTTTGGTGAATCAATACGCAACGGGCGAGATTGAGAACACGGCAAGTGCGTTGTTCCGCGGTGAAACTCAAGAAGCAAGCGCTATGCTATTGGCGATGCCAGAGTCGGTCAAGCTAGAGAAGACCGTCGATGATGAGTACTACCGTCCGGGTGAAAACGTCACTTACCACGTGGTGTTAAGTAATGAATCTGGATCGTTTACCGAAGAGATAGTGCTTAAGGATATTATCTCTGAGTTGAAGGTGAATACGATTCATGACACCGAAGCGCCAGCGTTTACCAGTTGGAGTATGACCAGCTCCTACAGTGACGATCGCACCATCGTGTTACCACAGATTCAAGGTGACAATTTGGATGTAAATAGCCGTGTGATTATTGCGCCAAACGATAAGTTGGAGATTGAAATCACAGGTGTTGTCAACGCGGATGCGATGGGAGAAATCACCAACCACGCGTATGCCTACGACAAGTCAGAGAGCGATGTTCTGGCGGATGACTTCGCAACTATCAAACCACTGCCGATCATTTTGTCGGTGACTAAGGTGGCAGATAAAGCGGAATACACCAACGACGACGATGAAATTACCTTCACGATGACGGCGACCAACCGAGGCTCTGCGGATGCAGAAAGCGTCAACCTGTTGGATGAAATCGATAAGCTTATTGGTAACAACGGCAATCCATTGTTCACCACATGGAAAGCGACTATCACTGAGCTTAAGTCTGGTGTGGTGGTTTCTGTCGATTCAGATAGCAACGTCGATTCAAACCACACCATGAAGGCGTACCAAGGTAATGAATACGAAATCGTAGTGACGGGTGAAATCAACCAAGGCATTGATGACAACTTCACGAACGTCTTTACCGCAAAAGCATCGACAGGTGAAGTCGCTTCCGCCAACGTCACGATCAAGGTTAAGAAGCAAGCTTACAACGAAGGCATGCTGAAAGTGACCAAGGTAGCGAGCAAGTCAGAAGCGAGCGTTGGTGAAGTCGTCGAATACGAAGTCGTGATTACCAATGAAAACGACAACCCATTCACGGGGGTACGTTTGGTTGACCGCTATCCGGGCGGCTTTGCTTACATCCCAGACTCGACTGAGATGGTTAACAGTGGCCCTGATGGCGTATTTGATACCTCGGATGATATCCAAATCACCGTAGAACCAACGAAGACCAATCAACTGTTCTTCGAAGTAGGCGACATGAATATTTACGGCAAGGGCGATTCGAAAACCGCTGATGCGGTACGTATTCGCTACCTAATGCGTGTTAGTGTTGGTGCCACCTTTGGCGTTTACATCAACACCGCATGGGCTGAAGCGCCACCGGCAGAAAGCTTCTCGGCACAAAACACCACGACCAACTACGTTGTGAAGTCGAACCTCGCCAGTGCGACGGTCGAAGTCATGCCAGATAAGGTATTCGATACCGCTTCAATCATCGGTAAGGTGTTCGAAGACCACAACGGTGACGGTTTCCAAGCAGACGCAACGGCAGATGACATTTACATCGATGTCGACCTTGCCGCGGGCGACTACGTACCGGGGTCGACCTTCATTACTCAAGATGGTGTTGAAACCCAACTGAAAGATGTGAAGGTGAAGCACAAAGGCCAAGACGTCGTGATGTCGAGTGTAGATAAAGGTTATGAAGTCGATGAGCTGTTCGGTCTATCTCGTAACCGTACCCTCGAACACAACAACAAAGTGGTGTTCCAGTTTAATACACGAACTCGCCAAGGTTTCCCGTTCAAGGTGACAACGTATAACGGCACGCACATCGAGTTTGATAAGCAAGGTAACGCGATTACCAAGCACAAAGGAGATAAGAAAAAAGGTCTGTCGGCAGAGAACATCGACGTGGTGAGAAACCTCTACCGAGATGGTGATATGTACCTATGGGAAATCATCGTAGAGAACAAAGGACTTTACGAAGACGGTATCCCAGGCGTTCGACTGCTAACGGTCGAAGGCATCATCATCGAGACAGACCAATATGGTCGATACCACGTTCCAGATCAGTGGGTGTTGAATAAAAAAGGTAAACAGTTCTTGGTCAAAGTCGACACAGACTCGCTACCGACAGGCATGAGGGTGGTCAGTGAGAACCCGAAAGTACGCCGAATCACACCAAACAAACTGACGAAATTTAACTTCAGTATTCAAAGCAGTGGGGATGATTAACCGTTCGCAGTACAGACGCAGGCTGGGCGAGTCCCAGCCCACCACTCAAGCGGTTAAGCAGGATTATTATGATTAGATTTAGACAATCAAAACTGACAATGTGTATCGCGGCTGCGTTGCCGATACTTTCGTACGCGAAAGACACCAGCCAATTGGAGAAACTTGACAGTGACTCACTGGGTATTGAAGTAAAAGCTCACGAACAAACGGATAACTCCCGTATCTACCTAGACCAAGGTGCGATTTGGGTAAGCCGCGACATCATGCGATTTGATCCGGTACTTGACCTGAGCATTAGCAGTGATGTTGAAGTGAAAGATGGCAAGCCATTACAAGAAATGAGCTTCGCTATCACAACCAACTTCAGCTACTACGTTGACCATTACCAACTGGAGGTCTTCCGTGGTGGTGACCGTGGCTTGGTTGATCCTTTAGCAGTGGTAGAAGGCCAGCAATTTGCGAACGATTTCAACATTGTTTGGGATGGCACGACCGACCAAGAGTATCAATTTGAATCCAACACGCAGTTGTTGTTCCGTTTAAAAGCCTTCGATAAAGACGGCAACATGGACGTGACGACGGTTGGTGTAATTGACCTTGTCGAGCCAGATTCTGAAGTCGATATCGATAAGAACGACGGTGAAGAAGAGCAAAGCCGCAAGCTCGGTAAAGCTCAGTTGATGCGTCACAACATTCCTACCTCTGCGGGTCTGGCAAGGTTCATGGGTACAGGATTAAAAGGCGTCGATAAAGTTGTGATTGGCGAAGACGAGTTTGATGTGGAAGAGGGCGAGTTATACGCAGAACAATACTTGCCAGCAGATGCGTATCTGTTCCCAACTCGTGTGGTATTCGACAGTGGTGAAGAGCGTCGTTACCAACTGTACGTGCGTATTCCTGATGAATATTGGGTGCAAGCCGGTCTTGCAGACTTCTACATTGGTAAAAACAAAGTAACGGGTAACTCCGCCGCATTAGCCGTAGACGAGCAATACCAAGATGACATCTATAATCAAGGGCGCTTGGCGTACTTTGGTCAGGGTAAGTTTGGCGACAAACTCAGAGTGACCACTCACTTTGATACTAAAGAGAGTGAAGTTCGAGATATGTTTAAGAACCCATTTGCCTCTGATTCTTCCAGCGTATTCGATATTCTCGAAGACGACGATGAGATGTATTACGGCAACTATGGTGACAGCTCCAACATCTACAAAGTGGTGAACACCAAAGGTAAGGTTTACCTCAACGTTGAGTACGACAAATCCAATGTCTTGTGGGGTAACTACAACACCGGCATTACTGGCACCGACAACAACGATTACAACCGTAGTTTATACGGCTTCAAAGGTGATTACCGTACTCGCTCAACCACCAAGTTTGGTGAAGATCGCCTAAACATTGTCGGCTTTGCGGCTGAATCTGACTCACTCTTCGCTCACGATGAATTCCTAGGTACTGGTGGTTCGTTGTACTTCTTGCGCCATGGTGAAGTGGTACCAGGCAGTGACAAAGTGATGGTGAAAGTTGTCGACCCAGACAGCAGCATCACTGTGCAAGAAATGCCGCTGCAATCGGGACGTGACTATGAAATCGATCCGTACCAAGGTCGCATTATTCTGACCAGACCGCTGAACAACATCATTTCGGATCACTTTGGTACTGTTATCAACGACCAACCAGCATCTGGCTATGACAACTACCTTTCGGTGGACTACGAATACGTTCCTCAAGGCAGTGACGCACTTGACGCAATGACTGCTGGTGGTCGTGTGAAAGGTTGGGTGAACGACTACATTGGTGTGGGCGCAAACTACCAAACCGAAGAAAAAGACAACCAAGATTACGAAGCGTACGGCACGGATTTAACCTTGCGTGCATCAGAAGGTACGTACTTGAAAGCCGAATTCGGACACAGTAAAGGTCGTCAAACCGATTCCAACTACGTTTCTTTCGATGGCGGTTTAACCTTTACCCCAATTGGCAGCAACGCGGAAGATCGTGAAGGTGATATCTACCAAGTGAAAGGGGTGATGAACCTCTACGACTTAGCACCAAACGTATTCTCTGCGGTGGGTAACGACGTTAAAGCTTGGTACAAATCCAAAGACGCAGGTTACAGTTTTGCCAGCCAAGATGACGACTTAGAGCAAGAGTCTTACGGTACTGAAATTCGTTTTCAAGCCACTGACCGAGTTGCCGTGAAGACGCGCTTTACCTCGGTTGAAGAGCGTGAATCCGATGGTGATTTGCGAACCGATACCCAGCAAGCGGAATTGGAAACCCAAGTTAAAGTTACCAAACACATTAAGATCTCGGCAGCGGGTAAACAAGTTGAAGAGCTAAACAACCAAGATGAAAAAGGCAAAGGAACCTTAGCAGGCCTGCGTGCTGACTACATCTGGGACAGCGACAACAACGTGTACATCAAAGGTCAGAAAACCGTAGGTCAAACTGACGAATACGACGAGAACGACAGCGTCACACTAGGTGGTGAAACGCGCATTCTAGAAGACTTTGTCGTTGGCGCGGAATACACCACGGGTGATCGCGGCGATGCCGCAGAAGCGAGCGTGACGTATGACGTAACGGAAGATTACAGCACCTACTTAACCTACGTAGATGACACTTACGAAGGCAAAAACAACGTAATTGTCGGCCAACGTGCAGACCTGACTTCAACCGTCGATTTCTACCAAGAAAACCAATTTGTAGATGAGAACAACGGCAAAGGTCGTATTGACTCGTTTGGTTTTGGTTACGACATGAACGACGACATCGACATGGGGATTGGCTATCAAAAAGGCGAAATCGAAGACGATCAGAAGATCACCACAGAGCGCCAAGCCGTGAGTGTGAGCACTTCGATTGATGTGGATGACGTATTGTTCAAGAACAAAGTCGAGTACCGTGTCGACAAGACCGATGATTCCGCAGACCCAGATAAAAAACGTGTCGACCAATGGGTGACGACTAACCGTTACACACATCATCTAACGGAAGAGTACACCTTGTTTGGTAAGTTCAACTACTCACGCTCAGAGAGCAAATCGAGCGATAAAGTGTTGGCTCGTTTTATTGAGTCGACCGCAGGTTTAGCATATCGCCCAATCTACAACGACCGTTTGAACGTACTCTCTCGCTACACCTATTTGGTGGACTTCGACCAACTTAACCGCGATGTGGATTACAAAGATGAAGAAAGTCATATCATCGAAATCGAAGGTATCTACTCGCTGGATGCAAACTGGGATTTAGGCGCGAAATACGCTTACAAGGACAAGCATGAAATCTTCACTCGGCAGTCAGGCGAAGACATTCCAGTCGACAGTAAAATTTCTCTCTACGGTTTGAGTGCCTCTTACCGTGTTATGAAAGATTGGGACGTTACTGGTGAGTACCACTGGAAGACGGACAGCACCTACGACGAGCTAGAGCAGGGCGCATTGGTTTCGGTTAACAAACATTTGAGCGACAACTTCAAAGTCGGTGTGGGTTACAACTTCTCAGGCTTTGATGGCAACCTAGCGAATGATGACGATTACGACGCATCAGGCGTGTTCATTAACCTAGTTGGTAAGTTATAAGAGGGCGATATGAAAACGACGATTCGTTTGTTAAGCGGCATGATCGCAGGGGCAATATTGGCAGGTTGCTCGGCAGATGCGTATGTTAGCCAAGAGAACCGAGAAAAGTTTGCTGATGTCAATGTCTCCAAGTTTTTGATCAGTGAATGTTTAGCACCGCAACGCGAAATCCATATTGCGGTTGCTGAGCATTTTGACTTCGATAAATCCATCATTCGTGAAGCCGATGCGGCAAGCCTAGATGCGTTCATCCGTGATATTCAAGACTTGGCCGGGCGTATTACGATTGTTGGTCACACCGACTTTAAAGGCTCTGACGAATATAATGAGAAGCTGTCTATGCGCCGTGCTGAATCGGTAGAGGCGTATCTTCAGCAACAACTCAACCCAGAGCAATACGATTGGGAAGTGAAACACTTTGGTGAGTCGCAGCCGCTAGCGTTGGGTAAATCGGATCAAGCTCGCGCCGAAAACCGTCGTGCTTACGTGATGTTTGAAGAGGCGAAGAAGTATGAAGAGATGCCTTTCTGTGAGCCGCCAAAACCAGAACGTAAGATCTACATGGCGATGACACCACACTTTGATTTCGATAAGTCGGAATTAAAACCGGAAGACCTTTCACAATTAGATGATTTCATCGCAACACTGCAAGGTTTAGAAGGTAGCATTATGGTGGCTGGTCATACCGACCAAGTGGGCTCGCTCTCTTATAATGAACAACTGGCGGAGCGAAGAGCACAAACCGTAGTGGCGTACCTCAAAACGAAACTCGATCCATCGCAGTTTGTGTGGGAAGTAAAAGCCTTTGGTGAGCTTCAACCTGTGATCAACGAAGAATCTCCAGAAGCCAATGTTTTAAACCGCCGTGCGTTTATCGTATTTAAAGAGAGCGAACTGGGACAACCGACTGAATAATTTGGTAAGGTTGTCCTCTCGCAAGCTAGTTATCTGTTTTCTGAGCGATAGTTAGCATCAAAGGTCAACCTATCCAAACCAAACAGGGAGTCGGGTAATGGAGAAAGTGCAGTTAGTCGTCGATTTTCTTCTCACTCACAAAATTTTATTTTCCGCATTAATCCTGCTGTTCATCATTGTTCTGCGTCGTTTGATTCTGTCTCGAATTCGTGGCGACGATGCCTTCATTACCGAAGAACAACGCAGCTGGATGTCGAGAACCAAAAACGGCACGTTCGCGCTTACGCTGATCCTGTTGTTCATCTTATGGCAATCAGAAATCAGCGAGTTTGCCCTAAGCGTTACAGCTATTGCAGTGGCGATTGTTGTTGCATCCAAAGAGATTATTCTTTGTTTTACCGGTTCGATTCAACGAGCCAGTTCGCGTTCATTTCGCATTGGTGACTGGATTGAAGTCGGCAAGCTGTGTGGCGAAGTGATTGAGCACAACATGATGGCGACAGTGATTCAAGAAATCGACTTGCACCATGGGCAATACCACTTCACGGGGAAAACCGCGACGTTGCCTAACAGTATGTTTTTCACCTACCCAGTGAAGAACCTCAACTTTATGAAGCGTTACGTTTACCATGACTTTTCTGTTGTGGTGAAAGACTTCGTCAACCTATACCCACTTTTGCCGTTACTGACCGATAAGATTGACGAACATTGCAGTTATTTTGCCGATGTTGCACACCGTTATAACGCGATGATCGAGAAGCACGCTGGTGTCGATCTTCCGGGGGCTGAGCCGCATATCCATATCTCAAGCAACATCAATGGTGAGCAAATCGTGCACATCATGATTTTCTGTCCGACAGATAAAGCCAACCACTTAGAACACCTGATTCGCAAAGACTTTATGGAGCTTTATGAGCAACGATTTCCAATGAACTCGGAGCATTAAGTTCTCGCTCAATAATCACCAGCTCAATGTAAACCCTCACCAATCAAAGGTGGGGGTTATTTTTATTGTTCATTTGTCGTAACGATAAAATATCTTAATGGATCGAGGCGCATATAATCGTTAAATTACGCGCGCAATCTGCCCTCAGACAACTTCCGCTTGTTGCTTAAAATACATAATAAAAACACCAATTAAGACTACTCAGATAGTCCGTACCGCAATAGCTAGTTTCCTATGGAAGCGACGGCATCGCGGTAAAGGTTGCACGTATGGCTGTTTATTAAACCGCTGAATCTCTATCACGTTTATCATTAAGATGCTTCATGCAAACTGGCTTTAAAATCAAATTTGCTCCTTCTCAACGCCTATTCGCATTGATGGGGCAGTGGCAGTCCGCGTCCAAATCCTATTTAACGGACTTGGCGTCGATCGCATTGCTACTGCTGCCTTTGATTCTCTCTAATGCGTTGGCAGTATTTTTTGGGCACGTCTTCCGTTTTACTGGTTTAATGGATTTGTCCCAGTTGCTGTTTCACGTGTCAGATATCCTGATCAACTTGTACCCGAGTGCATTCTGTGTGGTGGCGGGTTATTACCTTTCCCACAAAACCAATGTTTCTAGTGCGGTGTTCATCATCTATTCGTTGATCATGTTCTACTTGATCTCCATAGAGAATGGCAGCCTTTCACAGATGTACATGTTGCCAAATAACCCGCTGTTGGCGCTATTGAGTGCCACAATGACGTACGTTTACTGCAGCATCTTTAAGATACGTTTGTTAGAGCCTCAAGCCCTCGATTTTTCATCACGACTGCTTAAGCATGTGGTGCACTTTTTCTTGTTTGTGCTTGTTGCGCTCGTGATGTCCCATTTCACGGCAATCTTTATGGCATTGGCTGGTGGTATGGTTCGCGGACTCGGTGTTGATCCATTAACGTTCAAAGGTGGTCTTATGTACCAAACCGTGCTGGGCTTGCTCGGCTCGATTGGTATCAACGGACATAACTTGTTGTTTGCGATTAAGCAGCAGATATTCGCCGCGACCGAAGCGAATATGATGGCATGGCAAGCCGGAGAGGCGTCACTGAATGTCATCAGCCAAGGTTTTTATGATGCATTTATGTCGATGGGTGGCTCGGGGAACTCGATAAGCTTGCTTCTCTGTGTGTTGATGTTCGCTAAAGAGCGTAACCATTTGATGTTGGCTCTGGCGGCAATGCCACTGGTTATTTTTAACATCAACGAAGTGTTGTTGTTTGGTTTGCCAATCATCTTCAACCCGATTTTGATCATCCCTTTCGTGCTGGTGCCGTTAGTGAGTTTTGTCATTACCTTCTTGTGTATTTCATCGGGTCTTGTTCCGCCAGTTGAAAACATTGTGAACTGGATGACGCCACCACTGTTCAGTGGTTACATGGCAATGGGGAATCAAATCGAAGGCTCGATCTTGCAAGCGCTGATCATTGTTTTGGGTATTTTCATCTATCGACCATTTTACTTGGCATACGCGGGGAAATATTCAGCGCAGTTCCGCGCCAATACGGCTTATTCTGGGATAGAAAGCTCTATCTTTAAAACATTGCTAAGTAATGTAAAAGCATCGAACAACTCAAGCATCAGTAAGTCGACAGCCCAGAAGCGTTTAACTACGATTTTGCGCGAAGGGGAGTTAGTGATGTTCTATCAAAAACTGCAGTCGACGAAAAATATTAACGAGTTCTCGTATGAAGCTCTGCTACGTTACATCGATAAAGATGGCAAGTTATGCCCACCGACATTTGTGAGTGATTTCCAGATGCTTAACTCGATGCCATTACTGGATAAGCTGGTGATTGAGAAAGTCTTGGCAGACATGCAGCAAATGAACTTATCGAAAGATCGTCGTATTGCCATCAACATTGCGGTGGCGACGATCGAGCAAGAAGAGTTTGTGCCGCATTTGTTATCGCGTTTGGCCCATTACGGTATCTCGCCAGAATGGCTGGAGATTGAGATCACGGAAGAAGCGATTCTCAGCAACAAGGTATTCTTGATTAAAACGATGGAAGCGTTGCAAGCTCAAGGCATTCGTATTGCAATGGATGACTTTGGTACTGGCTATGCCTCGTTCCCGCATTTGCTCAAATACCCGTTTGATAAGATCAAACTTGACCGCTCGCTCTTACTGGATGCCAACGATAAGAAAGGAAAGGATCTCTACGAGTTGGTGGCGAAACTGGGCCATATCACCCATTGTGAGGTGGTGGCTGAAGGGGTTGAGACACAAGCGGAGTATGACTTTGTAAAAGCGTGTGAGGTGGATAAAGTGCAAGGGTATTTCTTTGCTCGTCCAGCTCCGTTATTGGACATTTTGGACGAACAGCAAGAAAAGCCATTTCTATCGTCACAATTACAAAGTCGAGTGGAAATATAGACTTGCTGGCGCTAATGTGCGCCTCCTTGCTTAATAAGCAAACAAAATAACAAACTACGTTGACCAAAGAAACAACGAGTTTGAGCAGAATGGAAGGGTGTCGAGGGTTTTGGCTGGCACACTTTCATTCTGTTAAATAGCAACAAGTTGGCTGTAGCTACCTTTGTTGAGTGACTATGCGCAACGTTGAACGATCAACGCTTTGTTACTCGAATGATACCGTCATCGACGTCCTTGTCGAAACTCTCCCTCATTACGAAACAAATTACATGGATTTAATTGCGGCGAATTTCTTAAGCGGCTTCTAGGCCGTTTTTTGATGGATTTACTTAGCCAAATGAACAATCGATATATCAATCGACTTTTTACTTTAATATCTTCCAACTTATACATTAACGGTTTATGTAACGTCCTCGTGATGTTGTTACCAGTTTCGTTAATTTCTGCATTCAGTACATTGCTGAGTAATTTACTGGTGATAGCTGGCTACGAGCAGATTGGTATCACCGTAGGTACAGCGAGTGCCATTATCTGGAAGCTATTTCCAATTTTGCTGTTGGTGTACTTCTCTCAGTTTCTTTCCTCACTGTTGAAAGTCTCTCGTGTGAACGTCATAACGCCATCGTTGATGATTTACTTTATCGTCTGCAATGAATGGGGCTTATTGCAAGATGGTACGGTCGTTCCAAGTAACTACCCATTGGCAATTCTTGTTCCGACCGTCGTCGCTTGGTCTGTGCGTTTTATGCAAAACCGAAAATGGTTTATGCGCTCTGATTTGCCGAATGTTGTGGATCAATCCTACAACCTCATCGTGGCGACGGTGGTGTTGGTCGTTGGTTATACGGTTTTGGGCTATGCGCTTGGGCAAGCGTTTTGTGCTGCGGATGTTGCGCATCTTCTACTGCCAAAACTGGATCCTAACTCACTGCTTGATGGCGTGATCTACGAATTTGTGCGTAACCTATTTTGGTCGATTGGCATCAACGGCCACATCATTTTTGCGCCTTACAAAGCCGAGCTTTATGAAGTGACGCGCGTTGCGATAGAAAACCATGAAGCACTTGGTACACCACTGCCAATTTTAACCACTAATTTCTTTGATTTTTATGCAGGGATGGGGGGCGCAGGGAATACCATTTCACTGGTACTTTGTATGCTTTTTCTGACCAAAAATCGCAGTTATAAAGCGCTTGCGGTAGCGGCATTGGTTTTGAGCTTGTTCAATATTAACGAGCCAATCATTTATGGCTTACCCATCATGTTCAATCCCGTCATGATTGTGCCGTTTCTCATTGCTCCTATTGTAGGGTTGGTCATTGCTTACGTTGCGACAGCGATGGGGCTGGTCGCACCGATTACTGAGATCGTCAGTTGGATGACACCGCCATTAGCGAGTGGTTTCATTGGCACAGGTTACACGTGGACGGGCGTGATTTTGCAACTGATCATCATCTTGGTTGGTGTGGTAATTTACTACCCATTCTTTAAGCAAATGGACAAAATTGGTAATGCGGATACGCTGTTTGCAAAGTCAGTTTCTGATGATTTCTTCAATTATGAAGGATTAGACAATGGCAAAGTGGCGGGGGCATTTTTCCCTGAAATCACGAATAAGTTTGCGGCGCAAAAACGCATCAGTGACTTGAAAAAGCATGGCGAGTTTGTGTTGTTCTATCAACCACAGGTTAATGCTCGTACGGGTGAGATTCGTTCGCTTGAAGTACTGATTCGTCATCGCTCTGAAACAGGGGAGATCACACCACCAACGTTTCTTGAGGACTTTGCCAAAGTCGGCTTAATGAGTGAGTTGGATTTATGGGTAGTCGAAACGACATTGCGTGAAGCTGCGCCTTTGGCGAATCGACCAAACTTCAAGGTTTCAATTAACCTATCGCCAGAAACTTGCTTGGTACCAGACTTCACTGAAAAGGTACTGACGATGATTAATGAAAGTGCTCTCTCTTGCTCTCAAGTGGAGTTTGAGATTACCGAAGACATGCTGATTCAGGATGAGCATCGTACTCACTATGTGTTAAGCGCACTGCGAGCTGCGGGGGTGAAGATTGCGTTGGATGACTTTGGTTCTGGTTATTCGTCTATTGGTTACCTGTCAAAATACGATTTCGATAAAGTGAAAATAGACCGTTCGTTAGTACTTAACCTCAACAACAAAAACGGTCGCGAACTGTTTAGGTTAACCGCGAAGCTGGTAAAAATTACCGGAGCCGTCACCGTTGCCGAGGGTATTGAAACAGAGAGCGAATTAGAGTTTATGGCAGAATTAGGTATTGATTTGATTCAAGGCTTTTACTTCTACCGCCCAATGCCGTTTGACGATGTTGTAAAGCTTGAATACAGCGAGCGAGAAGAGCGTTCAGATTACGATCACTTTGCATGCTAAGCAGTAAGTTAACAGCACCAAAAAGGGAAGCGAAATGCTTCCCTTTTCTTTAGGTTCAAATAAGACATCTGTGTGTCCCAATCTCAAATTGGGTCATCTAGATGTAGATGTGTTTACTTGAACTCGAATTTACCTTGCATGATTGCCCAGTGACCAGGGAAAGAACATAAGAACGAGTAGTCGCCTCCCGGAGTCATTTTCTCTGTGCTGAAGGTGATAGAAGTGCTTTCACCGCCGCCCACTACTTTAGTGAAGGCATAAACGCGGTCGTCGTTTGGTTTCACGTAGTTGTTATCAAGGCCCGCAGACATCCCGTCTGTACCCACCGCTTGAAGGTTAGCCGTATCTGTAATCACAACGTTGTGACCCATTGACTGTGCCGGCATCTTACCAGTGTGGTTCAGCGTCAGTTTCACTTCTTTACACGTCGCTGGCACGCTCAGTGTCTTGGTCGAAAACTGCATCATATCGTTAGCATCGATGGACACTTCACACTCCGCGTTGGCTTGTGCGCCAAAGCTCATTCCAACTAGTGCAAAGGTTGCTACTACTAAACGTAAAGACATATAACACTCTCCATATTGTATTTTTGGGCTGACTTGGATTCAAACCGATCCAATGCATCTCATTATCATCGAATATTCTGTTTGAAACCGTGCTTTGAACCCTATATTGACGTTTTGTTGCAAAGTTATACTTATGATTTTCACTATTTGATCATTCATTGGGCTTATTTTATGTAATCAAATTAACAAGTTTCAGTAATCTTATCTTTCGGTGTTCTTACATCAATCAACAGAGGAGTTACAACGGTTTTGGCTGGAATCTCGACAAGTTGTAACTAAATGTTTCTGTGCTTTTTAACTTGTAACGCAAATTTCTCTTAATTCACAAAATTAACAATTATGCAAACAAAAGTTATTTATCGACACGAATAAATAAATTCATCAATTGCTTGATGTCATTTATATAATTTGAACTAGAGTCCCAGTTTAAATTGTCCATATTGTCACTGAATGATTTGTCATCAATTTGACGTCTAAGACTGCTTAATTATTGACGATTTTTCCTCCAAAAATCCTGTTACGTTTTGTTACATCCATCAGCTGCGCCGCGAAAAAAGTTCCTGCTTATAATGATTTACCTTCCTACTGTAGATTGTATAAGTCATTAATTATGAATAAGAATATGCTAAATTTCATGCCGAGCGTTCTAGCGCTCGCGATCGGAATGGGACTTCCCGCAGCACAAGCTGGAGTCGTAACCGATGCTGCTGTTGTTGGCTCTGAAAGCCAATGGTGGAACACGTACAAAGTAACCCTGACAAACGATGGTTCTCAATCAATTGAGTTGCGTGATGCCAAGGTTTTGTTTGATTCAAATCTAACTATGTCTGCGCCTTCTTGGGCTGCTACAAGCGTTAGCTACCCAGGCATGGCATTTACGAGCAATGCGAAAGGGAGCCTATTCGAAAACACTCTTACCCTTTCCTTTGATAGCGGTAGTTGGGTTAAGTCACAACTTCCAGCTGGTGAAAGCATCGAACTAACACTGGGTGTGAGTGGCGTATTGGATCTTGCTCTGCTGCAAAACACTATCCGTTTGATTGCTGATGATGGTGAAGTGGGTGAGCCGGATATTTCGCTTCAGTTAACGTCACCAGTAAGCGGTGCGGAGTTTGAAGAAGGCCAAGCGGTTGCGATGTTAGCAAACGTAACCGTGACCAATACCAGTGTTAAAGCGGTGACTTTCTTTGTCGATAACGTTCAAGTTGCTCGTGCAACACAGGCGCCTTTCCAAGCTAGCTGGACATCAGTTGGCGTGGGTGCACACACGATTAAAGCAGTAGTGGAAGACACTTCTGGTCTAACACAAGAGCAGGCTGTAAGTATCACAGTTAAAGAAAAGCAAGTTGAGCCGCCACTGGAGCCTGAAGTACATGAACTGACGTTTGTTGCACCAACACAAGGTCAAAAACTGACTGTTGAACAAGCGACGACAATTACTGCACGCGTTGATGGTGAGTTGATCTCGACCCTGGAATTTTGGGCAAACGATCGCAAGCTAGGCCAGCGTAGTATCACAGCTACTCAAAACTCTTACTCGCAATCTTGGACACCAAGCGAAGTTGGCAATGCAACGCTAAAAGTGGTGGTGTTAGATCAAAACGGCCAAACGGTTGAGCAGAACAGCATCGCAGTGACAGTAGAAGCTGCCCCAAGCTTTGTTAGTCCTGAAGTGAGCTTCTCTTCTCCTGCAAACGGTTCTAAGTTTGAAAAAGACGAGTTGGTATCGATCTCTGTTCGTGCAACGGATGCGGATGATGATTTGTCTCGTGTTATTGTGAAAGCAAACAACCAGCAAATTTGTGAGTTTAACGCGTCTACGGAAAGCCAGTACTCTTGTGACTGGACGGCATCTCAAGTGGGGGATGTGACGTTAGAAGCGGTAGCGACCGATGCTGAAAATCTGACGGCGACTGCACGTGTAAAAATCACAGTGGAAGAAGTTGATACCCCAACGCCTCCGGGTGGCTTGTGTGCTGATTTCAATGTTTACCCAGATTGGACTCGTGGTGACCACGCAACTGGTGGCGACATTATGGTTCACAAGAACATTGCTTACTCAGCGGTTCACTGGACGCAAACTGTTCCGGGTAGCGACGCCTCATGGGCACTGCACCTGAACTGTGATGGCACAGAGCCGGGTACAGCACCAGCGCTATCATTACGCAACCCAATGGACCCAGTTCGCCTTGAAGTTGCTGGTTGGCCAAATACATTTGTTGTAGCGAGCCCATCAACTCAAGCACCAAGCACATTGACGATCGAGACAAGCAGCGCTGATGCGTTAGTAGATGTAGAACAGCTAACACGTGCATTTGTTTCTGTCCTAGAACAGGCAGAGAACGCAGGCTCAGCCTCTATCGTTATTCAATCGGATGTTCTGGATCTTGCAACACAAGATAAAGGCGCATCATTGGGTACGGTAGCGGTTAAGCAAGCGCTGACAAACGCTATCGATATTACAGGCAGCAATATCGATATCGACGCGATCAACGCACTGAGTGATGATGTAAAAGGTTGGGCACAGGCTCACAACTTGATCTTCACCACACTTGCACCTCAAGCGACATTTGGTTGGTCACTAAACATTGGCGAATTCGCTTACGATACGCATTCTGGTCGTCAATCAGTATGGGATGAAGCGTCTGTCTTCTCTGCTGATTTGCTTAATAGCTTCGAACTATACAAAGCGGATTCTGCAAATAAAGCGGACTTTGTTGCCTTCACTAAATCGAGCGAGACGGCTGCGCTAACTAGCGAGCAGTGGCACAACGCACTTGAATACGTAAAACAGGTAACAGATTACGTTGAAGCACCTGCAATGCTGGCAAACATGTCGACTGCGCAAGCGGCGAACTACTTCATGGGCAATACGCAAAGCGAGCAGCAAATTCGCAAAGCGGCTTACAGTAACGTGTTTGCATTGATGTTTGATCAAGACTCTCAAGCATTAACCAGCAAGATTGAACTGTACCAAACGGCGAAAGTACCACTGTACTACGTGGGTGAAGAGCTAGAGAAAGGTTCATTGACTCGTATTGAGGCGCTAAACCAAGAGTTAGCCAACGCTGAAAGCGTGATGGATAACGAAGCCTTCCTATACGAAACGCCGCAATCTCAGTGGGTTCCGTCAACGGTTTACAAGTGGAATGACTTCCTAGATGGCTTGAACGCGATGCACAACATTGGTGTGGCGGGTAACAAGTTCTGGCTGATGGATGATGAAGTCGATGACGCTACTAACATCAAATACGCGAAAGTCGCGATTGCTGCATTCCTTGCACAAAGTATGCAAGAGACTATTCGTTACAACGCTTGTGATGAAAACAACTGGTCAGAAGTGAAATATGGCGCGCCAACGGATTACCCAATGACGGCAAGCTGTGGTCAACTTGGTCAGAAATACGCAGATTATGGTGTAAACCCAGTGTCTGGTCTGGATCACGCGTACTCGTGTCCACGTGATAACAAGATGGAAGTAAGCGCGCTGACGCATGCGAAATGGTACGGTGCACCAGCTCCAGTATTTGCTGCTCCGGATGCTGTGCTTGAAGAGCGTGGTCTACTGGTAAATGGTGCTGCTGGTCGTTGGACGAACAACGGTCACTGTAACGAAGTACCTGAAAGCGTCGATACGTCTAAGCAAGTATGGGAGCGTGACGAGTGTAGAACTTACGTGGGCCAAAAAGCGGGTAAATTTGTTTGGGACGGCAGCAGCCAAGAAAGTGTTGAGGGTTGTGGCTGGTGGGGCCGTGGTGTTATCCAAACCACAGGTCGTCAGAACTTCGGTACGCTTAACCACTACCTAGGTCGTTCTCATGTTGATCCATCGACGATCGGTAAGACGATTGATGGCGTAACGGTTGAAGCGCCACCAGAGAATCCGCTATACGCGGAGTTGGACTTCTGTTCGAACCCTGGTCTGATTTGTAGCTCGGAAGAAAACAGAGAGATCAAATGGATTGCTGGTCTATTCTACTGGGTAACATCAGTGCAGGCGTATAACGATGAAGGCGGCCAATACGCAGACTGGAACTACTACAACGAGCTGAAGAAGTACGTTGATAGCGGTCTACAAGGCTCTCAATTTATTGATGACGTTTCAGGTATCGTTAACCGTGGTTGTCCTGATTTGACGTGTTCGACTGGTGACGTTCATAACGTGGAAGAGCGCCGTGATAACTTCAAACTGGTGCTACAAAAGCTAGGACTTGATCCTCGTTAATTCAGATAGAACAACATCGATGAGTCAAAGCCACCACTGAAAAGTGGTGGCTTTTTTGTTTTTTTCATTCGGCTCAGACGCTTAGTTTTTATTTTTACGTTTCTGTAATAGTTATTTTCTTTTTCTGCTTATTATCATTTATTTTCAACTCAATATAATGCTCGCCATTCCAAACGTATTTACTGCGTTTATGATTTTTATCTTTCGATGAATGGTTTCCGGGAGGGGAGTATGTCGAATTTTGTTGTTGTCGGTGGTGGTGCTGCAGGCCTAGAAATGGTCACGCGTTTAGCGAGCAGTTTTGCGGGTAAATCTGGCCACACCGTCACTTTGGTTGAACCATCTTCTCATCACTTATGGAAACCAAGACTGCATGAAATTGCGGCGGGCACGTTTGACAATGAGCTCGATTCGGTGGCGTTTCGCCTTCATGCTGCTTGCCACGGCTACCAGTATGTTCAAGCGCGTATGTCAGGATTAGATCGAGCAAACAAAACGATTACCGTAAGCGCTGAGTTCTCACCAGAACAAACATTGAAATACGATTACCTTGTGATTGCAGTTGGTGCGATCAGTAATGATTTCAAAATTCCGGGTGTGAGCGATCATTGTTTGTTCTTAGATTCTGCCTCTCAAGCAGAAAAAGCATGGGAGCAGATGAAACAGATGCTGGCGAACGGTGGTGCTCACCGTGTATCTATTGTGGGAGCTGGTGCGACTGGTGTTGAGTTGGCTGCTGAGTGGGCTAAAGTGAGCAAGCAATTAAACCGCTATCAAAATGATACTCAGCTTTCTATTACGCTTATTGAAGCCGCAGACCGCGTATTGCCCGCAAGCGCCGATTGCATGTCTGAAAAAGTACTCAAGAAACTTCAAAAGCAGGGCGTTAACGTCCGCTTAAACGCAAGGGTTAAGCGTGCAGAAGCGGATCGCATTGTAACAGAAAATGAGGTCATTCCTGCTGATCTACAAATTTGGGCAGCAGGTATTCGATGCCCAGATTGGCTAGCGAATCTCGATGGTCTGGAAAGCAACCGTATTAACCAACTTAAAGTGTTGCCAACGTTGCAAACCACTCTTGATGAGAGCGTTTTTGTCATCGGTGACAGTGCTGAATGTCCACAAGAGGATGGGCGTGTTGTACCACCACGAGCACAAGCAGCCAACCAAGCAGCGGCGCATTTGGCGAAGCAGTTTAAGCGCTTGGTGAAAGGCAAAGAGCTAAAGCCGTTTGTATTCAAAGATGGTGGCATGGTGGTAGCTCTGGGGCATGACTACGCGGTTGGCGCGTTGATGAATGACAAAGTCGTGTTACGCGGACGCTATGTTCGTCGTTTATACGACACCATTTTTAGACTGCATCAACGTGTCATTTTTGGCTGGTTCCGAGTATCAGCGTTGGTTGTGCTTAAACGCGTAAAAGGTTTATTGAACCCTTATTACAAAGGCTCTTGGTCTTAATCCCAGTCAGTATTATTCGTTTCTGTCTTTTCACTATTATCGAGCGCCCAAATCATAACGATTTGTGGCGCTAGGTGTTTTTTATGCGTCATTTGCAACTCTCTTTACCTGTTCAACTTCTTATTTCTGCTTTGCTTGCTTGGAGTGGGGCTCAAGCTATCCTTCTTCTCGTCGAACATGGTTTTGCAGATAAATCGCTATTGCTGTCGAGTGATTACTACCAAATTTTGATGTTGAGTAAAACGGTCTACCTAGGTTTACTCAAAATGGTGGTGGGCTTGATGGTACTGTTCTCCCTTGTCGAGGGTATTACCAATATCGGTTCAACCTTACGCCTTAAAGCATTGGGTGGGCGAACACTGCTTTTCTACAGCTTCACGACTCTAATAGCCATCAGCTTGGGGCTTGGTGCTTCTTTGGCATTGCCAGCATGGGAGCCGCTCAGTCAGACTATTCCTGTTGGCAGTGATGTTCGTTTGATTGATGAACAAGGGGCTGGTGGGGCAGCGATATTGACCAATCTCGTCAAGATGGCAATGGTCAATCCGTTTGCTGCATTGGCGAATGGTAACTTACTGGCGATCGTCGTTTTCTCCTTTATGGTAGGCGTTGCGATTTTGCTTTCGGTGCCATCAGGTCACCCTTTATTAGCCGTGATTTCGGGGTTAAACAAAAGCATCAACACCATGATTCGTGGCATCGTTAAACTGTCTCCGATTGCTATTTTCGCGATCGTGCTTGATATCACGTTGACCTCGAGTGGCAATCTGATTCAGCAACTTGCGCTGTTTGCGCTGCTGGTGTTTTTGCTTACGATGGTGCATGGGCTAGTCGTATTACCGACGATTGCTAAGGTTATGACGGGGATTTCGCCGATTACGTTGTTTAAAGCGATTTCAGCACCGTTAGCCATGGCGTTCGCGACTTCCTCTAGTGCAGCTGCTCTGCCTCTTGCAAAGCAAAGTGCGGAAGACAATTTAGATGTCTCACCAGAAGTCAGCAGTATGGTGTTGCCACTCGGTTCTGTAATGAACATGGACGGGACTGCGCTATTTGAGGGTGTTGCTGCGATTTTCTTGGCGCAACTGTTCGGTGTGGATTTGAGCACGACTGGATTGGTGATGATTTTTATCATGGCTATGGTCTCTTCTGTCGGTGCTCCGGGCATGCCTTCTGGCTCTATGTCGGGTATGCAGTTAGTGCTGTTAGCCGCGGGTATTCCACTGGAAGCGATTGCGATTTTATTGGTGATAGAAAGACCGCTAGATACCTTCCGCACTGCCGTTAATGTGGAGGGGGATTTAGTCGCGACGCTTGTGATCGACCGTTGGCAAAAGAAGACGACGGTGGATTCACAATCTCTTGATTCGTCAGAGATGCTAGTGGGCTAAAAGCAAAACGCACTCTCAATGGAGAGTGCGTTTTTCGTTGTTCTGAACTTAGATGAGCGAAAACGGGCTACGCTTTTTTAAGCTCGAATAATGCGTCATGCAGTGAAGGAACGATCGCATGGCCAAAATTACGCACTTCTGCGCAAGGTTCAACAAGGTCTGGGATTTGGAAAGTGACCATGTTAGCTGCTACCGCAGAGCGTACGCCATTATTGGAATCTTCAAAGGCAAGACATTTGGTTGGGTCAACGTTTAGTCGACTTGCTGCAAGCAGATAGATCTCTGGATCTGGCTTTCCGTGTGAGACCTCACAGCCCGTGGTTAAGTTGTCGAAATACTTGCTCAGACCCGCCAGCTCCAACTTTTTTCTCGCTACTTCTTTCGCAGTAGAAGTCGCAACGGCAATGGGTAAACCTTGCTGTTTTAGCCACTCAAGCAGTTCTACCACGCCTTCTTTTACTGGAATGGCTTGATGCTTTACAACCGCATCGTAGCGAGTGCGCCATTCGTGATGAAGGCGATCTAAATCATCACCGTAAGCTTTGCGGAAAATGACCTCAATGCCCGCCGCGTTGCGACCAATGATTGAAAGGTAAACGTCTTTGTAGAATGGGAGGCTTTGTGCCTCACACGCTTCTTGGAAAATGCGCATGCACACTCGCTCCGTATCGAGGAGCAGTCCATCCATATCGAAAATAGCAGCTTGATAATTCATTACGTTATGACTTGTCGATTGAGATGGCGCATTTTGACATAAGCGGAATCGATTTTCTTGTGCAATTCGATCATCCTGTAGGCTTTCCTCAATCTTTATTTAATTCCGAGACGTTTCGCTAATCGGTGTAAATTACCGTTATCGAGCTCAAGCTGACGTGCCGTTGCTGCCCAGTTGCCTTGGTTCTCTTCCAGTGTTCGAACAATCATTGCTTTTTGGAAGGCGTCTGTGGCTGGTTTCAATCCACCTTCTGGTAGCTCAAGCTCAGAACTTTGTCCCTTTTCCTCAAGGTTCTTGATGTTCTGGTTCGGCGTTCGGATGTCAAAATCTTGCTCAACCAACTCAATGTCCATGGCGTGGGTACGCGCTTTTGCCAAAACCCCTGCACGTTTAATGACATGTTCAAGCTCTCGCACGTTGCCCGGCCATGAATAGTCTTTGAGTGCTTGAACGAGAGTTGGTGATAAACGAACGCTGTTCAACCCAAGTTTGCTTCTCAAGCGCTCGGCAAAGAAGCCAGCCAGTAGCACCACATCATCTTCACGCTCACGAAGAGGTGGAACATGAAGCGGAAAGACGCTCAAGCGATGATATAAGTCTGCACGGAAACGACCTGCGGTAACTTCTTCATGCAAAATACGGTTAGTAGCGGCAACAATGCGCGTGTTAACTCGGATATGACGGTCGTCACCCACTCGTTGTATGTCGCCGTATTGTAGGGCTCGAAGTAACTTAGCTTGCAGCTCTAACGACAGTTCGCCAACTTCATCTAAAAACAGTGTGCCACCATCGGCTTGTTCAAACTTACCCTTGCGGTTACTGATTGCGCCTGTAAACGCGCCTTTGATGTGTCCAAACAGTTCACTCTCAGCGACCGATTCCGGCAACGCCGCACAGTTGAGATAGACCAAAGTATTACCAGAGCGACTGGAGCGATGATGAATAGCATTAGCAACTAACTCTTTACCCACACCTGTCTCGCCCGTAATCAGCACGGATAACTCCGTATCGGCGACCGCATCAATCTGCTCTTGAAGATTTTCCATGCCTTGTGAGCTGCCAATGATCTCGTTGTTTAGTGTGCGTTTCTCAGTGTAAGACTCTCGTGGCAAGCTTGCTTGTGTCTCTAATTGCTCTAAGAGTAGGGCGGTATGTAAGCCACCCGCTGCCAATGCACTAACAAAACGCAATTCTTGGTTACGCAGTCCATCAAATTGATTGGGGTCGAAGGCATCAATCGTTATTGCACCAATCAGTTGATCGTCGATCAGCAAAGGTAAACCAATACATGAATGGACATGCAGTTTGTCATCGCGGTTTGGGATCAAGCCGTCGTAGGGGTCAGGTAAGTCACTATCGGAAGGAAAACGCACGATGTCGCCAGCACGGGCAATCGCTTCTAAACGTGGGTGTTGCTCAATGGAGAAGCGGCGTCCAAGCACTTCTTTTGCCAAACCATTAATCGCTAGCGGCTTGAAGTGAAGATCTTCATACAAAAGAAGCGCGGAAGAGTCACACTTTAATACTTCTCGAATCGTGGTTAATAACGTATCGAAACGAGCTTGTTGAGTGAGTGCCGAGTTTAGGTCTTGTGTGATGTGTAGCCATTGCGCGATTAAAGAAGTCATAACCAATACCGATTGTGTCAATATGACTATTGTAGTGTCTTAATGACAATTTACAACTGTGTCCAAATGACACTTCATAGTATTGATTTTATATTAACTTATTGAAATTTAATGAAATAAATAGTTGGCACGGCCAGTGCAATATAGGAAGTAGTTCTTATTATTTATTTCGTCATTCAAGGTAGTAAATATGACAATTCACGTAAAAAACAACCTTCATTGGGTAGGTCAGCGAGATTGGGAAGTTCAGGACTTTCACGGTACAGAATACAAAATGACAAAAGGTACCAGCTACAACAGTTATCTAATTCGTGAAGAGAAAACCGTACTTATCGATACGGTTGATCATCGCTTCAGTCAACAATTCATTCAAAACTTGGCAATGGAAATCGACCTTAAATCCATAGATTTCATCGTGATAAACCATGCAGAAGAAGATCACTCAGGCGCATTGTCGGCATTGATGGAGAAGATTCCGAACACGCCAATTTACTGTACAGAAGCGGCGATTGACTCCATCGTTGGGCACCACCATCACCCTGAGTGGAACTTCAAAACCGTAAAAACGGGCGACAGTATCGATATTGGTAATGGCAAGCAATTGGTATTTGTCGAAGCGCCAATGCTGCATTGGCCGGACAGCATGATGACATACCTAACGGGCGATGCAGTGCTATTCAGTAACGATGCGTTTGGTCAGCACTACTGCGATGAACGCTTGTTCAATGATGAAGTGGATCAAAATGAGCTGATGGAACAGTGTTTGCGTTACTACTCAAATATCCTAACGCCATTTAGCAGCTTGGTAACAGCCAAAATCAAAGAAGTGTTAAGCTTCAACTTGCCTGTCGACATGATTGCAACTTCACACGGTATTGTATGGCGTGATAATCCCGTTCAAATCATCGAGCAATACTTAGCGTGGGCAGACAACTATCAAGAAGACCGCATTACGATTTTCTACGACTCTATGTCAAACAACACTCGAATGATGGCTGATGCCATTGCGCAGGGTATTCATGATGTTGATCCTGGCGTGGCCGTCAAAGTTTTCAATGTGTCTAAGCAAGATAAGAATGAAATCCTAGCCAATGTGTTCCGCTCAAAAGGCATCTTGGTTGGTTCGTCTACCATGAATAACGTGATGATGCCCAAGATTGCAGGCATGCTAGAAGAAATCACAGGTCTACGTTTCAAAGAAAAGAAAGCCGCGGCATTTGGTAGTTACGGTTGGAATGGCGGTGCAGTGGATCGCATCCATGCGCGATTAACCGACGCAGGATTTGAAACTGCGGTGAGTTTGAAAACCAAATGGCGACCAGATGGCAAAGCGATGCGTGAGTGCCGTGAGCATGGGCAGAACATCGCTAAATTGTGGACGAAGCATGATCTGACAAGCTCTTTTACGACTGCGGCTGTTAGCTCACCTACGTCAGCTGAGACTCCATCTTTTGAACCATTGGTAGAACAAGTCGAAGCAGAATTTGCTCCTAGTAACCCTAGTTCCCAAGCGCATCCGGTAGATTGCCAATGCATGGTCTGTACCGTTTGTAATTGGGTGTACGACCCAGCCAAAGGCGAACATAACCAAGGTGTTGAACCGGGTACGGCTTGGTCTGAAGTGCCGGATTACTTCTTGTGCCCAGAGTGTCACTTAGGCAAAGACGTTTTCGTCGAATACAACGGCTAGGGGGAAGCATGCAAGCACCTATTGTGATTATTGGTAGCGGTTTTGCGGCCTACCAGTTGGTTAAAACAGTGCGTCGAATGGACGCAAATATTCCACTGCAAGTGTTTACTGCTGATGATGGCGCGGAATACAACAAGCCCGATTTGAGTCATGTATTTAGTAATAAGAAAACTGCTCAAGACTTAGTGGTTAAAAGTGGCGAGGCGTTTGCAGAGGAACACAACATCGAGCTTTTCACCCATACCATGATTGATCATGTTGATGAACAAGCTCAGCACGTGATTGCCGACGGTCAAGTTTATCCTTATTCAAAACTGGTGTTCGCGACAGGAGCGAAACCCTATGTGCCACCAATGCTGGGTAGTGCTGCGTCAGAGGTGATAACTCTAAACTCACGGCAAGAATACCAGTCGGCTGAAGAGAAAATTAGTCGCGCGAAGCGGGTTTTAGTGATTGGTGGTGGCTTAATCGGTGTCGAGATCGCCATGGATCTCTCAAGCAGTGGCAAAGCCGTTACGGTCGTTGAGCCAAACCCTCGTTTGCTCGCGAATTTGATTCCTGATTTCGTCGCAATGCCCCTTGAAAACCAACTCAAGCAGCAAGGTATCCAACTTGCGTTGGAGAGCGGTGTTGCTGAAGTGAAACACTCTGGTCATTCGCTCGTGGTCAGATTGACTGAGGGAACAGAGGTCGAAGTTGATGTAGTGATATCGGCCGCAGGTTTGCGGGCGAACACTTGGTTAGCGGAGGTTGGTGGGCTTAAGGTCAATAAAGCCATTGTAGTTGACTCTCGATTACAGACATCAGTAACGAATGTGTTTGCGTTGGGTGATTGTGCCGAGATCCAAGGTCAGATGATGCCATACCTCCAACCTATCGTGCTTAGTGCTAATGTGTTGGGTAAGCAATTACTGGGACAAGAAGCAGAGTTGAAGCTACCGCCACTGATGATAAAGGTGAAAACACCGAGCTACCCAATTCAGCTGGCAGGCGACTTGAGTTCGGTCGTTAATTGGAGTGTAAGGATTTCTCAAACCGGCATTGCCGCGAAGGCAGAAGATGAAAACAACCGACTCATAGGCTTCGTTGTGACGGGAGAACAAGTTACGCAAGCATTTCCGCTACTTAGAGAGTTGTCTCAAGCCGCTCAGGCTTAACCGAATTGAACCAAAAGAATTTGTAATTAAAGAGGGTATTACTATGTCACATTTACGTATTCCAAAAGAATGGACGATTCAACGTTCAACGCCTTTCTTCACTAAAGATAATGTACCAGCGGCACTGTTAACTCATCACAACACAGCAGAGGGCGTGTTTGGACAGATTTGTGTGATGGAAGGGCAAGTGACTTACTATGGCTTTGCTGATGAAAATGCCACAGAGCCAGAAGTGGTAGTGGTAATCAATGCCGGTCAGTTTGCGACAAGTCCTCCTCAATACTGGCACCGTGTTGAAATGAGCGATGATGCGCAGTTCAATATCAACTTTTGGTCGAATAAAGACAAAAGTGGGCAAGCGCTGTTCCATACGAAAAAATAATTTAATACTGAAATCGATATTGCGCTAATTTGTCGGGAAGAAGCGTTTACGACAATCTATTAAAATAGACAGAAGAGCAGAGATCCGTCTCTGCTCTTTTTTGATTTCGAGAGAGGGGCTTTAAGTCCTTCATGGGTTTATTCTGTGATTCTAGTCACGAAGCAATTCCTACCTGTTAACTCAATAAGTGTTATGTTATAACATTGTTTCTGCTCGGCTAGTTAATACCGCTTATGTCTTTGTATGCGGACTGCTGGTACCAGCGAAAGAATAAAAGTGATTTTAGGTTTGTTGCTCGTGCCGGGCGATTAATACCCGTTTAGAGAGATGGAGGGGTCCAATCGATTTTTTCGGAATATTTACTGGTCTTGCAACCTTTTCCAAAGCGATATCAATCTTGGTATCGCTTTTTTTCTGTCTACCTATTCAAATCTTGAATGAGTATCTAAGTCTAACTTGATGATTTTATAGACAATTAAATATCACTAAACTGTCATTTAAACAGGAATCAATAGTCCTGATGGAAGCCTCATCCTACTATTTCTTCATTGCGACGGAGCGACAAGCTTAAGGAAAGTCATCACTCAGTTACGTTTTAGCATCACCTAGAATTTTTAAATGCCTAGAACGTCTTAAACTAGGAGCTTCCACAATGAATTTAACCTTGGATTACGCCTCTCTGGCGATCTTATTTATAGTGCTGTTGATTCTGATTTTTGGATTGATTGCCCTGCACGATATTCCCTATGAAATTGCAAAAAAGCGGAACCACCCTCATGCCGATGCCATTCATGTCGCGGGTTGGGTGAGTTTGTTCTTCCTTCATGTGATGTGGCCGTTCCTTTGGATATGGGCGACCATGTACGACGGAGAAAAGCAGAACTGGCTAGGAGCAAAGCCATCAGTATCGCAACAAGATTACGAGAAGTTGTCGGCCCGTATAAATCAACTTGAACAAGCGAGAGAGGGCGAATAATGGAAACACTGATCATCTTAAGTTACGTCGCGCTGTGCGTGGTTGTATTTCGAGTCTTTCGCGTGCCTAAAACCAAATGGACACTCACCACTGCGTCGGTCATTGGTATGTTCATTGTGGGTTGGATTTTTCTCTATATGGCGATGTATCAACCAGTTTCTCGAATGGCGCGTCTGTACAGCGTGACTACGCCGATCACTTCTCAAGTGGAGGGCATGGTTACTCACGTATTTGTGCAAGGCAATCAGCAAGTGAAAGCGGGTGACCCACTTTACCAAATTGACGATACGCCGTTTAAAGACAAAGTGAACCGCATTCAAGGGGATATTAAACGTACTGAATCAGCGATTGATTTTTACCAAGCTGAATTAACGAGATACAAAAAACTCGGCAGCAAGGGTTATTCCTCTCAAGAGAAAATAGACAACATTGAGAGCCAATTGTTGGAGCAAAAAGCCAATCAAAGCAAATACCAATCAGAGCTTGAGATTGCGCAGTTTAATTTGAGTAAAACCACGGTAACTGCTCCGACGGATGGTTATGTCACTCAAGTGGCTTTGCGTCCAGGAATGAAGAGTCGCATTGTTCCTTTCCAAGGTAACCTGACCTTCGTTCACAAGGAAGACAAGCAGTTGTTTGCAGCATTTAAACAAGCGCCAGCACGTTATGTGAAAGTGGGGTATCCGGCAGAAGTCACCTTCAATACGATTCCCGGCCATGCATATAAAGCGCACGTGACACAAGTGAACGATATTTTTGCACAAGGCGCGGTATCGCCATCGGGTAACATGAAATACCCAGAGCAGATCCCTGCGGGTGGGCGAATCTTGGTCAAAGTGGCGTTGGATAATCCCGATTTGGTAAAAGACATGCCGCTGCCATCTGGTACCGATGCGCACGTTGCCGTCTACTCACCGAAATGGGAAATGTTCAGCATTGTACGAAAAGTGATTCTGAGAATGCAAAGCTGGCAAAACTGGTTATTTGAAGGCTAATGACAACAAGGGCAGAGCAACACGCTTTGCCCTTTTGCTATTGGTATTTTTTATTGGTCATCCGTTATTTAATCGATTGAGCGACTGCTTGTCTCAGTGCATTTCTAAGCCATTCATGCCCTTTGTCGTTTCTTTGTGATTGGTGCCAAGTCATATAAATTGGCACCTTGTTAGCTTCAAACGGGAGAGGATAAGCATTCAAGCCGAGTTTGATTGCTAAGTTATCTGCAAACCAACGTGATGTGACGCATATCCAATCGGTTTGTGACACCAATTGAAGCGCTGTCATGCTGGAGCCTGTGGAGTAGGCGACTTGTCTTGGTGGCAAGGTGTCTTCGATGATCAAAGAATCTAAGGCGTTGGTATTTAATCGCTGCGTTCGCCAAGTTACATGGGCTTCACGCATAAAGTCGTCATAGGTTAGGGGGCTTTTAATTCGGGGGTGCGATTGGCTTACTGCCACCATGAGCTCTTGCTCAAACAGCAATTCGTTGTGGTAGCCATGGTCGTTAAGAGGTACGGTGGCCAGTATTACATCCACGCGTCGGCGTCTTAAATCATCATGGCGATCTTGCTCATTTAAGTGTTCCACATCCGCTTCGATAGACACCAATGGTGCATGTTGGGATTTATATTTCGCCAAGGCCGGTACGAGCATCAAATCGATATCTTTATGGCTAGAGATTCGAAACGTGCGTTGGCTGGTTTCTGGCGTGAACTCTTGACGAGATTTTGAACCGTTGATCAATAGACTCAAAGGCTCTTTGATTTCCGCGTGTAACTCAATCGCAAAATTCGTCGGGACGATACCTCTGCCTTGACGAACAAAGAGGGGATCTTGGTATTGATCTCTTAACTTGTTGAGCGCGTGACTTACCGCTGGTGCGGTGATGTTTAAAGCGGTTGCGGCATCATTGACACTTTTTGACTTCATTACTGCATCAAACGTTTTTAACAAGTTAAGGTCCATAGGCACTCTCTTCTTTGGTTGTTTTACATTCTAAGCAGACTATGAAAACAAAATAAAGTTTAAGCTCATTTGGCAAGCGTTCGTTCTAGAAGGGGGAATAAAACAGGCTTTTACTGAGTTGATTTGCTGTTAATTATATGAATAAAAAGGATTTTATCCGTTTTTTAGGTGAGTTTAACCCTGATATATGGATCTAATATCACAAATTTCTATATTAAAGTTGTTTCATATTTGTTTGGTGAGTTAGTTTCCCTCTCGAATCTAACGAGGAGAATAGAACATTACTATGAAAAATATAAAAGTTGCAGTCGTCTTCATCGCTTGTATTAGCCTACAAGCTCATGCCAACAACTCAGTTGATATCACCAGTAGCACGCCTGAGGGAGTGCATACAAAGTTTGAGTCTGCTCATCAAGTCCGTGATCGCATGGCGTCGTCTGGTTTTACGCTGCATCGTTGTGGTATCCAGTCTATCAAGAAAGGCCACATGGCTGATCAAGATATGGAAACCCCACACAGCCAGATTACTTGTATGTACTCAAAACCTGGTGCGCAAGTTACGGATGAATCCGAAATTGCTTATTGGCACTTAAACGTCGTTTACGATATGAGCAGCCAGATGTACAAAGCAAGCAATGAGTTTACCGATATCTATCAGACTCATATCTACACGCTAACACCGAGCTACCTTCTAGACGCTGCTCCTAACTTTCATCAGCAAAGAGCAAGCCTTCAGTCATCTGGTAAGAGCGTTGGTGAGTGTGACTTGCAACAGATTTACTACTTTATGAAGCCGACAGAGGCAACGTACCTTTCGCATGTTGCGACTTGCCCAGTTTATGCCGCAGAAGGTGAACTATCAGGTCACCTGAATGTTGCTATCGACTACAACTCTGAAAGAAAAGGCTACACGGAAGCTAGTGTTGGCTTTGAATCTCTATAGTCTTTTAGATTAGTCAGTATTCAACCTTTCGCTTTATGCACCAGTTGATGACTGGTGCATTTTTAACTTTGCTGAGACTCTCTGGCAGCTTTGTTTGTCTGTGCGAACCCTAAAAAATACCCTAGCCTGCATTGGCTCAGGCTAGGGCGAAGCTCAGTCAGAGCGTTAAGGATTGCAGGAGTTACTATATATGCAATTGGTTTTATATTCGCTATCTGCCATCACACAACTAAACCTTTAGGGTGATGGAATGGTTAGTACGGTCGCCAAAAAGTGTATGTCTTTGGCTCAAGTGCTCTTTCGTGCCGTGCTCACCCCCATATTTTAAACGAGATAAAAAACCACAAACAAAACAATGATATTGCCATATCTTTGTATTGTAGAAATTATTTCTGCATTTTATCTTATATATAAAAAATTATTTTAGTTGGCAGGTAAAGAACCCTACAAATAGCAAAATGTTTCTCGAGGGAAGACTTTAGAATGTGACACGTAAATCTGGTGATACAAGCCAGTGAATATTAAATAATTTAAGTAAGTCGTCGTCATGAATTCAAAGTCTTTTATATTTTTGCTCTTTTTGTCTGTGTGTTTGATCTGGGGAACCACATGGTTCGCAATGGAAGTCGCATTGCACTCTATTCCTCCTGTTCTTGCCACAGGTATGCGTTTTTTCCTTGCTGCACCTTTGCTGTTTGTGATGGCAAAAGCATTCAAACAACCTTTGATGTTCCCAAAGGGTAAACGTCATTGGATTTTTATCGTGGCTGTTTTGTACTTTGCGATGCCGTTTACGCTGATGATTTACGGAGAGCAATACATCTCGTCGGGTCTTGCATCGATTATTTTTGCCAACATGCCGGTTGCGGTGATGCTAATGTCTGGCCTGTTTTTGGGGCTGCGTTTGGCGCGTCACCAAGTGTTTGGCTTGTTGACGGCAGTGGTAAGTCTTTGTCTAATTTTGGGCAACGAGATGCAACTGGGTGGGGAAGATTACTTACTAGGTACGCTGTCGTTAGCGCTTGCGGTGGCGATGCATGCGGTAATGTATGTGTTAGTTCAAAAGTACTGCAAGGACATTCAGGTATTGACCTATAACGCGGTGCCTTGCTTTATTGCGTCTCTGCTACTATTCGCTTTATCGGCAGTATGTGAGCAAGTTGGTGTAGCGGCATTTACTTACGACTCAGTCCTAGCGGTGGTTTATCTTGGCTTTGTGGCAAGTGTTGGCGGTATTGTGGCTTACTTTAAACTTGGTCAGGTTTCGACACCGTTTCAAGCTTCGATTTGTTTTCTGATTTTCCCTTTGGTCGCGTTATTCCTATCCGCGTTTATTAATGGAGAAATGCTTTCAGAGCAGTCGATTATCTTAATGCTACCTCTTATGTTTGGCATTTTGTTAACCAAAGCACCTAAGAAGCTTTTCAAGTTCCGCTCAGTGGCAGTACCCGCCGAGTAACGCATAGCAAGAGGTTCTCATGGGCCTCTTTTTTTGCCCTGAGCCCGCAACATCCCCTTCTTTTATAAACACTGCAATAAACGACGAGGAAGCGCGGTTTTATCCATCCAGTGATTTGGAATCGACATTGGTGTGTCGTAGTAACTTGCCCCAAGAATGGCACCTAGCGGTATAGCTCGTCCACTTGAATCGCCGCCACAGTAAATGTTCTCACGCATGGTAGTTTCGTAGCTTTCTGAGTTCATCAACAAATGACAAATCACCACAAACGAAGCGTCTAAACCGCAATGCATTCCAACGGACTCCGCAACGCTGGTAGCGCTTCTGCCGCTCATCGCTTCTGCATGTTGAATGTCGCTGGCAATCTTTGGAGAAACCGTCTGAGCTGCCATTACACACGCTTTGGGCGCTGCGCCTTGCAACGCGATCTGAATCATCACTGCGATAGCTTGGGCATACATAACTGCGGTGTCGTTGTTATTGGTAACCCGCACGGCGGAATCGACCAGTTTAGCGAGTTTGTCATCATCGGAATGAAAAGCCACCAAAGGCGGAAGCTTAGATAATGCAGGGTTTTGCGTGTCGTCAGCCCCGCACAAAGTTACGCGTAATTCTTTGTCTTCTAATGCATGAATGTTGAGCAGTGTTTGTTTAGTCGGTTTGTCTGTATAGCCCTGCCATTTACCACCAAAATCAAACCATTCTCGAAAGGAGCGAATGTAACGCGCCTCGTCGTAGTGTCCGGTTTGAACCAGAGCGTCTAACATGGCAACAAGCTGCGCGCCATAGTGGGTGAGCTCACCGACTTGTTTGCTACCGTGGGCAAAATAACCTTTGTCATGGTATTCAGTTCGGTTAGGTTGATGAAATTCCGGATGCGGAGAACCAAACTGCCTGATGAGCTCTTGATCGTAAAGCCAATGAAATCCGAGAGATGCTGCATCACCGACGAGTGCGCCGATAATGGCATGAAGAGAGCGAGCGTTTCTATGAGTCATCTTGCCACCTTTATCAACAGGGCTACTCAATAAGTCTTACACAGTTTCTTGGTTTTGTAGGGAAATGTTTCTGTTTTGGATCAAGACTATAGTGCTTAATTAACCATTGGTTTACTAGGGTTAAAAAGACTAGGGTTAAAAGCAAAACGCCCCGCGAGTGGCGAGGCGTTGGTTTTAGTGGCGTACTATTAATAATTACGATTAGCTGTAAGCGCGTGCGACACGACCTTCACAATCCAAAGTGACCTGTTTTGCGTAAGCCGGAATGAAAACTGATTGTCCTTTTTCAACTTCGCATGTTTCGCCGTTCGCGTGAGTTAGCACAAGTTTGGTATCCAGAGGCATAAGGATCTCAGCGGTTTGAACTTCTAGAGTACGCTGGTGAGCTTGTTTAACGATGGCGAATTTGAAATCGTCGACTGGGATTGGGTATTCCAACATATCGTCGATTTCGTTTGGTGCGAGCAATAGGCTGTCGAACGGCTTCTCGTTGAAGCGTGTACACGCAACAAGCTCTTTCACGTCCATGTATTTTGGTGTCAGACCAGCGCGTAGTACGTTGTCTGAGTTCGCCATGATCTCAAGACCTGTACCTTTTAAGTAAGCGTGTGGCGTTTCTGCATCCAAGAACATAGCATCACCCGGTTGTAGGGTAATCACATTAAGCATCAGTGGTGCAAACAAACCAATATCGCCAGGGTATTGCTTCTCTAGTTCAAGAATGAGGTTGAACAGAGGTAAGTCGGTGATGCGAGCTTGAGCCAATAGCACTGTCAACGCCATCTCTTTCTGTTCGCCCTCTAGTGACAGTAGACCCGAGAAGAAGGTCGCCAATCCTGTTGGCGTTTGGTTTGCGATTAGATCATCCACCAAGCCTTGTAGCTCAGGAATCGCGAGTTCAGAGAAGAAGCTGATGATTTCACTTGTTGGGCGGAAGCCATTCATCGCTTGGTATTCGGTTAGCGCGTAAACCAATTCAGGTTTGTGGTTTGGATCTTTGTAGTTACGGTTTGCAGCGGTTAGGGGGATGCCTTGTTTTTCTTCCAGTGCAAAACCCAATTCTGCTTGTTGTTTGTTTGGGTGAACCTGAATCGACAGTGCTTTCTCAGCGGCAAGCACTTTAAACAGGTATGGAAGTTCACCAAAACGGTTTGTGACTTCTTCACTCAGAAAGGCATTCATGTCTTGAGAAATCAGTGAAGACAGTTTGGTCTCTTCACCGTTTACCATCACCAATGAGCAACCGTTTGGATGCGCGCCCATCCATACTTCTGCTTGTGGTTCGCCCGTTGGGTTTTCAATGCCAAACAGTTGGTTAACAGAAGTAGTACTGCCCCAAGCGTAGTTTTGAATCACGTTGTTCATCAGGAAAAACATCGGATGCTTAGCTTGAGTTTGAATCGTTTGTGTATCGGACATCGTTAAATCAGACATAGAGTGTCACCATGAGAGAAAATCATGGCTTGGGCGACATTGCCCAAGCCATAGGAGCCATTGGGGGTAGGGGTGATTAAGCGGCTGCTTGCATCATTTTTGCTTTGCGAACTTTCTTCAGAGTTACACACGTTACTGCGGTAACCACTGCGCCAGCTGCCATACAAATCAGAGCAAGTACTGGGTGGTTCATCGCGCCAAGTAGAGCGACAACTGGACCGCCGTGAGCAACACTGTTGGTAATGCCGAATGAGAACGCCATTACTGCCGCTACCATTGAGCCAAGTACGTTTGCTGGAATCACTGACATTGGATCTTGCGCTGCGAACGGAATCGCACCTTCAGAGATACCAACTAGACCCATTGCGCCTGCTGCTTTACCCGCTTCGGTTTCTGATTCTTCGAACAGGTCGAACTTACGACCCAGTGCCGTTGCCAGTGCCATGCCTAGAGGTGCAACAGGGATTGCACACGCCATCGCACCCATAAATTGAGTTTGACCACTCGCAATCATGCCTACAGAGAATAGGAACGCGACCTTGTTGAATGGGCCACCCATATCGAAGCCAGCCATACCACCAAGTACGATGCCTAGTAGAACGACGTTACCTGTACTCATGCTTGTTAGTAGCGCAGTCAGACCGTCCATTAGGCTTGCGATTGGCGCGCCGATAACGAAGATGAAAAGACCAGCGATGAATAGCGAACCTGTGATTGGCGCAATCATGATTGGCACCAAAGGTTGAATGAATTTGTGGTAGTTAATCGACGTAATCCACTTCACGAAGTAACCCACAAGCAGACCAGCGATGATGGCACCGATAAAGCCTGTACCTGCGTCTGCGCCGTAGAAAGAACCGTTGTTTGCAATCCAACCACCGATCAAACCAGGAGCTAGAGCAGGGCGGTCAGCAATCGCGTAGGCAATGTAACCGGCTAGGATTGGGATCATCAGCGTAAAGGCAACTACACCAACGTTGAGGATTTGGTTCCACATGCTGCCTTCAGGAATAGCCATGCCCGCTTCACTTGGCTGACCACCGACGGCAAGAGCAAGTGCAATCAATAGACCACCCGTGACAACGAATGGGATCATGTGTGATACGCCGTTCATCAAGTAGCGGTATAGGTCCGAGCGAGCCTGAGAGGCTTTGTTTGCAACAGAAGTTTGCGCATTGCTGCTTGCATCTGCTTGGTATGTTGGAGCGCTTAACGCTTCGTTAATCAGACCTTGAGCATCGCGAATAGGGGCTTTTACGTTGGTTTTTACCACGCGTTTGCCCGCAAAGCGGTTCATGTCGACTTGCTTGTCACATGCCACGATGATTGCGTCTGCTCGTTCGATTTCTTCTGCGGTTGGGCTGTTTTTCACACCGATTGAACCATTCGTTTCAACCTTGATTTCGTAACCCATCGCCGCTGCACCTTTCTCAAGCGCTTCTGCCGCTAGGTAAGTGTGCGCAACGCCTGCAGGACAACCAGTAACACCAATGATGAAACCTTGGTTTGCTGGTGCGTCTGCCACTGCTTGCGGCTCTTCTTTAGCAAGCAGCAGTGCCAGTGCGTCTTGGCTGTTTGCTGCACCTAAAAATGCATCAATGAAACCATCTTCAATCAGTTTTGAAGACAGCTCTGCGAGAACTTCGATATGGTGGTTATCGCCACCGTCTGGAGAAGCGATCATGAAGAACAGTTTTGAAGGCAAACCGTCTTCCGCGCCGTATTCGATACCAGATTTGCTTACGCCGATCACAACCGCTGGTTCAATGACTGCTGCACTTTTGGCGTGTGGGATAGCAACGCCATCTTCAAATCCGGTGTTACCTAATTCTTCACGTGCTTTTATATCTGCAAGAAATTGCTCTTGGTCTGAAATACGACCTTGGGCGTGTAGAACTGCAACCAGTTCTTTAAATACGTCTTCTTTTGAAGTCGCTTGAAGATCAAGCTTAATCAAGTCTTCATTTATTAGTTTGGTGATCATTGTCGAACCCCTATAAATATAATTTTTATTTCAGGGGTATTTTGAAATTAACCAAGCGGAGACAGTAGTGAAGAAAAAATGCATTTACTGGACGATTGTAACCGCCCGACTAGAGTGTGATGTAGATCGTCTACTGGATAAACTTACTGCATATCTGTGACATTATGTGGAAGTCGATGAACCATAAGTGAAATGTGTTATTGCTCCAATATATAAGGGTTTAAAGGCTTTGTTGATGATTTGCTAGACTGGATAATTGATGCGTTAACTGGATTTTTGTAACCTTAAAATGGAAGTGTGATTTTGCTCAATAGCACAAAAATCCAGTAGGGTGTATATCTATAGGTATAGCATCATGGATGCGTGTTTAAGAGTACGTAAAATGATTTTTCATGATTTGATTTCATCAGTATTAAACGAGCGAGAACCATTCCACAATATATGGTTTGCTGGTGATTTTCATACACCCCCTGAATTTAGTTATCAGGTTAACTTCCCTCGATTAGAATTGGTCTTGTCTGGTGAATATATTAATGAAATGGAAAGTCATGATCGCAAAGTGACGCATATCGTAGCGAAAACCGGTGATGCGATATTTATTCCGCCAAACTGCTGGAATAAACCTGACTGGGACACAGATTGCTCGGTATTGAGTATTCTCTTTGGTCGCCGTCAATTGGGTTTGAGTCTTGTGTCCAAACGTAAAGGGGAAGCGAGCTTTTACGATATCCAAAAGCACAGCATTCAAACTCGTTCTGGATTTGCGATAGATAATATCTTGGAAGCACTGAGTTCATTGGCTCGTGAGTGTAATAAGAAACCAATGGATGAGTTGTTGCTGCAAGCCTTGTTGCAATACGCTAAGTCGATGTTAGATGCGCCTATCGAGACGCAGGCGCACAGCCGAGTGCAAGACCTGTATCAGGGTATTTGTATCTACATCCAAGAGAACTTCCACCGCCCAATCACACGTGACAGTATTGCGTCGAGGTTCAGCATCTCTTCTAACCATTTGTCGCGTTTGTTCCGTCAGCAAGGTCATATGACGCTAGCGGATTACATTACGTGGGTTCGAGTAGATCGCGCGAAGTTTATGCTCAAGAAATACAACTTTAAGTTGAATGAGGTATCTGTGCGCTGTGGATTCAAAGATGTGAACTACTTCTGCCGCGTCTTTAAGAACCGAACGGGCAGAACGCCAACGGAATATCGCGGTTCAATTTAAGGATAACATTGTAAAGATTAAGCGAGCAGCCTCGACATGGCGTACATCAGAAGCGCCTGTAAGTCGACGCTGCTTTTTGTTAGCAGCAAACGCTCAGCCATTTGGTCGGTCAGCAGGTTACGAGTTAGGTTGGTTGCTGCAATGATGTGCTCGCGTGTAGGCTTCGCTGGCATTACTAATGCTATAGCAAGATGCACTTCACCCATTTTGGATGCCCAATCCATCGGGATCTCGTTAGCGATAACTGCAACAGAAATGTGGTCCACACCTTCGAACATCACATGGGGCAGGGCAATACCCGGTGTTACTGCGGTTGAGGACCGCTCTTCACGTTTGATAAAGGCAAGGATGAGTTCGTCTGGGTGAATCGGATGAATAAGCTGTGCTAGCCCTTTCAAGCACTCAAACTTGGTGAGCTCAGTGTGCGCTTTGGCGTAATGCCATTGTATTTCACACGGTGGGCAAATCTGGGGATGTCGCTCCGCAAGTTGGCTTGAGAACTCGTAATTAATGTGGGAGCCGACAACGGTAAAGTTCTCAGCAATGATGTCTTTGATAACGAAACAGGCAAGCTCGGCATCAATACCGATGGCAGTGATTTGGCACAGGTCGCCTTGCTGCAAGCCGACCTGTAAAACCGCGACTGACTTGGTGAGTTCAGCGATGCGGTTTTGCGTTATGTTAATGATGTGTATGGTGCTTTTGAACTTTTTGGCGACGCGATTGAGGGGCTGCGCTACGTGAGCACTGGCATTAATATCGTCGACAAAAAAGGTGATCTGGTATTCGTTCATCTGCAAAGAGTATCATCGACAGTGTACAAGGAACACCTTATCAACATTGAGTAACACATCTTCAATTGGGATTTGGATTTTGTTAGTGCCTTCAAAGCGGGCTGGTTGCTCAATCTCAATATCGGACACAATTAAGACACGATCCGCCTGTGCAATGTCGTGGGGAGTGAGCTGATTCTCAATACCCATCGCACCTTGCGTCTCGACCTTAATTTGTACGTTATGCTTAGGCGCAGCTTTCATTAGAGCATCTGCCGCCATATAAGTATGAGCGATGCCTGTAGGGCACGCTGTCACCGCTACGATTTTCATGTTCTATCCACTTTATTTTTTTGTGGATTTTAGCATAGTGGTCGTCGGAAGGATGGATTTAAAGCAGATAATCGCAAGAGCTCTATCACAGTTTAAATCTCATGTTACATTAATCCAGTTAATGCACTTTTTGTCCTGTATTGGAAAGGACGAGTGTTGGTTACTCTGTACACAGTCATAGATGGAACAAATAACTCATGACTCTCGAGCGTGAACATTGCAAGGTACAAACAATGGACATATTAAACCTTATTGAGCCGGAAACCATTTGCTTGGACTTGCAGGCTCAAACCAAAGATGAAGCGCTCAAAGAGCTTGTCGAATTGTTGGACGCGGCGGGCAAGCTCACTAGCAAAAGTCAGTTCTTGGCGGACATTTGGAAACGAGAAGAGATTGGCAATACCGGCTTTGACGAGGGTATTGCCATTCCTCACGCCAAAAGCAATGCGGTCGCTAAACCCGCAGTGGCAGTGGGCATCAGCCGAAAAGGGATTGATTACGGCGCTGATGACGGCGAACTGTCTGACGTATTTTTCATGCTGGCTTCTCCTGATGGGGATGATCATCACCACATCGAAGTCTTGGCACAAATTTCCACCAAAATCATTGAAGATGGTTTCGTCAATAAGTTAAAAGCGGCGGAGTCGGTGGAGGAAGCGCGCGAGCTACTTACTGATATTCAGTCGAACGCGAATGACTCTGGTATCGATCCTTTAGAGTTTGCGTCTGAGCCTCTCAGTCCTTGGGCGCAAAAGCTCGGCAGAATGAAAGAACACTTGCTGTTTGGCACCTCTCATATGATTCCGTTTATTGTCGCGGGCGGCGTATTGTTGTCTCTTTCTGTGATGATTTCGGGCCATGGCGGCGTTCCGGAAGAAGGTATTCTGGCAGATATCGCTGAGATGGGTATCGCAGGTTTGACGCTGTTTACCGCGGTGTTAGGCGGTTACATTGCCTATTCGATAGCGGATAAGCCGGGTTTGGCTCCGGGTATGATTGGTTCGTGGATTGCGGTTAGTCACTACAACACCGGCTTCTTGGGCGCGATTGTGGTCGGATTTTTCGCCGGCTTTGTGGTTTGGTTACTGAAGAAGATTCAATTGCCGGACAGCATGAGTTCGCTCGGCTCGATCTTTATCTACCCACTGGTTGGTACGTTTGTCACCTGTGGCGCAGTGATGTGGGTGATTGGTTCACCTATCGCCAGCGCAATGACGACCATGAATGATGTGCTCACAGGTATGGCGGGCTCTGGCAAAGTGATGTTGGGCACTGTACTGGGTGCAATGACCGCATTTGACATGGGCGGTCCTATCAACAAAGTGGCGACCTTGTTTGCTCAGACTCAGGTGAATACTCAACCATGGCTAATGGGTGGTGTCGGTATTGCGATTTGTACCCCGCCTCTGGGCATGGCGTTAGCGACTTTCTTGTCGCCAAGTAAGTTTAAACGTGATGAGCGTGAGGCGGGTAAAGCGGCGGGCATCATGGGCATGATTGGCATCAGTGAAGGGGCGATTCCGTTTGCTGCCGGTGACCCAGCTCGCGTACTGCCTGCGATTGTTGCTGGAGGCATAGTCGGTAACGTGATTGGTTTTATGTTCCATGTCATTAACCATGCTCCGTGGGGCGGCTGGATTGTGCTGCCAGTTGTGGACGGCAAGATTGGCTACATAGTTGGCACAATTGCAGGTTCGTTTACCACAGCATTGATTGTTATTGCGCTTAAGAAGACGGTCACAGAAGACGACAGTCCGGTTGGTCAATCTCAAGCTTATACGTCTGTGCAAGGCGAGGGCGAAGCAGACATTCTTGCCGTGACGTCTTGTCCATCAGGTGTGGCGCACACCTTCTTAGCGGCGAAGTCATTAGAAAAAGCTGCTTGTGCGTTAGGCATTAAGATCAAGGTCGAAACGCAAGGAGCGAACGGTATCATCAACCGCATCACTGACAAAGATATCGCTAAGGCGAAGTTTGTTATTTTCGCTCACGATGTTGCCATCAAAGAGCCAGAACGATTTAGAAAAATGAAGGTGTTGGATGTCAGCACTAAAGACGCGATGCTCAACGCCGCAGCACTGTTACAGGCGAAAAGAATCCCTTAAGTACATAGCCCCCAATCAAGGCTATCTGCTAGTTAGCTCCATCATTTTTGATGGAGCTTTTTTTATCCCTGCGAAAAGTGCCGCTATGTTTTTGGTTGGACTGGTTGAGGTAACTGGTGCAATTTTGATGTTAATTGGCTTGTTATCGATGAACAACTTGTTAAGTGCGATAGGTGCAAGTTTTATTGTTTTCACCTCAGTTGGTGCGATGTTTTTCCATTTTCGTTTTGATACTTGGAAAGATGCGATTCCGTCAATGGTGACGCTTTTATTATCACTTTTGGTAACTTCGCCTTTGATTGAGTTTGTTGCGCTTATTTAAGACGAAATTATTGCAAGTAATGTTCTGAAATCTTTAGTAACATGTTTCAAATATTAACTGTTTCAAATAGTAATAGTTTCAAAACGTAACGTATTTCGAATTCAAGGAGGCTTGCAATGGAAAAACTAAGAGTAGCATTTATTGGTCTGGGTGTGATGGGATACCCAATGGCTGGTTACCTAAGTAAAGCGGGCTTTGAAACCAAAGTATACAACCGCACAAAAGCGAAAGCCGACAAATGGGCTGAAGAATACCAAGGCGTGGCTTGTGAAACACCACGTGAAGCGGCAGAAGGCTGTGACATTGTTTTTACCTGTGTGGGTAATGATGATGACGTTCGTAGCGTTGTTTACGGTGAAGAAGGCATTCTGGTTGGCTTGAAAGCGGATGCAGTGTTAGTGGATCACACGACGACTTCTGCAGACCTAGCGGTTGAGCTGGCTGAAGCGTGTGTTAAATACGGCAATCACTTCATTGATGCGCCAGTTTCTGGTGGTCAAGCGGGCGCAGAAAACGGTGTACTAACCATCATGTGTGGTGGTGAACAAAGCATTTTTGATCGTGTCTCTCCAGCGATGGATGTGTACGCGAAGCAGATGACGCTACTGGGTGAAAACGGTCAGGGTCAACGTTGTAAGATGGTAAACCAAATCTGTATTGGTGGCGTTTTACAAGGTCTGAGTGAAGCTTTGCTGCTGGCACAGAAGTCAGGCTTGGACATCGCTCAAGTTGTAGAAACGCTGAAGCACGGCGCTGCAGGTTCATGGCAGATGGAAAACCGCGCAAATACGATGGCGGAAGATAAGTTTGATTTTGGCTTCGCTATTGATTGGATGCGCAAAGACTTGGGTTTCTGTCTGCAAGAAGCAGAGCGAGTGGGTCTAGAACTTCCACTGACTAAGAAAGTGGATGAGCAATACGCAGACCTTCAACGAGATGGTTTAGGTCGCATGGATACATCAGTACTGATCAAAGCGGTCGCTAAAAATCAGTAGTTGATGAATCAGTAATAGATAAACAGTTCTTTGGTATCAAAGAGCTTAAAGAAATCTAAGTTAATCATAATGAATCTCCTTGAGCATTGGTTGTGGCTAGTGATTAAGGATTAGTGATTTGAAATCAGGAGGTGCTGTTGGGCACCTCCTTTTTTATGTCTTTTAATCACACAGCGTGATGATTACAGCGTTCGCTTACTTGTTTAAGCCTAGTGCAATCTCAAGACCTTTGCCGTACGCTTCGTCCGCTTGGTATGCGTGTTGAACGTGGCGCTGTTGGATGAACTCTGGTACACCGTCCATTGCGCGAGCTGTGTTGTCGAACAGAGTTTGACGTTGCTCTTCACTCATCAGACGGAATAGGTCACCCGCTTGGCTGAAGTAGTCTTCGTCTACACGGTGATCGTAGTGATCAGCATTGCCGTTGATGCGTAGAGGTGGCTCAGAGTAATCTGGTTGCTCTGCCCATTCTTGTTTGTAGTTTGGCTCGTAACCTAGTGTTGAACCAAAGTTGCCATCAACGCGCATTGCGCCATCGCGGTGGTAGCTGTGAACAGGGCAACGAGGTGCGTTCACTGGGATTTGATGGTGGTTCACACCTAGACGGTAACGCTGAGCATCGCCGTAAGCGAACAGACGACCTTGTAGCATCTTATCTGGTGAGAAGCCGATACCAGGAACTACTGCTGCTGGGTTGAACGCTGATTGCTCAACCTCTGCGTAGAAGTTTTCTGGGTTACGGTTCAGTTCGAACTCACCAACTGGGATCAGTGGGTAATCTTTCTGAGACCATACTTTTGTTAGGTCGAATGGGTTGAAGTTGACTTCATCCGCTTCTAGTTCCGGCATGATCTGTACGTACATCTTCCATTTAGGGAAGTCTTGACGCTCAATCGCTTCGTAAAGGTCACGGTGATGGCTTTCGCGGTCTTTACCTACGATCGCTTCTGCTTCTTGGTCAGTCAGGTTCTTGATGCCTTGTTGAGTTTTGAAGTGGAATTTCACCCAGTAACGCTCGTTTTCTGCGTTGATGAAGCTGAATGTGTGGCTACCAAAACCATGCATATGACGGTAAGAAGCTGGGATACCACGGTCACTCATTACGATAGTCACTTGGTGGAATGCTTCTGGTAGTGATGTCCAGAAATCCCAGTTGTTGGTAGAGCTACGCATGTTAGTGCGAGGGTCGCGTTTTACTGCGTGGTTTAGGTCTGGGAATTTTAGTGGGTCACGTAGGAAGAATACTGGTGTGTTGTTACCAACCAAGTCCCAGTTACCTTCTTCAGTGTAGAATTTTAGTGCGAAACCACGGATGTCGCGTTCTGCGTCTGCTGCACCGCGCTCACCAGCTACAGTAGTGAAGCGAGCGAATAGTTCTGTTTTTTTGCCGATGTCAGAGAAGATTTTAGCGCGAGTGTATTTTGTGATGTCGTGCGTTACTGTGAACGTACCGTAAGCACCAGAACCTTTTGCGTGCATACGACGCTCAGGGATCACTTCGCGGTCAAAGTGTGCCAATTTTTCAAGGAACCAAACGTCTTGTAATAGTTGAGGGCCACGAGGACCTGCAGTCATAACGTTTTGGTTATGTGCGACAGGGCAACCTGCTGCTGTAGTCAATTTCTTGCTCATTTGAATTTCCTTGCAATAGTGATAATAAATCTTGTTTTTTGGATGAATCCGAAAGTTATGCGAGGAGAATAACGCTGCAATTGAGAAGAAAAAAACTGTTATTAGCAATCAGTGTGATAGGTATCACCTATGCTTTAAGTGGTTGTTAATTAATGGCTTTATGTCAATTAACATTATTTGTCGTGTGGATTATAAATGGTATTCAGGCATGTTTGGTGTGAATGGTTTCTGCCTATTTCAAAGATTCCCGAAATAGACAGAAATTCTCAACGGTTTGAGAAGGTCTCAACTCGATTAACCGAACTTCACTTCAAGTTCTTCTGCTTTAGTAAACGCAGGATGAGTCGCGAGCTGTGCACCATAACGTTGGATGTTTGGGAAGCGCTCAATGACGCCAAACTTGTTTAGGACATCGACGACAAAAGACATCATGAAATCCGCGCCTGTTAGTCGCTCTTCTACAAAGTAGGTTTTCCCTTCTAGGCTTTGATCAACGTAGCCCATGACCTTCATGGTTTCCGCATCGGCGTAGTCCGCAAGGAAATTGGTCTGCGCACCATCTTTAGCAACAAACATCTTGAGCAGCAGGGGAACCATGGCTGAGCTCTCTGCAAAATGCAGCCATTGAATGTACTGCGTGTAAGCTTTGCTGCCACGCACTGGTGCAAAACGTCCATCTGCATACTTTTCAATTAAGTATTCAGTGATTGCACCAGACTCTGTAACGATCTCGTCGCCATCTTCCAATACAGGTGACTTGCCGAGTGGGTGAATGCTCTTGAGCTCAGGTGGTGCAAGGAAGGTGACGCTGTCACGAAGGTAAGGCACGATTTCATAATCCACCCCCAATTCTTCTAACAACCAAATGATGCGTTTTGAGCGAGACTGATTTAAATGATGCAGTTTAATCATAGAAGAATCTTTTCTTATACAGGTTGATTGGTTTGAATAACAAGCTTGCCGAAGTTTTTGCCTTCTAGTAGACCGATGAATGCCTCTGGCGCGTTTTCTAAACCTTCTACTAAATGTTCGCGATAGTGGATTTTGCCTTCTGCTAGCCATTGGCTTACATCTTTGACGAAGTTTGTGTAGCTTTGCTCGTAGTGGTCAAAAATGATGAAGCCTTGCATCTTGATGCGTTTGACCAGAATGTTACCCATCAGCATCGACATACGATCTGGACCTTCTGGTAATGCTGTCGCGTTGTATTGAGAAATCAAACCACAAAGTGGCACGCGAGCGCCGACATTTAGCAGAGGTAACACGGCATCAAAGACTTTTCCGCCCACGTTTTCGAAGTAGACATCAATACCTTTGTCGCATGTTGCTGCTAGTTGCTCTGCGAAGTCATCTGCAGTGTGATCAAGACATTCATCAAAGCCTAGAGTCTCTTTTGCATACTGGCACTTCTCTGCACCGCCTGCGACACCGATTACGCGACAACCTTTTAGCTTACCGATTTGACCAACCATAGAGCCCACCGCACCAGTTGCAGCTGCGACAACTAGGGTATCGCCAGCTTTAGGCTGACCAATTTCCAATAAACCCACATAAGCGGTAAAGCCAGGCATACCAAGCACACCAAGGGCATAAGACGGATGCGTCGGTTCACTGCCTAATTTAAACAGACCTTCGCCGTTAGATAGCGCGTAATCTTGCCAGCCTGTGTAAGCTACTACCCATTCGCCAGTTTGGAAGTCTGAGTTCTTCGATTCCACCACCTGACAAACTGTCCCGCCAACCATCACTTCGTTTAGCTCTACCGGATCAGCGTAGGATTTGCCTTCATTCATACGGCCGCGCATATATGGGTCAAGAGACAGATACACGCTACGCAAAAGCACTTCACCTTCGCTCGGAGTAGGGATGGCAGCCTGTTCTAAGCGGAAGTTCTCTGGGACAGGCGAACCTTTTGGACGGTTAGCCAATACGATTTGACGGTTGAGCGTTTGGGTCATGGTAAGTTCCTATATTGATTATTAGACCAGTCGTCTAGTTTTGATTCCTAAAAAATCCGCCGTACTTTTGGGGTAAAGATAAGGCGGATTAAGTGTGGTTCGTTATTTGCCTTTTAGCATACTTTGAGTGCTCTCAAAGCTACGCATTAAACCGGAACGATCCTGATACAGTTTGTTGAGTAAGCTTGCGCCAATCCATTGATGGTAAATCAAGTGGGCGGTTTGTTCTGCTGACTCAACTTGGATTGAGCCGTCTTCAATGCCCGCTTGGACACAATCTTCGATGGCTTTCACCACTTGAGTGGCACCCGAAGCCAATTTTACGCGCATCGCTTCTGAAAGATCAGAGACTTCAGCACTCAACTTCACCACCAAGCATTTGTTGGCGTTACATTGGCCATTTTCAATCGCCATCCAGCGCTCAAAGTAGCTCAAAAGGCGGTCGCAACCAGAGCCTTCACTTTCAGTAAAGTGGGCTGTGATCATCTTAAGGTAGCGAGAGAAGTAATCTTCAATCAATGCCTCACCAAATTGCTCTTTCGACTTAAAGTAATGGTAGAAAGAGCCTTTCGGCACATCCGCTGCCTTTAACAGTTCAGAGAGCCCAACACTAGTAAAACCTTTGGTCACTACCAATTGGTAGCCGACATCGAGTATGTGTTGGCGTGTATCGTTCGTTTTTGCGTTCATGAGCAATACTATAAAAGCGATTAGACCAGTCGTCTAGTGATTTATGGTTCTTACTTGATCAGCTCGTACTCAATGACATACAGCTCATCGATGTTCGGGTAGATCTCGCGAATAAGCTCTTTCAGTTTTGGCAGTTCAATCGCTTCTTGTTCTGCGTGGAACTCGTTGATGTCATCAAACTTCAGTGGTGCAACTGATAGGATTTTGATATCACATACTTTGCGGTCTGTTTCTAGGGTAAATACTTCCACTTCGGTGTTTGGCACGTAGTGGCTCTCTGATTCATCACGAATCGTGATTGTCTTTTTACCTGCAGTGATAAGTGGTGTCAGGAATTCAAAGAAGGTGATTTTAGTTGGATGTGAAGACATAACCGATGCTCATATTAATCGAATAGGGCAAGAGTATATCACGCCCGTGTGAAACAGGCGCGTTTACGTCATTTAGAGTGCAGAGTTTGTCGATAAACTTATTGATTAGAAAAGATTTTTATAAACTTGGCAAAAAAATAGCCTGAGATAATACCAATCCAATTTGTACTTAAATCTTCAAAGCTAAAAGAGCGAGAGGGGATAAACAGTTGGCTAAACTCCTCAAGAGAAACGATACACAACAAAACAATCAACAGGCGGATACCAAACATGTCTGCTTTCGTTGCTTTCACCCATTTAGGAAAATTAAATACAGCAAGAAAGCCGATTAAAAGACTAAAGGTGAAATGTAACGTACTCGAACCGCCAACATAGTTCTCCATGCTTTGATACACACTATGGTCGATATCGGAACTCTTCCAAAGTGATAAAGAGACAGTAAGCAGAAGTACTAAGATAAAGCTGTATCGAGCAATGGTATTGGTCATATTCACCCCACGGGAAAGAAGCCTAAGTAACGTTTCACAAAATACAATGCTGCAAGGTTTTGAATAGCTAAGCCAATGGCGATCGCCCAAGCCGCACCAAGCACACCGTGTGACTGAGAGAGCACTATCAGCAGCGCAATAGAAATGACACCGGAGACAATAGTGATGTATTTCATTGTTTTCTCATGACCACTCATCAGCAATAGAAAGCCAACTGAACCAGTGGCAACATTAATCAGTTGCCCTAATGACAAAGCAATAAGCAGTGGTGCGGCAGCAATAAACTCTTTGCCAAATAACTGCATAACAAACTCTGGGAACAGTACGCAAATAATCACGGGGATAATTGCAGCGGCGATGTTGGCTCTGCAGGCAAGGCGGCTGAGGTTTCGTAGGCGATCCATTTTTCCTTCTCTATAGAGAGAGGCAAACATTGGAGCAACGACAAAGTTAATTGTGATGAGGACAAAACCGATCAGCAAAGAGGTACGCTGTGCAGCAGCAAGAAGCCCAAGCTCAGAGGTAGAAATAAAAAAGCCTGCGATCACTAAGCTTCCCCATTGGACTAAATTGGTGAAGATACTTCCAATCCAGACTTGTTTAGCTGAATAGCTAAGTTCACGGTTTACCGCGGTTTTCCCATGCTGATATTGACCTGAACGAACCCACTGAAGCGTCGACAATAACGCAATAAGCGCTGCTGCGATTAATAGAAGTGCCATCAAAGTATCGGTCGTTATCGGCAATGTTCGTTTGGCTGCAACAATCAAGACCACCATCAGAAAGCTAACACCGAGTTGCAGAGCGACAAGAGAAGCAATGACTTTCCTGCTGGCTTGTAGTACTCGACTGTTGGTTTGACCGATAACAAGGAGAGGAATAGCCGCAAGAGAAACGGCAAGCGAGAAGGAGGTCACTTGAGTGGTATTGAGTTGTTGTGGAAAAGAGATAAGTGCGAGGTAAATTAAAGTACAGACTGCAATGCTAAATAAGAGGCTACGAACTAAGGCGATGCGATAGTTGTTACTTTGCTCCGCTCTGTCTTGGTTTTTAAATGCAATGGCATTGAACTTCACCAGTGAGATATTGAAACCAAGCTGTGCAATAACGGCGATAAGGGAGACAAGGTTGAACAGATAAAAGAATTGTCCAGTTGTCGCTGCATCAGAATACCTTGATACTACAAGCGTCAACAAAAAAGCGAAGAAGGCTGCAAGTGCTTTAACGATCCCCGTAGCAGCGCCAAGTGAGAAGAATTGCTTCTTTTCACTTGGTAGGTTTTGGATTTTTTGGTTGATGGATTGAAGCATGGAATCCTCTAGCTATAAATGCTGTTGAGTGCTAGACGTTGTTTTTCTTCACTAAACGCATCATTGAGCCCAATTGTGTATCGATAGAAGTCGATGTCGTAGTAGTGATTGATACAATGGCTCATCTGTTTGGCCATTTCTTCTGGAGTTGCCGCTAAGAAAGGATAGTTAAGATCCTTCGTGGCACCGATAGAGCGAATAACCATAGGTAAGTGCAACTTTGCGGCTTCCAAAATAGTGAGAGGCATGCCTTCCCAGGCGGCTGTGTGAAGATACAAATCCGCGTCTTTGAGTAGATTCACGACGTCATCGCGAGGAATCATTCCGGTTACCGTAATCCCCTGTGTGCGAAGCTTATTTTCAAGCTCTGCCTCACCACCGCCAATCCAAGTAATGTCAAATTTCCGCGCCAGCTGTGAAGGGGCAATATGATTCAATGTATCCAGTAAAAACTGAGGATCCTTTTGTGGCGCCACGCGGCCAAGTACCACAAGTTTTAGCGTGGTTTGTTGTGAGCTTTGTGGACGCTCTTCACTATCATATGTCACGTAATTGTTCAATAAATCAGCACGTTTGGCGCCGATGCTGATGGCTAAATCACACTCGCGTTGGCTGCAACCTGCCACCACATCAATCCTGCTGATGGCCACTTTTTCTAATGTTTTGTAGACCTGTTTAGCAAAGCCGGAAATGTCTTCACGTTCAAAAGCGTAACAATGAGGCGTATAAACTAAACGCGCTCCACCGAGCTTTAAAAAGCGACCTAAAAAGCCCGCTTTACTTGAGTGTAAATGAACAATATCTGGTTTGAGCTCAGAGATAAATGCGTTGGCGTCTTTCATAAATTGCAGCAGATTGCCCTCAACCCATCTTGCATGGCTAAAACCATGGTTGCTCGATTCATTGGTCATATCGTTTGAGCGCGCGCGTGCGAGCAGTGAATGTTCATAAGGCTCTGAACGTGATGAATGGACGTAGCTGTAAAGTGCCGTTTGAACGCCTCCACCGAAGGCTTCAGTAATATGTAGTACTTTTTTCATCACGACTTCGTCCCTGGTGTTTGTTTCCACTTGTCTTTAAATGCCTCGCGTTCCTGTTCTGAGTAAACATGGCGATAGAGGGGCAGGTCGTACATGTAGAAAAGCTTCGAGAAGTCGTAGTGTTCTTTAAAGTACTGATGGATGTTGGAATACCACTTGTTCTTTGCTTCATTACTGTTTTTAAGAACGAAGTCATCAAGCTGAAGAAACTCACCAATCTCTTGATCGAGTGAGCTAAGTTGTTCGCATTTAATTAGGATAACGCTGGCTTGTTCGTTATTGAACGTATAGAAAGGCTGAGTATTATCAAGCTCTTGCCTAAGAACATCGATGTCAAAGTTACGCTTAAGTTCATTATCGAACCAGTTAGCGAAGTAATTCAGGTTTATATAGTTATCGAAGCAGTGCTCTAGATGTTTGTAGGTCACATCCATATCACGATGAATAGCATCATTTTTCTTCCCTTCAATAAATTGAAGGTGTAAGTCTTGGAAAAAACGAGAAAACACGGTCGCGATAGGGTCTCGGACTAGTGTGACGATCTTGATATGCTCACGTTTTTGTAGAATGCGCTTACGCTTATTGAGCACCAGGCGATACATGGTGCGGTTCTTAAAATCAAAGAATTTACTCACGTCCTTTTTGTTGTGATACATGTGGAACTCTTCATGATCATCAAAGGTATGGATGTGATAGCTCGGGATCTTTCTTTCGCCAAGAGTGTGTTCAATAGATGACGAGCCCACTTTGCCCATTTGATATACCAAAACAAAATTGTCTGCTTGAAGTTCTCGGTTTTTTTCAAATTGTCGAGAGATTGAATATTTCATTTATCCTATCCTTGATAACTTTAATGTTGTTATTCCGCAGCGTTATTAATTGTGAGTTATTGGCGGAATCGGTAACTCAGATTGATGGTTATGATCAGCTTGTTTTTGATGTTCTGTCTGACGACTATGATGCCGTTTTTTACTGATCATGACGGGTAGTAAAAGTATTAAAATGATGGTGGTATTCACGGCTACGAAAAACACCATGATTAGTGCATAAATGGAGAGTAAGAGGCTTTTTTTATTGTCTATCAATGTATTGAAGCAAGATTTCATAAATAGAAAGTAGCCGCCAAACAACAAAGCAATACCAAGTAATCCATATTCGATCGAGGTGTCGAGTATGAAGTTATGGGTATAGATGGCTAACTCATCATAATTGAAATAGTTGATCATATAGTTGGGTAACATCTTAGCGCCAACCCCCAAAACTGGATGCTCAAGCAAGATATCGAGACCATTTGCTAGCAGCAATTTACGGTGTAAATTGGAGACCCAACGCGCTTCACTTTGATTAGCGAAAATAATGTCTTCTTGGGTGATTTCCAGCTTATCGGCAAGCTGATCAAAGCCCACGTACAAGGTGGTCGATACGGTTGCTAATGCGATCAATCCACCAACAAGCAGCACTGTCCATGTGTAAGTTTCGCTGAGTGTTTGTTGTATAAGGCGCCTGAGAAACAAAGTATCGATAAAGACCAACAAACAAAAGCCAAGCAATGCCTTTCTTTCTTGGGATAAAAGCAGAAGTACGAGCGCAAATAGCATCAAGACAGGAAATACACGAATACGATCTCGGTAGAGGTAGAGTAGGGAACAGAGCACACCAAACGCGTATTTGCTCACGCCGAGTAGCTTGAATCCACTTTGATAGCCTTGCACAAAGTGCCAGGCGGCGACAAGACTACATATCACCAGCAAACAATAAGTAAGATAAACCATCACGCGTTCATCGTCGAAGGCTCCATAGGCATACAGCAGGCCGAGTAAACCGAGTATTGCTACCCACTGGACGGTTTCAGTCACTAACGGTACGAGCGGAACACGATTCAGCATGCCATTGATGAACACATAGCTAGTAAACAGCAGCAAGAAACCAATACAAGGGTGGAACAGCTTATGGGTTTTTCCTTCAAGAATAACCAAAGCGACAAAACCCAGTGACAGTAAGCTCGCGATATCTGACGGTGCGAGAGCAATACCACCAAGGCCTATCTTTACCGGAACAAAAAATAGCGCAAGAGTAATCGCCGCAAACAGCGGTACATGGTTACTTGCTGGTGCAGAGCTGTTGGTAGAGTCCATAGTACCCGTCTCGGAATTTATCGATGGTGTATAACTTGGCACGATTTACTGCGTATTCACTGGCGCTATCGTAGAGGTCAACGGTAGTGCATAGTCGAGAGATTTTGTCTGCTAGTTGCTCTGATTCACCGACCGTGAACAAATATTCATGGCTGCCCATGACTTCATCTAACCCTGGCACATCTGAAGAGAGTACTGGCAAGCCTGCCGCCATCGCTTCTACAGCCGCAAGACCAAAACCTTCAACATGGGATGATTGAACATACACGTCCATGCCAGACAAAAAAGCGGGGATATCGGATACCACACCGTGGAAATAAACACGGTCGGCAATATTGAGGCTCCGAGTGAGAGATTCGAGTTCACCGCGTTTCGCTCCGTCTCCAGCTAAGTGGAGATGATAATTGGTAGGAAGAAGGGCAATCGAGTGGATTAGCGTCTCATGATCTTTATGTTCATGTAGTCGCCCGACCATACCGATATTGATGGCTGATTTCTCCCTTAAGAGGCTTCCAGACTTAGCCACAAGAGGAAAGCGAGCTAAATCCACACCGTTATGAACGACACGGTATTTATGTTCAAAATGCGGCATGAACTTTACCAGTTCTTCTTGGACTTTTTCACTGATGCTGACCGTCAGATCGTGCCCACGATAAAGTAGGTATTCCATAAATTTAAATAACGGGTAGTCACGACGGCGGTTGTATGAACAGTGCTCGGTTTGAATGCGCTTTTTACCAACGGCAAGCAATGCCAGATAGATAGATGGGTACAAGTGTCCATGCACGAGATCTGGCCAGCGTAGTAAAGACCATTTCTCTTTAATCGTCAGGGCCCGCCAATTAAAGCACTCGATGCCACGAGAAGTGAGCTGCGCCAAATAATCGTTGTCATCGCAAAGTACGAGGACTTTGATTTCATACTCCGGTGAGTGTTCCATCACCAAGTCGACGAGAAACTTCTGTGCGCCACCGTTCTTTGATAGGTCATTGATAATATGCAGTATTTTCTTCTTCATGACTCAGTCGCTAGATACTTTTGTTTGAACTGTTCGATTTCAGGCTCAGCAAAGAAATGCTTGGTCAGTTTTGATGACAGCATCTCCTCGACAAACTCAGGCTTTGGCTGGTATGAATGTTTAAACTCTTTGATCAGAGGGGAATACCACTTATTGTCGGCTTGGTTGTCGTGAACAACAGTCACCTCTTGTTGTAGAAATTCACTAATGGCTTGTTGTGATTGGTCGAGTTTGTCGATACGAATAACCATGAGTGAAAAGTTGTGGTTTTGGTATATTTGGTGACCCACTGCTTGATCAAAGGGCTGAGCAAAAACATCAATGCCTGTCAGTGCTTTGATTTCATTATCAAACCACTCTAATGGGTATTGATGGTTCACATGTTCTTCAAACGCTTCATGGAGCAATTGAGGGCGCTCTGAACGTACCGCGCTGTCGTCTTTTAGATACTTATCCGCCATCCAAAATGGCAGTGACTGAAAGAACATAGAGATGTTTCTACCTACTGGCTCGCGCACCAAAGAGATAATACGAACCTGTTGCTTACGTTTAAGCATGTGGCACATGATGGTTCGTTTGAGTAAACGTTTTATCTGATTCGTAACGGGTTTGTGCAGTTGAGCACGAACGGGTGAAATCTGTTTACTCGCTTGTATCGACATCAGGTCATGTAAGTGAATCGAATTCGGAATGGATTTTTCCAATGCACTCGAACCCACTTTTCCCATTTGGTAGATGAGGACGGGGCGCTCTTGGCTCTTTAGCAACTGATACCACTGCATGCTTTGATTAGTAGGCGTACTTTTGGACATAAAGTGTTTCTCCTTCCTTAGATTTTGCCTGAGTGATAAGCACACCAAGAGATGGTATTGAATGTTGAATTTGTTTGGATAACGCTACGTTAACCAGTGAAGCTTTAGTTGACTCGGAGCGAATAACAGTAATCAACCCATTGGCTTTTTGACCAAGAATAAGAGCATCACTTACTGAAAGCAGAGGTGGGGTGTCAATGATGATTCGGTCATACTTACTCTTTAGGTACTCAAGGAGTTTTTCAAAACGTTCAGATGCCAATAGCTCCTGTGGATTTGGTGGAATAATACCGGCAGACAACACATCTAAGTTCGCCTCTTCATTTCTGATGATGCATTCGCTCAAAGGCGTATCCATCGTTAGTATGTTGGTTAAACCTGGGCTTGATTCTGGAAGGTTGAAGCGTTTTGCTAATGAGGGTCTTCGCAGGTCGCAGTCAATCAGCAGTACCTTTTCCATGGTTGAGAACGAGACAGCCATATTAATACTGGTTGATGTCTTGCCTTCCTCAGGAATGGCAGAAGTAAATGGCAAGATTTTCTGCTTAGAGTTCGTTAGTCTCAGCAATAACGAGGTTCGGACGGAGCGGCACGCTTCGCTGAACAGTTTTTCGTCTTGGTCCAAATAAGCTGAGTAGGTAACGCCTTTTTGGCGAAGAGCACGCTTTTTCACTTTCGGAATCGTACCTAAGCAGGTGACTCCAAGCTTGTCTTGAACATCAGAAGAGGTACGAATGACTTCGCGCAGTGTTTCAAGGATGATCACAAGGGCACATGCGATAGCAAAGCCAAAGAAGGTAGCTATCAGCACGAGTTTCATTCGTTGAGGTGCGATTGGGAACAGAGGCACGATCGCAGGGTCAGTAAATCGAGCGGTGACATTCTTATAATCGCTAGTGGCATTGGTTTCTTTTTCGCGATTCAAGAACGCTTCGTAGAGATCCTTGTTCGATTCAACTTCACGCTTAAGTTGTTCGTATCGTGCCTTTTGCGATCCTAGCATTTGGAAATCAGATTTTTTGTTATCCAGCTCAGCACGAAGCATGTCTTCTTGCGCTTTTGCTGCGAGTAAGTCCTGCTGTTTACTGAACGAAATTTCTCGAATCAATTGTTCAGTTCGTTCTTGTATGGAAGCCAACTGCGCCTTGGCTTGAATCATACGATCATGTTTAGGGCCGTAGCGTTGAGACAGCTCAGAGACATTTTTAGCGGCTTGGGCTTCCGACATCTTTAAATCACGAATTTGAGCTTGGTTTGCAAACTCATCAATCGATAGCAAGCTGTCGATATTTTGTGTCGATTTACGCTTGAGCAGTTGAATTAATGTTTGTGCTTCAATGCGGTTGTTTACAGCGGCGTTGAGTTTACGGTTTAGTTCTTCAAGCTCATTGGCATAGATGTCATCGATACCATTGATATCGATTAAGCCTTCTTGCATTAAGAAATCTTGTAGTGCTTGTTCTGATGCTCTTAAGCGCTCTTCTAGTTTTTGCGAGTTATTGGTGAGCCATGTAGCTGCATTTTGTGTTACAACCAACTTCGCTTCAAAGTTGGCATCGATATACGCTTGGCCTACTGCGTTCGCGATGGTGGTTGCCAGTTGTGGATCGGTAGAGCGAAAACGAATTTTTACCAACTGTGTATTACGGACCGGTTCAATATCCAGCTTTCTCTTGAACGTTTGAAGCGCTTGATAATACGGCTTGGTATGTTGTGAGGTTTCTTTTGGATTCGGTGCGACATGCAATAAATCTTGAACGAAAGGAATCGCTTTAATTTCATCGATTTTTTGCTTAATACCGCTCGAACTAGTGAACTCTGGATGGTTAACCAGATTCAATTTGGTGATCACTTTATCTGCGATATGGTTTGACTTAAGAATCGCGATTTGAGTTTGAAAGTACTCTTTTTTCGTGGTGTCGACACCGTAAACTTCCTCAATCGAAAGTGCACTTTTTTGCTCTTCTTGGATGAGAAGGGTGGCAGTGGCTTGGTAGACTGATTTTTTCGAGTAGATATACCAAGTACACGTAAGTGAGAAGATGATGGTGAATGCTAAGATACTCAGCCAGTTCTTCTTAAGGGTTCTAAAATGATGCCCAAAACGAATCAGTGGGACTTGATTCGTAGGGGCTTGAGTAGAATGAGTTCCGTTCATTGAGTTGCCTGTCATTAGAAGAAGCTCTGATCGATAAATACAATGTCGCCAGGTTCTACAGAGCGTTGCATACTGACGCTTTCAACCGTATTACCTGTTGCGTGTTGAGTAAGATTAATGCTCTTGCGGGACGCTCGATCCGTTAAGCCTCCTGCTAGTGCGATGGCTTTTTCAATCGTCAATCCCGGCTGGTATTCGAATCCACCAGGCTTTCGGACTTCACCATTTACGTAGAAAAGGCGGAAGCTATTGATTGCCACCATTACTTTAGGATTGATTAGGTAGTCACCTTTCAGTCCGGTTTCAATCTCATACTTGAGCTGTTTTGGGGTCTTATTGATGGCTTTAATTCGCCCTAAGTAGGGATAATCAAAATAGCCGTCTGAAGTGATCAGGATGTTCTTTATGGAAAGATCTTCCTCACCGTAGACTTGAACCGAGATGGTATCACCAGTATCGAGTAAGTAATCTTGCTCATTGGCACTGGCAAAAGAAGGTGTGCTAAGAAGCACAAGTACTAAGCTAAATAACGTTGCTAGTAAGTTCATTCACATTCCTTATTACAAAGAGAATCGAGCACTAAGAGACCAGATGTTTTGCTCGAAGCTGTAGCCTTGCCAATTAGAATCTTTATCCTGATAGCGCCAATCCGCTTGCAATAAGACCCAACGCTTTATTTGGTAATCAAGACCTGCAGATAGCGCGTATCGGTCTTCATTACGTGTAATACCCGTGTAGTCATCTTGTTGATATAGGGCCCCTAAGCGGGTTGCTAAGTAGCTATTCCAGTCGTGTTTAAGATCGATGAGGTAGCGAGTTTGTAAATCGTAATCACCATCTTGATCAGGACTGACGGCTGCTTGGGTGGTCTTGAGTGTGATGAGCGATTGCTCTTGAGGTTGCAACTCCAAGCCTATGTCCCAACTGAATCCATTGAAGGTTTCACGTTGATGGCTATCGAAGTCTTTGACTTGATAACCCAAGCGGGCGATACCTTTGGTTTTCCCTGTGACTTCCCACTGTGCGCCGGTGTAATAGAAACCAGAGTAACTGTCTTTTGATGGCACTACAGGGTTGTCTGAAAGGTAATCCGTGCTCATTTGTTGAGTACCAACCAACCAGTATGTTCTAGGTGTCGCTCGAAGATAAAACTCTATGTGGGCGCTCGGTGCACGAAAGTCGTTGTATTTAGTCTTTGCATCAGGCTTGCCTGGCAGTCCATCACGATAGTTTTGGTATGTTTTGTCACGGTATCCAATACCAAACTCCAACCTACCTTTTGAGCCTTCAGAACCGAACACATAGTTTGTTCTCAAGTCATTGCGATGAAACTCAATAGGGCTGTTGAGCAAGCTACCTTGTCCTTCGGTGAAGTCTTCACCTTTCTCTTCATGTTGAGCGCGGAACTGATAGTCGATAACCAGTCGATTACGGTGATTGAATTCGAAAAAGTTGGTAAATTGAAAGGTATGGTCGTCGTAATCATTTTGGTCATCCGAAGAGAATCCAGCACTTAGTTTATAAAGCACATTTGCTCGGTATTGATTACGTTCAATTTTAGCCAACAGGGCAGGCTCTATCCCCCAAATGTTGACCGATTCAATGTTCTCTCCACGATCGGCTTTGTTGATGTTGTCATCACCTTCGTAGAACACGCCTAAGGTAGGGATGAATTCAATCCCAGAATCCGTTTTATACGCCATGGGCTCAGCCATAACACTCGCTGAGCTCATAGCAATTGCGACGGTTATTGGGATAACTTTCATTGTGATGCACTTAGTACGCATTTGAACCAGTAAATCCTTTAAAAATGGTTAAAAAGATAATCTTGATATCCATCCAAACTGACCAGTGATGGATGTAATCCAAGTCGAACTCAACGCGCTTTTCCATCTTATCGAGCGTGTCAGTTTCACCTCGATAACCATTGATTTGTGCCCACCCTGTGATGCCTGGTTTTACTTTGTGACGAAGCATGTAGCGGTCGACGATCTGGCGATATTCTTCATTATGTGACACGGCGTGAGGGCGGGGACCAACGATAGACATGGTGCCTTGAAGAACATTGATAAATTGAGGCAGTTCATCAAGGGAAGTGCGACGCAGAAACCCGCCGAATGGTGTAATACGAGGGTCATTCTTTGTGGCTTGTTTTACGTCATTACCTTGTTCCATGGTCGTCATTGAACGAAATTTCCACACTTCGATTTTTCTGCCGTCCAAGCCGTAACGATACTGCTTAAAAATAACTGGACCTTTGGAGGTCAGTTTGATTCCGAGGGAAATAGCCAGAAGTACAGGTGAAATCAGAAGTAAAATAATGCTCGATAATACGATGTCTTCTAAGCGTTTTACCCAAGAGGAAATACCAGCAAAGGGTGTGTCAAATACACTCAATGTTTGGACCTGACCTATCTGATCCCAACGTGAATGCAGCAGGTTATAAGTAAAGAAATCCGGTATCAGATAAGTGTTCGCCGTTGTGTCTGAGAATTGATTAAGAAACAGAGCGATTCTTTCGTTAGCATGCATAGGCATAGCGATGTACACGTAATCGACTTCGCCACGCTTTGCTCTTTCTAATGCAAGTCCGACGTTGCCTTTAATTGGATAGTCAGACTCTGGCAAACGATCTTGAGAACGTTCGTCGTAAAAGCCATCAAATAACACACCATGTTCAGTGCGACTCTCTAATTCGTTAGCTAAAGTCAGCCCATGTGGTGTCTGGCCAATAATAATTGCAGTTCGTGTGTTGTAGCCTAGCTTTCGCATGTAAGCCAAAGCGATTCGAAATATTGAGCGCCATGCAAGCAGAAGGATAGGGGTGACTAATAGCCAAGTAGCTAAAATGTAGCGTTCAAATAAGGTGTGGACGTGGGAAAAGTACAACACCATAAACAGGAATGCACAGGTTACAAGCCATGAGACACAAACGATGAATACTTGGTCTTTGAATGAGCTGGTTCGCCATGAGCGATAGAGCTTTCCGCTTTCGGCAATGATGAAAAACGTCACACTGCTGACGAAAGACAAGATAACGTAATCCTTCTCTATCGATGTGTTGACATCATTCAGGATTAAAAAAAGCATGAATGAGACGATAACAGCAAGATCAGTAAGGCGGTAAAGAAATGCAAACTCCACCTCGTGAGAACGAATAAGTCCTTTATGTTTCATATCCTAATTTCCTTTACGGTACGCTACCGTTCTTCAGCGACCGAAATCGATGGTTTAACTTAGTGTTTGAATAGACAGAGAAGTAATCAGTTGCTTAGCTTCCGACGTTGTAGACTTATGCTCTTATTTTTTTCGAGATAAGTTTAAAAATTTGCTCTGTTTGGGTAAGTGGAAATAAGAATGAAATTTAGACCTTTGGCTAATATTCGCTGTTTAGTAAGAAACTAATACTCTGCTCATAAGTTGCTAAGGAAAGTGCTAAGAGGCTGGAGGGGAGTAAATATTATGATTGACGTAGACCGAAGTCAGAATTCATGCAAATGTGTCACTCTTTACAGGAGTTTCCCCGGATAGGGGGCGCTCCTGTAAAGATTCACTCGCATTAGAGAATGGATTAGTTTTGCTCAAGCTGTTGTATGAAATCTTTCAAGGGCATTGGTTTCGCGAAGTAGTACCCTTGAAGGCAATCGATATTATGACTCCGTAAATACTCAGCTTGTTCAGCGGTTTCTACGCCTTCTGCGATTGTCTTCATACCTAAACGAGAGGCTAGGTCGAGGAGGTTTTCGACGATATGTGCAGAGACTGAATCATTACCGATCATTTGAACGAAGCTCTGGTCTATCTTGAGTATGTCGAAGCGGAACTGGCGTAAGTAGCTCAAACTCGAATGGCCTGTGCCAAAGTCATCTATGGCTAGGCTAACGTCATGTTCACTTAATGAGTGAAACAGAGCCCGTGCTTCGTCTGTGTCTCTGACAAGTTCTCGCTCGGTAAGCTCCAAGCACAGCTGAACCTTTTTCTCAGGGAACGATGATAAAAACTCTAGACTATCTTCTAAAAGCTCACTGTTTACGCAATGTTTCGCTGAGATATTAAAAGCGACAGAAAAATCTGGTGGTAAAGACTGTGAGCATGCTGCAAGCTCATTAGAGATTTGATGCATAAGCGATTTCGTCATTGGGATAATGAGCCCTGAGTCTTCTGCTAGCGGTATAAAGAGGTCTGGTCTTATCAACCCTTCTTTAGGGCTTAGCCAACGAACCAACACTTCAAAGCCTACAAATTTGTTAGTTTTATCAACGTAAGGTTGAACGTAGGGAACGAACTCATTATTTGCGAGAGCCTGGCGCAATTTGTCTTCCATTGATGGCGTTTGGCCTGTTGCGACGAATATGAGCCAGCTCATCGAGAGAGCAAACAAAATAATGATAAAAATTGTTGAACGCTTATGAGACAGAAGGTAGTTCATATAGTCGTCATGAAACAGTGAGACTTGCAATCGATACGGATAATCCTTTGACTCTACCTGAATTGTGACAGGAAGAGGTTGGTCAGAAATTTGTCCAGCCTTGTTGATCCATTTTTCTCCCACGTTAAGGTAGGTATCTAGGTCCTTTAAGGTGAGAGACAGGATATTTGTGAGGTAGTAACTATTGACGGATACTCCGACGCCAGTATCGCCTGCTTCATTCTTAAATATAAGGGCAGGAGTATTTGGCTTATCAGGTAGGCTCGATACTAAGACCAACTCATCACCAGAGAAGTGATAACTCGGGACGATATAGTCACGTTTTCCGACCAAAGAACCACAAAATACGTGGTTCCCTTTCGCTAAGGCAATCATTTGTACATCAGGGATCGTGACAACTAAATCCCTAATGTAGGGCAATGCTTGTTCGCACTCCATTTTGGCATAAGGCAGAGCTCTCTGACTCGCGACATCTGCATTTTTAACCAGTTTGTCCATGAGTGATTTGCCTACTTCAAGAGAGTTTCTTACCTCTCGATGAAGATTGGATTTGGATAATTGGTAAACACCAACGGATCCTATGCTAATCAATAGAATGAGGACAATAAACGCAAGGAGTATTCTTTTTGTTCTGGATGCTATCAACATGGTCAAGTTTGTCGTCTTAATTGTTGCCGCAAGTATAGGTTACAGAGTGGTTGTAGAAAAGTTCTCTCAATAGTGTTTGCTTTTTAGGCATGTAAGTTGTCTTGTAGCATACAGAGTATTGCTAACTATAAATCTGTGCATTTTTTATGGGCTTGGTGTGTTAACCCATTCAATAACTAGCTGCTCAGCTGAGTTCAATCAGCAATAAGAGTAAATCATATACGTTATAGCGCTCGTCACGCAGAAAGAGGGTTTCACCATGTGCAACTGAGGGAATCCACGCAATCCAACGACTTATTGCCAAAGCCATGTGCTTCGAACAAGTCTTGGAAAAAGCGATAGGGTTACCATGGACGGTTGCTATCTGAAACGGTCATGCATCGGCTATATAGCTATTTGTTGGACTTGAGCCTAAGAAACCAAGACATACTAGTTGGTGAAACTTCAACAAAGGTCAAAGCGTTGACAAAATAGTGAGTCTGAGCAAATACAAAAAATTGTCGTGTGGGGCGATTACCGGCTAGATTAGGAGGGCTGGGCTTACAAAGTGAATTACAGAGCAAGTCTACTCAACGCATTGTTTTAAATAATAACTTATATAATTTAGAAATTTACTGATAATTCTATAAAATATTTTTTCGACATGAAAAAAATTTTTTATTTTATTTTGGGTTAGAAAAGGCATAAAAACGCTCTGGAATCGCTAATGAATATTGTCTTACTAATTCATCCGCTTTTGTGAAGGATGTTTTTCATTGGCGTTTTCGGTAATTGACCATTTTCTAACAGAGAAATTAAAAATGAAAAACACAGTAGTTACAGCTGCTCTACTATCGGCATTATGTGTGACGGCAACCCAAGCTATAGCCGATGGCTATACACCTGGTCAGGCAGCTTTTCAGTGGGCAGGTACTGTGCCTGCGCAAACTGATACCGATGGAACCTACTTCATCGTACCAGTTGACCCGGGGCAAGACTTCAATAACGGTCAGTTAGTGTTTAGTAATACCGCTGCAGGTGGTGTAAAACTGACTAATTCATCCACCATAGGTTTCAAAGTGGTGAAAAACAGCGGTGATAAATTAAAACCTTACGACCCTTCAAAGGACATAGATCCACTTAGCTACAATGCGACATTGGTAAGCCGACAGTTTTCTGACGGTAACTTCCTAGTTGAAGATGATGCAGGTGCTTTTCAAATAATGGCTGATGGCCAGGAGCTGAAAAAGGGTGTTCCGCTTTCAAAAGATAAGGATCACAACACAACGAACTTGAGAGTTAAGCAATCCGACGATGTTATATTTGAAGCAGAACAGGGGGAGCATGTTGTCGTCCAAGCTGTAGTCGCGATCGCTCCAACAGAGGCGTGAACCTTTACACGGTGTCCTAAAAAACACCACTGCTCTATTGCAGTGGTGATTTTTCATTTTTGACAAATTAAGTAGTCAAAATATATGAGCCCTTATAAATTAATTAAATTATCCGTTTTGTGTGTTTGTTTAATCTCAAATAGCGCAAATGCAACTATAGTTCACACATTTACACCAGAAGTGACCATATTTAAGGATAATAATTTTGGTGATATTGAGATAACAGGCAAGAGAGACTATCAAGCCCTTTACGATACTAAGTTACAGGCATTCAAACCATTAAATATTGATTTTGGAGTAAAAAATCGATCTGGTGAAATATTAGAATATTCATTGACTTTGCCGGTTTCTCAGCATTACTGCGAAGGTAACTCCGGGCTGGTACCGTTGAACGGTTTATCCTTCACTTTAGATGGAAAACCGTTTGCTCCAACTAATAGTGACGAAGGTGGTCATGGGGGCCAAACATTCAACGGTAGCGTTCATCAACACCGACTTGAAGTTCAATATCCCAATTTACCGCAAAGTGGTGACAATCAGCAGTGTTACGGTGTGCTGGGGCTATCAGCAGAGGTTAAGTTGTGAAGAGTGCGTACTTATTAGTACTGGTGGCCACCTGCTTGTTGCACAGTCTTTCTGTCTTGGCCTCACCGTTAACCGACGAAGTATACCCACCAGCGTTTTCTGATTTTTTTGAAGAGCAGTCCCAAAAAATTGAGGTGGAAGTCGCGGGTGCTGGGTCATCGGTGAGTGTGGGTTCCTTAGTGACTTATGAAACATATCGCGTTGACACAGAGTCGGACTCTGTAAAAACATTAAGCCAGTATTTAGACCAACATAAACTGTCTCCAATAGCGATAAATGCGATTGTTGAAACATTGAAAAAAGGCATAGAAGCTAACCCGCACTGTCAAGGTGAGCTAGCTTTGTGCATGCCTCTGGTCAAAAGCGGCCATGCTGAGTATGTGTTTGATTTTGACAATAGCAAACTACGTATATTCGTCTCCCCAGAAATGCTGACAAACACAGCGGGCGAGGTCGACTATTACCCTGAGAAACGAGAAAACAACGCTTTCATCAACTATTCCGATGCGTATTTTTATACAGACAGTAACAATAACGGTAACGTTAGCTGGACCAATAACGCGATACTCGGTTTACCCTATGGTTACTTCTCGGTTGATTCGCAATATGTATCAGAGTCCAGTGATTTAAATATTTACCGTGCAGCTTATGACTTAGATGTAAAAGACAAACACATAGTATTTGGTTATCAGGATCGTAATACTCGATCGTTAAATAGCACTGATTTTTTAGGCTACGGGGCAAATTATGCTGGTGTTAGGGCCACTCTTGGTTCGAGCCAAAATTTGGTCAAAGGTGAGCATAAAGCGCTCCAGCGGATTCACTTCTTCGCGCCACAAGACGCGCAACTGGAGGTTTATCAAAGTAACCGTTTGCTGTTCGAGAAAGTTGTTGCTCAAGGGGAGCAATCCATCGGTTATGACAGGCTTCCTACGGGTATTTACACTGTTACTTTGGTGTTAAAGCAGGGCAATAACGAAATCCTGAGAGAGCAGCGTCAGGTAGTGAACACAGAACAGTTTTCACTGAACGTAAACGACTGGGACTACAGAATTGAATCGGGTGTTTTAGATGAGGGTGCTCAAACTGATATTAACGAGTTTCATCACCTGACTATTTCAGATAGCGACAGAACGTATGCCCGTGGTGCGGCATCATACCGTTATTCTGAAAATACTTTGTTAGGCATTGGTGCGACGTCCAATTTATCGGACAGCGAGATTCAATTCGGTAGTGCTTGGGCCCTAGGTGACAAGTTGAACGTCAGTTACACAGGTGCGTTGTTTAATACTGGCGAAAGCTATCGGTACGGTGTGATTGGGCTAGGTCCTATTTCAACCTCTTACCGAGAGGTGAGCTTGGAAAATACACCTCATCCGCTTCCACGCTTGTTGTTTGGCGACCAAAGTTACACCGAATGGAGTGTGAACTACACAACACCCTTATTCGGGGGAGATGCTTTTATGAGTTATTTTAATTATCTAGCAGATGATAAAGAAAACAGTAACGAATTAAGTACTCACAACTTGTCACTAAGTTGGACTCGCGCGTTGCCGCTTGGTGCCTTGAATATCAATAGCACATATAGCGAGAACAACGACAGGCATGAAGCTGTCAATACCATGGTATCTTGGCGATATAGCTTTAATGACAGTTTGAGTTCACGGTCGGCAATGGCGTTTAACGACACCGATATGGCATACAGTGAACACAGTGCGACTTATACTAAAAGCGACGATAATGCGACATTCTCCGCCACAGCGGGTATTAAGTTCGGTGAGAGAGTAGACAATGAAAGTGATTTATCTGTGGTGGCGAGTGGTCATAATGACGTGTTTAACTACAGTGGTTACGGTTATATCGACTCTCGTGGTGAGCGTTCATTGTCGGGGAATATTAGTAATACCCAAGTGCTTTCAAGCGAAGGAGGAGTGCTAACGTCGAAACAAGGGCAATCATTTGTCGAAATTGCGCCGACATTAAAAGATAGTTCATCGCGTATCGTACCGGTGCATTACGGGCTTAGTAAAGGTGGTAATCGTCAATATGAAGACAGCGTTGATACCAACAGAAAAAAAGTGCTAGGCGTTGACCCGTATACAGATATCAATATTAATCTGGATGCTGAATCAGAAAACGTGTTGGTAGATAACACTGCGTATCAACAATTTATGATGCCGGGTATGTACCACAGTGTAACCAGTAGGGTCACACCGTTGCAAAGTCACGTATTTGTTTTAAGTAATTTGTACGGACAGCCAATCACTAGCAGCGTGAACTGCCTAGGTGATGGGTGTCAGTCGGTTGAGCAACTTTCTGATGATGGCGTTTACCGAGTGAATTATGTAAAAGATGCAAATTTTACATTGATCACGAAGAAAAACGTGTGCTTGTACTCGCCCTATGCGGCAACGGATGCTTATACCCAAGCGTATTGTTTACCGGGGCTTAACGATGAAGAAGAGAAAATACCTTGGAATCAGCAAAAGTATTTACAAAAAAATAACGCGCTGCTTTACGTTGGTAAATTTACTAACCTCGAAGAGGGCCAAGAAATTGCAATACGTTTAAAAGAGGTAGGTCTAAGTGCTACAAGCTTATACATTGGTGACAGTGAATATATTTACGTTCGCCTACAAGCGGATTATACGATCGCACAACAAACTGTGCTTGATAATTTGCATTCATTAATCGTTGTTGACAGTGCGCAAAGCGCTTCTACAACCGCATAAGATCACGAAATGAAGATGAACAAAAAGATCCTTACAGCCTTAATTATCGCGGTGGCACCGCTATCAAGCCATGCAATTGGCATTGATAACATGATGACCTTTGCGGACAACGATAAAGGGCACTTCACTATTACGAACTCTGAGGACTACCGCCAGTTTATTCAAGTTGCTATGAGTAAAGTTACAACGCAAGACGGCCAGCTTGTGAAAACCCCTTTGACCCGAAACAACTTGCCGGATTGGGATATTGCCGTACGTCCTGCCCGCACTGTCATTGACCCTAGGTTGCAAAAGAACTTTGAGGTTAGCTACCAACCGAAAGTCGGTGCAGACAAAACCAAAGATCATATGTACCAAGTCACTTTTGTGCCAACCCCGTATTTCGCCAAAGGTGAGGCGAACAAACAAGCGCTTCAAGTAGCAGTGGGGTTTGCACCGTATTTTATTGTGCCTGCAGAAAAAGACGCGCCGTTCAATTACGAGATGTCCTTTAAAGGGAAAACGTTCCACCTACACAACTATGCAGATACTTATCTTCATGCTGTATTAGATACTTGCTCAACGGGCACTGTTGGGAAAACTCGTGAAGATTGCAATAAGGTCATATATACCCTTGCAGGCAGAGATCTTAACGTCTCATTACCCAAGAATATGCAAGACGTTGATAGCATTAAGGTCAGCTTATCAACTCACCATATGACCTACAAAGACGACATTACTCTAAAATCAGGTCAGTTGCTCAGTACACACAAGGGGACAAAATGAAATTGGCACTCTTAGTCAGTGTTTTGTTGGCTTTGTTGTCTATGGAATGTCATGCCGCTGATATGGAAGGGCGCTTAGTTGGCAAGAAGCTGCAATGGTACTCAGCCGTTACGGTGGGTGGACGCATCACCCCGGCATTGTGGGATTTGCCTATTAATCTGCCCACTGGCAACAGTGTGATTCCCGGTAGCGTTAGTCAAAACAGATATAGCTTGGACTTAAAGGGACCTGATGGGAGATCTGTGTCCATGCCGCTTACTGTAAGCGGGGTGCAATATCGCTTAGCCAGTTTTAGTTCTCACGAGAAGGTTGAGGGGGGCAATGCCCAAACCAACATCAACGGTGACATTGCGCAAACCACTGGAACAGGTACCGGTGATGTCAAAATTGATCTTACTAGTAACGAAGTGCCTTTTACGCACTATCGCCCGTTATTGGAAGCAATTGATGGTGCCACCTTAGCTAAAGCCTTTGAGCAAAATAATGCTAAGCAGGGCCTTTATACGGGGCATGTTACCCTAACCGTTCCTTATGACTACTACCGCCAAGGAGTTAGGGTGCGAAACACGCTGGTGGTGCCCTTATATATGTCGCTTAATTATCAGCCGGCTAGACTAGATGACATCACAGTGACAGGGGATGGCATTATCGCAGCGCAGTACCATGGCTATCAGAGGGTTAGTGGAGAAACCAAGTATACATTGACAGCCACAGGGGATTTTCCGAATGGAGTACTCATGGGACTACAACCGTCGACCAATCCCGACGGCCTATTCCATTTGCAGTCTGATGTGAGTGACAGCGGCGACATTAAATACAACCTGACCTGTGTGTCTGGCTGTGATGTCCAATCGTTAATTGTCAATGGTGTTCCAAAGATAGATAACCGCGATAATAAAGCAAAAATATTGCCGTTGAGTCGGTCTCAAGCTAAAGCTCAATTAAAGGTTGATTTTACCGATCAGCCGATGGATACGCTAAAAAGCGGGACGTATCGAGATGCCTTTGTCCTAATGTTTGAAGCTGGCTTATAACCGACCCCTTCTTTCATTGAGCAGCAGATAATACAGGCGAGTAGGATGACTGCTCGTGACTTCAATAAGTGAAAAGAACATGAAAAAACAAGCGTTTCGTTTACAAACCCTTGGAATGTGCATTGCGGTGCTACTCACAGGCTGTGACGGGGGCAGTGACGGCAGCTCGCCATCCCCTGTGCCACCAAGTCCACCTACACCAACGGTAAAAATGTTGGCTATGGACGGTTTCAGTGTCGTAAAGCCGGGTGTGCGTTCGCTGGTTGACGTCTCAAACTTTGTGCGCGGCGATCAAATCCAACTGACGGATGCCACGGTAACGGGGGAAGGGTGCGGTCAACCGGATATTAGTGGTCTTGGGTTGATGTTAAAAGCACAGCAGGGTGCCCATTGTGATTACCAGTACACGGCCAATCAAGCCGGGAGCCTAAGCACGCGCGTGCATTTAGAAGTGTTGGCGACCACAGCCCACCAACCGCTATTGCCACCGATATCCGGTGTGATGACATTAAATGACGGTTCGAAAGACTTTGATGTGAAATCCTTATTGGGCAGTGACTGGCAAGAGGGCGATGCGATAGAAGCAGATTCTTTGTCCGTACAAGGCATGGAAGATAACCTGGGCACCACTACGCTTGATGGTAACAAGATTACTTTCACGCCGCCAGAATTAGCGGGCTGGAACCGAGTAGTGTTCACGGTTAAAAACAGTAAAAGCGGTGATGATAAGCTTGGGGTGATTTACATCACATTTTCTGAAGAGGCTAACCAAGCACCGAATATTGCGATACCTAAATACGACATTAATGAATACAACTCTTTAGTTGTGCACTCGAGTGAAGCAGTGACGTTGGATTTATCTAAGCTTGAGGGTTTAAATATCATCGATCCGGATGGCGGTGATTGGCAACTGTTGGAAGTGACAAGTTGGACCGCAGATGTGTCACCGGCAGATAAAGATTCAATCACCAACAAAGCGTTCAAGTTTACATCAGGGATGGTGGGGATTAACTACATCAGTTACATCGTGGCCGATGAATATAATGGATTTGCCTCTGGATTATTAAAACTGCGCGTTGAACCGAACGATGCCGTCGTAACATGGGACTCACTGGATGATAACAACAAGCACACGTTCACAGCGCCGGAGAGATATTCAGACGTGTATAGAAAAGGGTACAACGTGAGCGCTGTGTGGGACAGCCACGCGACTAATACAATAGCAGGGTTCAATGCAGTATCAGGTGACTCGTATTGTAAAAGCTTGGGGCTGTTACCGACCGTACAGGACCTAACAGCGTTGCGTCAAGCGCACTTAAACGACCATGACAAGGAGGGTTTAAAGGCTTGGCCATCAAAGAAACCGTATTTGGCCTCAGACGGTGACAGTATGAAAGGGTTTTGGATAGAAGATGGTCAAACTAAAGACTATGACCAAAGCACCCCGTATTACGTCACGTGTTTAGCGAGTCCCGAAATGACGTTAAACATGAAGCGTTACAGCGTAGTGGCAAACGGGAAGAGTGTGACATTGGCGACGGTGACCCAGCCGGCAGGCTCACATGGAATCAATATCACGAGGTTAAGTGGCAGCCTGTCGGAAGAGGATGTAAATATCACTCCTAATACCGATAGCCAAGGCAAGGTCACAACGCTGACCACGACTAGCACAAAAGCCGGGAGCTACCGTTTTAAGGTGACAGACAACGGGGATGCAGAAAATGTGTTAACCAGCCCAGAGTTGACATACCTTGCTGATGCAGACACGGCGAGGTTCCCCGACGAGACGGGGTTAGTGGTGACCCAAGATAAGGCCGAAGCAGACGGTCAAGCGCAAGATACGTTACAAGTGACCGTGGAAGATGCTAACGGTAACCCAGTGGCGGGATTACCGATAAGTGCAGATAGTCTGTCTAGTGACAGCGCGAGTGTAAGTGTGAGCCCCGCAACGACAGACGATAAGGGGCATACGGTAGTGAAGGTTAGTGATACAGACGCAGGCTCGGTCGATATTATTGCCCATTTAAAGCGCCCTAATGGCGAGGTGGTGGACTCAACCACAGCCAGTGTTACGTTTGAGGCGGGCAATTATCCGTGTCCTGGCGGTGGGTTTGCATGTTTACCGGTGTTGCCATCAACCAATAACCCTAATGTGTGGTACACGCCAGACCCTGAACTGAGTTACCTTAAGAACATTCACTATTCAGATTATTCTGACACATACACTGAAACTGAAGGGCGTGGTTTATATGGGTTTAAGGCGGCGTTATTTAATAACACTGGTCAAGCGGAGAGATGGTGCCAATATTTAGCGAACAATAATTACCATGGTCGTAGCAACTGGACACTGCCAACGAAAGAGGCGTTAGATTCGTTATATGAAGAATACAAAGATGTTGATGATCAACACGCTTTGTTTAAAGCGAAATCTTGGCCGACTAGCAAATACTACTGGTCGGCCTCGCCTCAATATTCAGGTTTCAAGTGGGTGTACCTCTCCTGGGGCGGCAGCTACTTTGACAACCCGAGTTACGGCAGTTACGTTTCTTGCATCTCAGAATAATACTTGGTGTTTCGCGTTGAGTCTTTGGCGTTTGCTCATTTTGCTTTTTTATGTGAAACGATGCGTTAAAGTGGAAAGCGTCCTAGGGTCAAAAGCAACAACTGCGCCAAGGCGCAGTTGTGTTTAGGTAAATAAGTATTAACTGATTTATTTGTTGTTTTTAGATCATTCTGAATTATTTACAAACGATTAAATTATGAAGTTAAATCAAAGGGTGGATTTTTAACGTCTTGTTTATTATGGTTTTGATAGTTTGTGGGGCTGAAGAATCTGGCGATATCCCGTGTGAAGACGCGGCCCTACAGAATAGTAAGCTTTGTAAGTCACAATACTAGATTGGCGAAATTTAGGCTTTGATAAAAAACAGACTAGTTATATCTGAAACGATAGGTATTTCCTAATAATTGATTATGTTAAGCTCGATTTTTAATTGAAATTTAATTAATCAATTACAGCCATTTTTTATGGTTGCTATTTTGATATTGGCGTTAATTTCTTATTTTAGATTACCTATTCGAAATTGAAAGGATATTACTTCTTCTAAGCTATATATTTAATGGAAATAAAAAATCCCTCTCGAATGAGAGGGATTGGTAGCAAGCAAAGGTGAAAGACGTTTTACTCGAAATCTACGCCGTTTTCTTTGTGTAGTCGGCGGCATGCACGGCCATCGCTATGGAATAGATGACAACGATATGCAGGGATACCGATTTCCAGTTTGTCACCAGACTCTACTGGTAGTGTATCTGGCTGACGGTAGATAACGTCTGCGTCTGCACCCTCAAGGTTTAGGTAAACCTGAGTTTCGTTACCTAGTTTCTCTACGATCATCACTTCACCGTGAATTGTCGCATCGGCGTCAACGGCTTGAACTAAGTGCTCAGGGCGAATACCTAGAGACATACGGTCACCGCGGTTCACTGTTGTACCGTCAACTGGGATCCAGAAAGATACGCCGTTAGAAAGCTGTACTTTTACGCGTTCTGCTTCCACTTCATCAATGAAAACACTCATGAAGTTCATTTTTGGTGAGCCAATAAAGCCAGCAACAAAGCGGTTTTGTGGGTAGTGGTAAAGCTCAAGTGGTTTACCAACTTGTGATACGTAACCGCCATCGAGAACCACAATCTTGTCTGCCATTGTCATTGCTTCTACCTGATCGTGCGTTACATAGATCATGGTACAGCCAAGTTGGCGTTGTAGTTTCGTGATTTGAGCACGCATGTTTACACGCAGTGCTGCGTCCAAGTTTGATAGTGGTTCATCGAGAAGGAATACATCTGGTTGTGATACTAGCGTACGACCGATAGCAACACGTTGGCGTTGACCACCAGAAAGGGCTTTTGGTTGACGCTCTAGTAGGTGGCCCAACTGTAGAATTTCTGCTGCGTGTTCAACACGCTTATCGATTTCCGCTTTGTCAGCTTTTGCTAGTTTCAGACCAAATGACATGTTGTCATATAGGTTTAGGTGTGGGTAAAGAGCGTAAGACTGGAACACCATACCAACACCACGTTTGGATGGTTCTACGTCATTCATGCGCTGGTCACCAATATACAAATCACCTGAAGTAATGTCTTCAAGACCGGCAATACAACGTAGCAGGGTAGATTTACCACAACCTGATGGACCTACGAAAACAACGAATTCACCTTCGTTGATCTCTAGATCTACGTTCTTAGAAATCAGTACGTCGCCATACGCTTTACAAACATTTTTTAACGTGACACTCGCCATGTAGCTCGTCCTCGATCAATTTTTATTATTCACCGCTCATCATTATATGAATTATCTAGCGAGCAGTAACAGTAGGAATCGGTAAGTTATTGGGATTGGTAAGAAAAACAGGGTAGCGCTCCAAATGTCCTGAACTGGAGCACTACCCACCATAGCCAAATACGAGTTTCTCTCCCCCACATTATTCGTGTTGTCTCCCCCGTGAAATAATTACCACAAACAACACCAATAATGACATTCCACTCGTATGGCAATGAAAAACCAGCAAATCTTTTCACCTATAGGGTAGGTACTGCTGGGAAAGGGTTCTTACCATCCACTCTTGGATGACTGCAGTTTCTAAGATTGTGTTCACTGCTACATCCTCCTAATCGAAATAATTGTAGGGGGAGTAGGCGGGGAGGAGTCAAAAAGGAGGAGTAGAGGTGGAGTTGGGCGGAAATCACATTATTGCGTGACCTAAAGTTGAAACCGATCACAGGAAGTATTCATTTTGTGATTTGAGTCTCTAACCCTTGGCGATTCAGATCACGAAAATACGTCATAATTGCAAGGGCGTAGGGATTAGGAGGATGAGACACAATCGATAATTTCAGATGATATGTGTCGAAATACGGCTGAACCTCAATGGACTAGCCCTACATCAAAAATATAAAAAGGATACGAACATGAAAAAATTAAGCGCTGTAGCACTGGGTACCCTTGTTGCTTTAGGTTCTTTTGGTGCTAATGCTGCCATCGAAGAAGGACAACTGACCATCTGGATCAACGGTGACAAAGGCTACAACGGTCTTGCAGAGGTTGGTAAGAAGTTTGAAGAAGACACTGGCATTAAAGTAACAGTGGCTCACCCAGACGGCCTACAAGACAAGTTCCCTCAAACTGCAGCGACAGGTGATGGTCCTGATATCGTATTCTGGGCTCACGACCGTTTCGGTGGCTACGCAGAATCTGGTCTACTAGCTGAAATTAAACCATCTAAAGAAATCCAAGACGGCATCGTTGACTTCGCATGGGATGCAGTACGTTACGATGGCAAACTAATCGGTTATCCAGTAGCGGTTGAGTCTCTATCTCTAATCTACAACAAAGATCTTGTTCCAAACCCACCTAAGACATGGGAAGAAGTAGCAGCGCTAGACGCGAAACTTAAGAAAGACGGCAAGTCTGCAATCATGTGGAACCTGAAAGAACCGTACTTCACATGGCCGCTAATGGCAGCTGACGGCGGCTACGCATTCAAATACACATCTGAAGGCTACGACATCAAAGATGCAGGTATTGCGAAAGAAGGCGTGAAAGACGCAATGAGCTTCGTGAAAGGCCTAGTAGACAAGGGGGTAATCTCTGCGGATATGGATTACTCAGTATCTGAGTCTGCGTTCAACCAAGGCACTGCGGCAATGACTATTAACGGTCCATGGTCTTGGGGCAACATTGAGAAATCTGGCATCAACTATGGCGTAACAACGCTACCTAAGTTCCAAGGTCAGTCTTCTAAGCCATTTGTTGGTGTACTAACTGCTGGTATCAGCACTGCGTCACCAAACAAAGACCTAGCGGTAGAGTTCATCGAGAACTACTTACTAACGAACGATGGTCTACGTATGGTTAACAACGACAAGCCACTAGGTGCAGTAGCGCTTAACTCGTTCCAAAAAGAGCTAGATTCAGATACGCGTATCGCGGCGACAATGGACAACGCGATGAACGGCGAAATCATGCCAAACATCCCACAAATGAACGCATTCTGGGGTGCAGCTAAGAACGCTATCATCAACGTGGTTGACGGTCGTCAAACTGTAGATGCTGCTCTAGCAGATGCAGAAAAACAAATGACTAAATAATTCAGCAATACCCTTTTTAAGGAGGGGGCAACTCCTCCTTACTTTTCTATATTTATCCTATATTCGCTAGCAGGTTCCCTATGCAGTCAGTTCAAGGTACAGATGCTATGACAGCACCAGAAGCCAGCCTACCAAGCAGCAAAAAAGTGTTCACCAAATGGGCACTATTGGGCACAGTCGGCATTATCAATGGCTACGCAACTATCCTAATGTATTCTCGCGGTGAGATTGCGTTTGCACTACTTACGATCATTCTAACCGCTTTAGCGCTATTCATTTTTGGTAGTAAGAAAACATACGCTCACCGATACATCTACCCTGGTATTGCCGGGATGATTCTATTCATCCTTTTCCCGTTGGCGTATACCGTCGGTCTGGCGTTCACTAACTACAGCGCGAAAAACCAGCTTTCTTTCGATCGTGCACAGTCTGTCCTGTTAGATAGAACGTATCAGAGTGGTGAAAGTTTCCCATTCACTCTATACAAGACTGAGCAAGGTCACCAAATTGTAGTGAAGAAAGGCGATGAGCTACTAGCGACGCCAACTTTCCAGCTTGATGGCTTCTCTGCAACGGATCTTGATCTAGCGCCTATCACTGAAGCGACGGGTGACAAAGAGCCAATCAAAACTATTGTTAAGAACCGTAGTGCACTGAGTGGTGTTGACCTTCATCTTCCAAGCGGTGATGACATCCGAATGAGCGGTCTGCGTAAGTTCGCAGCGGTGGTACCACTGTACACGCTTCAAGATGATGGTGAGTCGATCTTCAATAACCGTACACAAGAGATGCTGCGTCCAAATATGGATGTGGGCTACTACCAACCTGTCGATGAAAATGGCCAGTTTGTCGGTAATACGGTTTCTCCTGGCTTCGTGGTAAACATCGGTACTGACAACTTTGAGCGAGTTTGGAAAGACGACGGCATCAAAGAGCCTTTCATCAGTATCTTCATCTGGACGGTTGTATTCTCAATCCTGACGGTAGTATTCACGCTAGTTATTGGCTTAGTTCTAGCGAGTGTTGTTCAGTGGGAAGAGCTTAAAGGTCGTGCAGTGTACCGAGTACTGCTGATTCTGCCTTACGCGGTTCCAGCATTTATCTCAATCCTAATCTTTAAAGGTCTCTTCAACCAAAGCTTTGGTGAGATCAACATGGTATTGAACGCTATCTTTGGTATCAGTCCTTCTTGGTTCTCTGACCCATTACTAGCGAAAACCATGGTGATGATCGTGAACACTTGGCTTGGTTTCCCTTACATGATGATTCTGTGTATGGGTCTACTAAAAGCGATTCCTGATGACCTTTATGAAGCGTCTGCAATCGATGGTGCGAACTTCGTCCAGAACTTCATGAAAGTAACGTTACCAATGATGATTAAACCTCTGACTCCTCTATTGATTGCGAGCTTTGCGTTTAACTTCAACAACTTCGTAATGATTCAGCTATTGACTGGCGGTGGTCCAAACATGATTGGTACTTCTGAGCCAGCGGGTTACACCGACCTACTAGTAAGCTACACGTACCGTATCGCGTTTGAAGGTGCAGGTGGTCAGGACTTCGGTCTAGCAAGTGCAATCGCAACGCTTATCTTCCTATTGGTTGGCGCGCTAGCACTATTGAACCTACGTTTCACTAAGCTATCTCAGGACTAAGGAGTAACGACCATGGCTATAGTACAAGGTAAATCTTTAAAGTACCGTGTATGGGCGACCCATATTGCTCTTTGGGCTTTCCTGTCACTGATTATTTTCCCACTGTTGATGATCATTGCGATCTCATTCCGTGAGGGTAACTTTGCAACAGGTAGTCTGATCCCAGACAACCCATCGCTAGAACACTGGAAGCTTGCTCTGGGCTTCTCGGTAACAAACGCAGACGGTTCTGTAACACCGCCTCCATTCCCAGTTCTGACTTGGCTATGGAACTCGGTAAAGGTAGCAGGTATCACTTCTATTCTTATCGTGGCACTGTCTACAACATCGGCTTACGCATTTGCTCGTCTACGCTTCAAAGGTAAGAACACTATCCTGAAAGCGATGATGATCTTCCAGATGTTCCCAGCAGTACTTGCTCTTGTGGCGCTTTACGCATTGTTTGACAAACTAGGTCAGTACATTCCTTTCCTAGGTTTGAACACCCACGGCGGTCTGATCTTCTCCTACTTAGGTGGTATCGCACTACACGTATGGACGATTAAAGGTTACTTCGAGACGATTGACAACTCGCTAGAAGAAGCGGCAGCACTGGATGGTGCAACACCGTGGCAAGCGTTCCGTTTAGTACTGCTTCCACTATCAGTGCCAATCCTAGCTGTAGTGTTCATCTTGTCATTTATCGGCGTTGTTGGTGAGGTACCGGTAGCATCTCTACTGCTTTCTGATGTAAACTCCTACACATTAGCAGTTGGTATGCAGCAGTACCTATATCCTCAGAACTATCTGTGGGGTGACTTCGCAGCTGCAGCAGTATTGTCTGCACTACCAATTACAATTGTATTCTTACTTGCACAGCGTTGGTTAGTCGGTGGTCTGACGGCTGGTGGTGTGAAAGGATAATCTCAGTTGGTCTCTGAGAGAGAAAAGAATAACTAGAAAAGGGCGACCATATGGTCGCCCTTATATTTAGCATCGATATTACAATTTTGGTTTGGCCGCCGATCAGTAATATCTGGCTATTTTGGCGTTACGCATAGCTGGCTGTTAGCTTAGTTCCTTACGCTTTAATCACTAACAGTTTCTTGTAACCATAACCTGAGTCTAGACTCAGGTTTTTTTATACCTACAGATTCACTGCGTTTTCTTATTGCGTATACAGACTAACCAGTTTGCAATGGATTACACAGCATCGGCAGAATGCCGTGCGTATCACTTCACATAATTAGTGTAGGGTTATTTGAAAGAATAAATGGCGTAACTAAAGGGGGAGGCTAAAACTCTCGGCTTGAAGGTGCACAGCCTACATATTGAAGCAGTGTGTATAAACTCTCTTGTTGTAATGCGACGCGTCGGAAAAGATCGGCAAATGTGGTATCACCACCAAAACAGGTTTGAATGTAGTGGTTAATTTCCTCTTCGTTATAACCTTCCACATACATTGTGCGTACCCATTGATATTCGACCGCTTTCAAATTGGTCAATGTATTTTCACTTAACGTGGTCTCTTTTAATCTCAAGATCCAAACTCTATCCAACACGAAAATTGTGCGTGGATTTAATCAAATCAAAGTGAAAGATTTATGACAATTTGAACCTAGTGTGAAGTGAATGACAGAACCATGACATTACTTCACACATATAGAGCAAACGATTACTTGATAATCAGTTTGGGGCCTTGGGGAGGGGCAAGTTATTTGAACTTTTTGAGCTATTTGAGATATTTGACGTGTGCTTCCATCTCTTCGCCAATTTGTTTACGCATGTTCATCAAGCGAATAGCCGACTGTTCCAGTGCTTTGTCTTCATCTGATTCTGGGATCCATTTTGGAACGTCGGTTGGCTTTCCATCTTCATCGACCGCAACCATAATCACGATGCAATGCGTTGTTAGACGGTTCTTTAGCTCTTTAGGATCGCTTGCTTGTACATCAATGGCGATGTGCATTGAGCTGCGTCCGGTGTAGATGACCTTAGCACTGACTTCGACTAGATTTCCGACATGAATTGGCGCAACAAAGCGAATACCACCTGCATATGCGGTAATACAATACTTACCACTCCAAGCTGCGCTGCACGCGTAGGCGGCTAAGTCGATCCATTTCATCACGGCACCACCGTGTACTTTACCGCCGAAGTTAACGTCTCCTGGTTCAGCAAGAAAACGAAGGGTTATGTCTCTTTGACCACTGCTCATCTGTCATTCCTTTGTTATTGTCGTTGCTATTAGATCCAATGTATCAGCAAGAAATCGATACTGGAATAGGGAGTGCAACAAAATATTAACTTTTTTGTCAGTGCTAGCAGCAAAAGATATGGGGCACAAAAAAGCCACGGTGGGTGCCGTGGCTTATGAGATTGAATTAAGATGTCGCAGGTGGCAGTTCCGGGCTTGGTGATTGAACCTTCTTGCGGATCTTAATTTGCGACAAGATAACGCCAGAGATAACCAGCATGCCGCCAATGATGTGGTAAACATGCACCTCTTCCCCCAGCATGGTCGAGGCTAACGCTACAGAAACCACCGGCATCAGGTTCATGAACATGGCACTTGAATCTGCACCAATCAAATCAATCGCTTTCACCCACATTAAAGGCGCGAAGATAGAGGCAGCAATGCCCGCATAAGCAATCAATGGCAGCGCACTTTGGCTTGGTAGAAGTTGATCACTGCTCAACCACAAGGGAGTTAGCATAACCAGCGAGAAAAAGCCCTGCATATAGACCAAGGTCATGCTGTTGAAAGGCATTTTCCAGCGTTTTAGTAGCACACAGTAAATCGCGTAACAAAGGGCAGCTAACAGCATCAGACTGTCACCTTGCGTCATGTCTTGATGTAGGAAGTAGGTGATGTCACCGTGACCCAGCATAAACGCCAAACCGCCTAATGAAATCACGCCACCTGCCACGCTCAGCATGGAAATCGACTTACCCAATAAAGGCACACTCAAGAAAACACTTATCAATGGGACGAGAGAGGTAATCAGTGCCATGTTAGAAGCGGTCGTCGTAAGACCCGCGTAATAGCCGAGTGATTGGTTTAGTACCATGCCCAGTAGCGCAAGGAACGCTAACTTAGCCAAGTATGGGCGAATCACATGGCGCTGTTTGATCACCGCTGGTAAGCAAAATGGCGTCAGAAGCACCATAGCGACAAACCAACGATAGAAGCTCATGGCACTTGGTTCGATGGCACTTGCTGCCATTTTATTTACGATGGAATTTCCACCCCAAATCATGACAGTAAAAAACGGAAGCAAATAAACCATGAGAACCTCATCGCAGAATAATTAATGGCGCTAGTCTGACAGGTCTTTATAATGAAATGTATCTCTGGAAAGACATCGTAAGCGATAGGAAGACAAATTTGAAAAAGAGCACAAGGAATCTTCATCCATCATTATCAATTGATAGAGCACCATCAGATGTATTTATGAATTTCGAAGCCTTTCTGTCGAACACGGAAACTCGTATACATAGCCATCCATGGGGGCAGGTTCAACTGATCAGTGGCGGCATACTAGAGATGGATGCGGAAGACACGCGTTTCTTAGCGCCTCCTCATCTTGCGATCTGGGTGCCTGCTGGCATACGACACACCAGTTACAACCGTAAACCTTTGGAATACTGCTCTTTAAACATCGACCCAGAGTTAACTCAACACTTTCCATCCAAAACGAGCTTGATCAAAGTGACGCCCATTGTTTCTGCGATTGTGGAAGACTTTCGTCAGCGTGATATTAATGTTGCTAAGAGCGAAGAGGACAAGCGCCTCGTTCAAGTCTTGCTGGATCAGTTAGCCAAACAAGAAGTCGAGCATCACTTTTTGCCAACTACAGACAATAAGTACTTAGAGCCAATCTTAAAAGCTGTTGAAGAAGCCCCAACTGACGAAATCAGCTTAGGAGAATGGGCGGAGAAGGTTCATACCACCGAGCGTACTTTAGCTCGCCATTGTCAAAGTGAATTGGGAATGAGTTTTACCGAGTGGCGATTGCGAGTGCGTTACCTGCATTCGATGGAGTTGTTAAGGAAGGGGCAAACAGTAAAAGAGGTAGCGCTAACGTTGGGTTACAACCAAGCCAGTCCGTTTATTGCCATGTTTAAGAAATACTCCGGCATTACACCGGAGCAATATAAGAATCGCTTGTTATAGCTGAGCGAGCACGTAGTCTAAACCACCTACAACTGCTGCAACTTGAGCGTCGTTACACTCTTCATCAGTCACTTTCGGGCTGTCTGGGTAAACTTCCGTTGTGGTGCCGTAAGTGCAGTTGGTTACGCCGCCACACAACCCCAGTTTTTCCATTGGGTAATTAATTACGCCAAATTGCACCACTGGCGAGCCAATGATTTCGCCTTGGTCGTCCGCTGGAGCAATGTGGGTCACCTTCGCTACTGACTCGATGACTGCCTTTTGGAACTCTGGTTGCGGGTTTTCTGTATCGCCCACCGTGTAGAAACCATCTGGAATCATGCCTTCGATGTATTCAAGACCATCACGCGCTGCAAGTGCTGGGCGGAATTCCGTCTCGTCAGAATCGGTGGTTTCGTGAAGGTCGATGTGCATTAGAACATCACCTAGCGTTGCAACTAGCTTGATCAAGTTTGCTGACTCTTCTGCTGGGCTGTCTGCGTAGAAAGAGCGGTTTGGATCAATCGCATTTGGGTTCCAGCGGTTAATCACTTCATAGCCCCAAGGGCTCACACATGGCGCAACCACAATATTGAAGTGTTCTGCATAACGCTCTGCCTGCTTATCAACAAACTTCAACGCGCCGTGTACGCCACTTGTCTCGTAGCCGTGTACGCCGCCAGTGACCAAAACAACAGGTTTTGCCGCATCCCAGTTACGAGTTTTGATACAAAACAGAGGGAAGCGCGCTTCGTCGTATGAAAGCGCGCCGTATTGCTCAACATCGAAACGTTCGCGAAGAGCATCAATTTTCGTCACAACTTCATCTTGGTAGCTACGTTTTACGTCACGTTGTTCGCACCAAGCTTTACGTTCTGCTTCGCCCCAAGGCTGACCAGGGGTACCGATTGGGTAAGTGTATCCGCTTTTCATCTATACTTTTTCTTTTGAGTGCTTGAAAGATAAGACAAGACTAGTCCTCTCTCAAAGCCACGGCAACAGAAAACACAATTTGTGACTTTATTCTTTGCAAAATCATAACTTTGCTGAGTGATTTAATGGTGTTACATTCTGTTACTTATTCAATTCCATAAAAGAGACAAATAAATGGCTGGAGCAAGTTTACTAACACTGTTGGATGACATTGCAGCGGTATTGGATGATGTTGCATTGATGTCTAAGATGGCAGCGAAAAAAACCGCCGGTGTACTAGGTGATGACTTAGCACTAAACGCGCAACAGGTATCTGGTGTTGCGTCAGAGCGTGAAATTCCTGTGGTTTGGGCGGTAGCAAAAGGATCATTTAAGAATAAGCTGATTCTAGTGCCGTCGGCGTTGTTGATCAGTGCTTTTATTCCTTGGCTGATCATGCCGTTACTCTTAATTGGTGGTCTGTTCCTCTGCTTTGAAGGAGCAGAAAAGATCTTGGAAAAACTCTTCCCTCATTCACACCAACATGAAGAAAAAGAAGAGCAAGTTAATACTGGTGAATCGGCCGAAGAGTACGAGAAGAGAAAAGTGGCTGGCGCGATTCGTACTGACTTTATCCTCTCTGCTGAAATCATCGTGATTGCTTTGGGCACAGTCACAGGATCAAGCATCGTAACGCAAATTCTCGTGGTGAGTTTAATCGCAGTACTGATGACTATCGGTGTTTACGGCTTGGTCGCAGGTATCGTTAAGCTTGATGACTTGGGCTTTTATCTTGAGCGCACATCAAATGGTGAAGGTCTCAAAGCGAAGCTGGGTGGTGCGCTAGTGGCATTTGCTCCGAAGCTGATGAAGATGCTTGCTATTGTGGGTACTGCGGCTATGTTCTTGGTTGGTGGCGGTATTGTCGTGCATAACGTACCTGCGATTCATCACCTGATTGAACCCATCATTATGGACTTCCGTGGACATACGATTGCGACAGCGATTGTACCAACACTGCTAAACGGTGTGATTGGTGTGATTGCCGGTCTAGTTGTGGTTGCTGCTTGGACTGTGGTGGAGAAGGTTCGCGGTAAATAAACTCGAATTTTGTTTTGAGGTTTTATTGAAGCTAAAAGAAAAGGGTCATGCCTTTCCATATCGAATATGGTGGCATGACCCTTTTTCATTTCTTGAGGGTGACTATTTCACTTCCCACTCAATCTTTTCATTTGCACGGATTGGCACAACGATGTCGCTGCCAAACGGCATGGTTTCTGGCACATCCCAAGATGCTTTTTCTAGCGTCACAGTATCTGTGTTACGAGCGATACCGTAAAAATCAGGGCCATTCAAACTAGCGAATGCCTCTAGGTTTTCTAGCTTGCCTTCGTTCTCAAAGACTTCAGCGTAAAGCTCTAGCGCTGCGTGTGCTGTGTAAGAGCCTGCACAACCACAAGCTGACTCTTTTGCGCCTTTTGCGTGTGGCGCTGAATCCGTGCCTAGGAAGAACTTCTTGCTACCGCTCGTTGCTGCTTCAATAAGCGCTTGTTGGTGGGTATTACGCTTAAGGATTGGCAAGCAGTAGAAGTGTGGCTTAATGCCGCCTACTAGCATGTGGTTGCGGTTAAACATCAGGTGGTGAGCTGTGATGGTTGCTGCAACGTTGTCAGAAGCGTTATTTACGAAGTTAGCCGCATCCGCAGTCGTGATATGCTCAAGAACGATTTTTAGGTTAGGGAAGTCGTTAACGATAGGAGCAAGAACCGTGTCTAGGAATTCCTTCTCACGGTCAAAAATATCAACGTGGTTGTGGGTTACTTCGCCATGAACCAAAAGCAGCATGCCAACTTCTTCCATCGCTTCAAAAACGTGGTAGATATTCTTTGCATCGGTTACGCCAGAATCAGAGTTGGTGGTTGCGCCCGCAGGATAAAGCTTTGCTGCAACAATTTTGCCTGTCGCTTTCGCTTTACGGATTTCGTCTGGCGTGGTGTTGTCTGTTAGGTACAGCGCCATAAGAGGTTCGAATTGCTCACCGTGCTGCTCTGCAAGGATTCGATCACGGTAGGCTAGCGCCATTTCAGTATTGGTCACAGGTGGGACGGTGTTCGGCATGATCAGTGCACGACCGTTGTAACGGCTAATATCGCGAACGGTATCTTTTAGAACTTCACCATCGCGTAAGTGAACGTGCCAATCGTCAGGACGAGTAATAGTCAGTGTTGTCATTAATTGCTCCCACCATTTAAAAGTTATGTTTGGAGCCTAAACGCTGCATTTACCTCAAGAGCAAACGCTTGCGCTTAGGCGACAGGATGATAGTGGAATTGCTCTTCCATTTCACCCCATTTTTCACATTTCTTTACGGTAGGAGCTCTGCTGGTTACTTCATCGTCAACCAAAGCGCGTGAATTGTGCCTGGTAGGAAGAAGAAAAACGTCAGGATTAGATTGATGAAGAAGTCTTTCTCTAGACCTTTTTCCATGTAAACCGCCACTGGTGGAAGAAAGATACAAAGTAGAATTAGAATCAGTTTGTTAGTATCCATGGTCTATGCTCCGGATAGGTTATTTTTAGTGTCAAAAAGTTGGCGAATTATGTGCTCAATGTCACATCTTGGCAATCCTAATTTCGTCAATAATGTGCAAATTTATGGGACGTTATTCATAAAATGCGACGCACTGACACATATCTTAGAGCCCAATAATGAATCCCTTATGAATATATCGCGTGCAAATTGGAGTTTTATCCCCGAGTAACCTCGAGACACTTGGGTCACGAAGCTTATGGGGATATGATAGTAGAACAATTAAAAAGCACCTGTAGGAAGTAGGTTATGTCGCAATCAGTTTTATCCCAAATTAATGTTTTTCCAGTCAAATCCGTAGGAGGCGTCGCGCTGTCTTCCGCTTGGGTTGAAAAACAAGGATTAAGTTTTGATCGTCGATTTATGATTGCGACGTCAGATGGCTCAATGGTGACGGCCCGTAAATTCCCACAAATGGTGACCATCAAATCAGCGTTATTGCCAGATGGTGTGGTGTTTACCAGTCTTGGGGAAGAGCCATTAAAGATCCGTTATCAAGATTTCAAAATGCAGGAAGCACCCGCGACGGTTTGGAAAGACAGTTTTACTGCATACACCACCACTGACGAAGCAGATGATTGGTTTAGTAAAGTGTTAGGCCTTCGCGTTGAGTTACTTTTTACTGGTGAGCAATCTAATCGTGTAAGAGAGAAGTTGGGCCACAACGTTAGCTTTGCTGATGGCTATCCGGTGCTTGTGATCAGTGAGGCGTCACTGGAAGAGCTAAATCGCAGAAGCTCTGAACAGCACTCGATGGACCAGTTTAGAACCAACCTTGTGGTGTCCGATACCAAGCCATTTGAAGAAGATTCATGGAAGCGCATTCGCATTGGTGAAGTCGAATTTGAATCAGTGAAACCTTGTGAGCGTTGCATTCTAACCACCGTTAATACTCAACGTGGCACTTTCCGCGAAAGCAAAGAACCGTTGAAAACACTGCAAGAGTTCCGTGCTAATGAACGTGGTGGTGTGTTCTTCGGCCAAAACCTTGTTGCCCGTAATGAAGGCATTATTCGTCAGGGAGACAAGGTAGAAGTGCTGGAATACAAAGAAGCTGAATTCTATACAGATAACTCTCCTAATCGCATGTCGCTCACCTGTGTCGAGCGAGAAGAGATTGCGCGCGACTTCGTCACCTTATGGCTTGAGCCAAGCAAAGGTCAGTTACCAACATACTTGCCGGGGCAGCATTTGCCTATTGAAGTGAAATTAGACGGTAAGAAAGTTGGGCGTCGTTATACGCTTTCTTCTAGTCCATCTCGTCCAGGTCGTTACGCGATTTCCGTTAAGCGTGTTTCTGGTGGTCGTGTATCTAACGCGTTACTAGATAACCTGCAAGTGGGGGATGTATTGGAAGCGGAAACGCCAGATGGTCAATTTCATCTAAAAGAGCACTCTGTTCAGCCTCTACTCTTGCTGTCTGCCGGTAGCGGTGTAACGCCAATGCTGTCGATGGTTCGCTACTTGGCGGATCACAACCAACTCGATGACGTGGTGTTCTACCATCAGTGCAGTAGCGAGATTGATATCCCGTGTAAAGATGAGTTAAACGAACTAAAACGCCAACATCCGGGCTTAGATGTGAAGATTTGCTTAACTCAGCCTGCGGTGGACTGGTTTGGTCTGAAAGGGCGTATTAGCTTATCTCATATCAAACAGATCAAAGATGTTGAACAACGCCAAGTGTTCGTTTGTGGCCCTGATGGTTTTATGCAGAAAGCGAAAAACCTTCTGCTGAAGAAAGGGTTACCTGAAGATAACTACCATCAAGAAGCTTTTGGCGTTGCGGTTGCGACGACCAAACCTGAGAAAAGTGTTGAGATTGAATTCAACGGCTTGAAGTTGGCGGGTAACAACCAACAAACATTGCTGGAACAAGTCGAGAATGCCGGCAAGAGCATCACGAACAGCTGCCGTGCGGGCTTGTGTGGGGCATGTAAGGTTCAATTAGAGTCTGGGCAGGTTGATCATCCGGATGTACCTGCATTAAGCGCAGAAGAACGTGCAATGGGTACAGTGCTCGCGTGTTGTGCTATTCCACAAACGGACGTGACGCTAACAGACTAACTACCCTAAATAGTAATCGCTGCCCATGACCAGCAAACAAAAACGCCGCTAACTTAGCGGCGTTTTTTCTATCTTAGAGCGGGCTCAGAGCGGGAACACTCATGCGCACAATCGCGTTTTAGTCGTAGATCGTTGGGATCGGCTGACGCTTGTGCTGAGTCATTTTGTAGATAGCTACTAAACGATCGCTCACTTCTTGCGATACTGGCTTACCTTCTAGGAAGTCATCGATTTGCTCGTAAGTCAGGCTCAGTGCATCTTCGTCTGCTTTTTGTGGAGCAAGCTCTTCTAAGTCTGCCGTTGGCACTTTTTTCACAAGCAATTCAGGCGCACCTAGCGTTGCAGCAACTTCGCGAACTTGACGTTTGCTCAAGCCAAACAGTGGTGCCATATCGCACGCGCCATCACCAAATTTGGTGTAGAAACCCGTGATGTTCTCTGCTGAGTGGTCAGTACCGAGAACGAGCCCACCGACATAACCAGCGATTTCGTATTGCGCTACCATGCGAGCACGTGCTTTTACATTGCCTTTCACGAAGTCAACTTTTGCTGCGTCAGTTGGTAGAAGACCCGTACCTTCCAATGCAACGTGAGAAGCAGCATGAAGACCATCCACACCAGCTTTGATGTTTACCGATACGGAATGCGTTGGTTGGATAAAATCAAGAGCAAGTTGGGCTTCGTCTTCATCCTTTTGCTCACCGTAAGGCAAGCGAACGGCGATAAACTGATAGCCATTGTCGTCAGATTCTTCGTTTAGTTGGTCTACAGCCAATTGAGCTAAGCGACCACACGTTGTTGAGTCAACGCCTCCACTGATACCAAGAACAAGAGACTTACAGCCAGAATCTTGTAATTTACGCTTGATAAAAGCGACGCGGCGTTCAATTTCGAAATGCGGGTCGATAGAAGGGAGTACTCGCATTTCATCGCGGATGGATTGTTCCATTTAGGGTTCCTTTTCCTGCAAATAGGTTCGACACTAATCAGTATTACTAGATTCATACTGCTTAAGACGTATATCGTTCACCAAGTGGCGAGAAACTGCCCAATTGGAGTCCATAAACGTCGCATTGGTGTCAAAAAGATCTAAAGATTAGTAGTATCATACCGAATTCATCGGATTAGAAAACTCTCTTCAACCAGGTAATCACCGGATATGAAAAAAATCGCCGTTTTTGGTAGCGCATTTAACCCGCCGAGCTTAGGTCACAAAAGCGTGATCGAGTCACTGAGCCACTTTGATCTCGTGCTTCTAGAGCCAAGCATTGCACACGCTTGGGGCAAAAATATGTTGGATTACCCAATTCGGTGCAAACTGGTTGATGCCTTTATTAAAGACATGGGGCTTTCTAATGTTCAACGTTCAGACCTTGAGCAAGCTTTGTACCAACCCGGACAAAGTGTGACGACTTTTGCGTTATTAGAAAAAATTCAAGAAATCCACACCCAAGCCGATATAACTTTTGTCATAGGTCCTGATAATTTTTTCAAATTTGCTAAATTTTATAGAGCGGAAGAAATTATGGAGCGTTGGGCTGTGATGGCTTGTCCAGAGAAAGTCAATATCAGAAGCACGGACATTCGCAATGCGTTGGTAGAGGGTAAAGACATCAGCGCATTCACGACCCCAACGGTTAATGAAATATTGATGAGCGAAGGCTTATATAAACAATCGTAATCTGAAAACGAAGAGGTCAGGTTTTCATGGTCAGAATTGTGGTATTTAGTGCATGCGCGCTGCTTGTGGCTACACAGGCTAGTTCCGCTTGTAACTATTTGTCTGATCGATCCGTCGTATTTGCTGATAACACCATGCCAGTTTGTGAAGATGTTTTTGATAGCGTGGGTGTTCTGAGCATGGACACACTTAACTGGTACATCGCTGAAAAGGCGATGGAAGGCCCAACAGAAAGTTACTGGGATCAATGGGCTATTCGCTCGGAAAACACGCCGATACTCACTCAAAACCTAGAAAAAAACTACTTTGGTCTTGGGCTTTGGATGCCAGAAGAGCTACGTGATGAAGAAGCTAATATGAGCACCGAAGAGTGGTTAAAAAGTCATGGTTTGATGTTCAGTGTGGGCTTTGGCGATAAGCACGATGGTGAACCAAGAATGCGCTTTGATTACCGTTGGCATGAATACTACGACGCTGACTGGATGATGCAAATCGAAGTTCCGTTTTAAGCCGAATCAAAACAAAAAGGACGCACATGAGTGCGTCCTTTTTTCGTTCTATGTATGCTGTATTTACAGTGCTTCCCCAAACACTAAGAAACACAGTTGCTCGTATTCTTCTTCATTGTTGTTGAACAACTTAGCCACGATATCGGATTGCTTCTTACCAGATAACTTCATTTTACGCGCTTCTCTTAGCGTCAGAACCAAGCAAAGCTCGATAGAAACTTGCGAATCACAACCTGGTTTCCATTTGTTGATTGAGTCGGTTAGCGCTGAGCTAGTCAGCATTGGCTTTAGAGCCAGCACTTCATGTTTAACCACTGCCAGCAAGTCCAATTGATGTTCGCTTCGTGCTTTTGTCATTACCAATTTCTCAATAAGCGCTGACAATAACGCTGATGGTTTCACATAGCCTGCTTGTTGAGCGAATGCGTCAGCTAAGCGCACAGAAAAGTCACAGCGAGTCACTCGTGTGTTAGGTAAAAAGGTGAGGGAGCTCAAACATCCCTGAGGAATCCAGAAGTGTTGACCCGGTTCAATGGCATACTCATGTTTACCCAATTTAATGATCGCCAAACCTTCCACTACTGATAGTAAGCTGTGTTTTAGCGCCTTTTTGCGCGCAGCAACATTAAGAAAAGGGTAATTAGCGTCGTGAAATTCAATTGCGTAGTTCATTGTGAATACCAGAGTTTTTGGGGCGCTAAGGGTAACGCTAAACCCCTAAATTGCCAACCGGATAACAGATTTTTTTGTGAATAGAAATTGTAATGCTACTGGTATGACCATGTTAAAAGTATGGTCTAAAATGCTGCGGGTTGGCAAAACAATGCGTAAAATGTGCCAGCTTTTTTTGAAATGAATTGAATAATGACAGCCAATAACGATCCTTATATTGAAATTCGTCCATACAATGACGAAGAAATCCCAGCTGCGCTGGACCGCCTGATCAAAGACGATGAGTTTATCAGTGCGATTTTAAACCACCGTTTTGCAAACAAAGCGGCGTGGTTCAAAACACTCATGAGTCCGATTATCCGTGTCTACTTGAAAGCGAAGTGGAGTAAACTGGATTCTGTGGAAGCGATTCAGCTAGAGGTTAAGAAGTACCTGCAAGATACGCTAAATCGAACTACCGACGGCGTGACATTTTCTGGCCTAGATAAATTGGACAAGAACACGTCTTACTTATTTGTTTCTAACCACCGTGATATCGCGATGGATCCAGCGCTTGTGAACTACGGTTTACACCAAACAGATCATCGTACTGTGCGTATTGCAATTGGTGATAACCTGCTGAAGAAACCTTGTGCGACTGAGCTAATGCGACTCAACAAGAGCTTCATTGTAAAACGTTCTGCGAAAGCACCGCGTGAAATGATGAAAGCGTTGGGTTTATTGTCTGGCTACATCAAGCACTCTCTAGACACAGGCAACTCAATCTGGATTGCGCAAAAAGAAGGCCGTGCGAAAGACGGTAATGATTTTACTGATCCAGCCATCTTGAAGATGTTCCATGTGGAAGGCCGTAAGCAAAAAGTCAGCTTTGGCGAATACACTCGCTCATTGAAGATTGTGCCAGTGTCTATCTCTTACCAAAATGACCCTTGTGACATAGCAAAAGCCAAAGAACTGTATGAAAAGGCAGAGAATGGCCGCTATGAGAAAGGCGAGTTTGAAGACATTGAAAGCATCATTCAAGGCATCGTGGGTTACAAAGGCAAAGTGCATGTTGCCTTTGGTGATGTGATCGACCAAGAGTTCGAGACGCCGGATGAACTCGCGAACGAAATCGACCGCCAAATTCACAATAACTACCGAGTATTCCCAATCAACTTGCTTGCCGCAGGTCGTGAAGATGAGTCGATCACTGAATCAGTAAAAACTCAGTTACAAGAGAAGCTTGAAAAACTGCCGACTGGCGCGCACAGCTACTTAGTAGCTAGCTATGCTAATCCAGTAAACAATCAAGAGTAATCTTGTCATGTCCATTGCTTGAAAGGTAATGGACATTTAATTGCGAGGAACGAGGCTCAAACGGAATCTATCTCAGGCGTGTTATTGTTAGATTCTGAACTCGTTCCTCTCATTAGACCTAGTTCCTTTCATTGGCTCAAGTAGCTTTGGAAACATCCCTCTCTACGGTGCAACTGCACCACCTAAGGTCAAGTTTGTTGGCCACTTTGTCACTTTATTTCCCCCTAAGAAGATATTGCCTCTTACTGTCATGGTATCGGGAAATGTCGTTAGCTTTGAACCTCCGATATAGAGGTTGCCATCCACCACTAAACCTTCCGGTAGCTCCGTTAGCGGCGTACGGATAACGCTCAAGTCGCCTTTTACTCTCAGTCTCGCTGGCAAGCTCGTTAACGGCGTATCCGTGAGGTTCAAGTAGCCACCTAGTTTGACACCGCGTGGCCAGCGCTCAATTTTACTGGCGAGTAAGTTCGCGTAGCCTTTAATTTTAATGCCAGGTCTTACCGTTTTAAGCGCGCTGTTGGTGGCCTCAAGGCTGCCTTGTACATCAAGCCCTTTTGGAAGTTTGGTTATCGGCGTCTGGGAAATATTGAGGTTGCCTTTAACGACTAAGCCATCAGGGATGGTCGTATAGGGTTTATTCCGTAGGTCGATATTGCCGTAGTTGTCGGTATGACCAAACTTGGCGTAGTAATCAAGCTCATAGGCAGTGGTGGTACTAGAAAACGTTGTCAGAGCGAGTAAGAGGGGGAGAATGCGCATAACCATTACAACCGTTGATAAAGTCTGGAAAAGGATAACGTAAAGCGCCGTTAGCCGCTACATCGTCACTTAACAAGAATATGAGATGCTGCCAAGAACTTGCGATGCTTCTTTGTTAAGTTATAAGGTCTTGATTGAGGGAAATATTCATGAACTTAAAATCGATATCATTTTTGGCAGCAATTGCAGCGTTGGTGTTTTCAAGCGTGGTAATGGCGAAATCTTACAGCACGCCAGATACTAAAGCGTTGGTCGTTGCAGATGGCAAACTAGGGCAGCGTGTTTGTTACTACGATGACAAAGCATACACGACGGGTGCAGTGCTGAATGTAGAGGGTGTGCTACTGATGTGTACCGATGAGAATGATTTTGAAACCAACGGTTCACTGAAGTGGGTTGTGTTTCAACAGGACCAGAAATAGACCGGTTCATCAGAGATCAAAAAAGCGAGCCGTGTGCTCGCTTTACTTATCTATCGGTAAAATATAGAACTACCGATGAAATGTTGTGATTAACGCGCTAGAGAGCGAGTCTTAAGTTCAAAGATCAGCTTTTCAGCACTTACTTCAAACTTGAATCGAGCGGTTAGCTCTTTCGATTCTTCTGTTAGTTCAGAAACGTTGTATTCAACGCCAGCACATACTGCTGTTGCCATTTCGATGTATTTCGCCAACTCAGCTTCTAATGCTGCTTTAGTCTCTGCGAAAATCGTTACGTCGGCAACATCGTCACCTTCTTTGATGATAAAACCCATTTCACCAGCGCAACCGCAAGCTTCACATACTTGGTTTTGTTCTAATTCGACACTCATAACGAATCCTCTTGTAAATACTGTGGGTATTCTATCAGGTATTTGATCTCTATCTACAAAAATGAATGATTTTGGATAAAAAAGGCACGGTATGTTATGTTGTTAATGAGGGGTTAATTAAATTTATTAGAACTTCCTTAATAAAATTAGTGTGATATGTATCAATATTTAAAATCAATTAACCTACATATTCGTGAGATTTTTGTCAGGTTAGTTGAACTGGTGGTTAATTTATAAGACTATTTCTGGATTAATTATTTTTACATAATTATCATTCTTAGTCTGTAAATAGTTTGGATGAATAAAATGGTGTAAGGTTTTGATGGAGTGGACTTTTCGCCATATTTTGAGTCATCAGTATTGACAGAAATATCACTGTAAATTGCACGTTACGCAGTGCGGTTTAGTTATGATTGCTGCCTTAATTTTCATGTCAAGGACATACAGTACATAATGCTGAGGATGATTTCATTCTGGCCTCATTTAAATGTGAGTTAGATGGATTTACAAAGAGAAGAGCTTAAAATATGCCAAAGCGTAGTAAAGAAGATACCGAAATCACTATCCAGAAGATCATGGATGCCGTTGTTGATCAGCTTCTAAGACTTGGTTATGACAAAATGTCTTACACCACGTTAAGTCAACAGACTGGTGTATCGCGTACAGGTATTAGCCACCATTTTCCTAAGAAAACGGACTTTACCGCCGCGCTAGACGGTCGCATCTTCAAAATGTTCGTTGAACATCTAGAATTTGACAAAGGTTTGGACGCGTTTTCGAAGAGCTGGATCAAGGCTTTAGAAGATACTGAATTCCTAGCGATTTTGCGTTTGTTGTTCCACCATATTGTTACTTCAGAAAGTGCACATGAGTTTGCTGCAAATGGTATTGACCGTTTGTACAAAATGGCTGAGAGTCAATTTGGTGCTGGTAGCGACAAAGAGTTAGAGTGGTTGATTGGTCGTTCGTTAATTCAAATGAGCAAATAACACTAGAACAAGAAAGCCCCGCAATCACTGCGGGGCTTTTTGTTTGGGTCTAACTTTGGGTTTAATTTAGCTACGCGAGTGAGAAAGTGAGTGCTCTTTCTATGCCGCTGCGTGGACTTGTGGGAAGTCCAGAGTAGGGTGTTTGGTTACGATAGAGTTATAGCCATAAACCTGCTCAATGCGTTCTGGGGTTAGCGCATTCCATGGCGTGTCATCACAAACGAGCTGACCATCATGCAGCAACACTAAACGGTCTGCATATTGCGAGGCTAAGTTTAGATCGTGCAATACAATGACCACTGCTGCATTATTCTGTTTTGCGGCCTCACGAGCGATTTTCAATGTGTTGTGCTGGTGGGCTAAATCCAGTGCAGACGTTGGCTCATCCAACATTAGAATCTTTCTATCACCTGATTGATGTAACTGTGTTAGTACACGAGCCAAGTGTAAACGCTGTTTCTCACCACCAGAGAGGGCAGGATAGAGATTATCGGCCAAATGCAGTACATCAGTTTGTGCCATATAGTGGAGCGCTAACTCAGACGTTTCTTTGTGACTGATAGAGAGAGGAATTGCGCCCAACTCGACCACTTCTTTCGCTAAGAATGGGAAAGTCAGCGTGCTGTGCTGAGGCAACATCGCAACGTGTTTTGCACTCTCTGCTGGCTCCCAATCGTTTCTCTGCTTACCAAAGAACTGGATGTCATTCTGAGAGAGAATTTCACCACACAGCAGCTTCAGCAAGGTACTTTTACCAGCGCCATTTGGACCTAGTAACGCAGTCACTTCTCCTGCACGAATATCAATACTGACGTTGTCTAGTACCACTCGGCTTCCGTACCTCATTGAGATATTTCTGCCAGACAAAACGATGTTGTTCATTACAGAATCTTCCCTTTTTGTTGGAACAGTAAGTAGATAAAGAACGGTGCACCGATCAGAGCGGTGACGATACCGACAGGAAGCTCTGCAGGAGCCACCACTACGCGAGCAAACATATCTGCCGCAGTAAGAAGCAATGCGCCCATCAGTGCTGAGATAGGAAGCAGTGTACGATGGTCAGGACCAGCAAGCATACGACCTAAGTGAGGTATCACTAGGCCAATAAAGCCAATGGCACCGCTAATACTTACTGTGATACCAACACCCACTGCCGATAAAAGGATAAGTTGTCGTTTAAGTTTTTGAACGGGAACGCCAAGATGCTTAGCTTCTGACTCACCTAAGAGCAATGCGTTGAGTGACATGGCTTTTTTCTGGAACCAGAACATCAGCAGTACTAGTGTCACGGCTGCTAAAGCAATCCCTGACCAGTTTGCGCCTGCTAACGAGCCCATCGACCAAAGTGTTAAGTCACGCAGCATCTGGTCGTCAGCGATGAAGTTCATAAAACCAATAGCAGCACCAGATAGTGCACTGATAGCGACACCTGCCAGTAGCATGATGGTTACTGATGTACCAAACTTGTTTGTCCCTAGCCAGTAAACCAATACGGTTGTAAGAGCGCCACCCAAGAAAGCGAAGAATGGTAGCGCCGCCAAGTTCATGAGTGTCGGATAGTTTTGGCTAAAGTCGGCAAATACGACAATGGCAAATGCACCACCAAGTGCTGCACCAGCGGAAACGCCGATGATGCCTGGTTCGGCAAGAGGGTTTCGGAATAACCCCTGCATTACAACACCACAGATAGCGAGGATCGCACCTATAAACATACAAAGAATGGTGCGTGGGAGTCGTATTTCGTTGATAACGAGTTGGATGTGAGGAGCAAGGTCTGAACCTGCTCCGGTTAAGCTTCTCAGGCTATCTGAGAAGCTAATATTCATTGGACCAACGGTTATGGACGCTACTGCGATAAAGGCTAAAACGCCAGACAACGCAAGTAGGGTAGTAGATAAAGGTAGACGTCTTAACAGCATTGAAACTCTCTACGGGTAAAGCAGTTCATTCAAACGCTTCGCTTCAGACAGGCTTTTAAGCCCTAAACCGCCAACCAGCGCATGACCATCGATTGTCACGAACTTTTTGTTTATGCCAGCAGGCGTTGCAGCAAGCAGAGGCATCGCTTTCAAAATGGCGTCCGCACCACCCATGGTTTGGTAGCTACGGCCACTTACAAGAATCACATCTGGCTGCATTTCAACCATTGCTTCTGTAGATAGCGGTTTGTATGAAGAGAGTTTGCTCGCTGCTGGGTTTTCACCACCCGCTAATTGAATGATTGCATCAGGTGTAGTGTCAGATCCCGCGACGTTTGCTGGGCGACCTTCGTGAATCAGTAAGAAAAGTACCTTCTTTTTGTCAGCTTTCGCTGGTTGGTTACCTTCAAGTGCTTTCACTTGCGCTTCAACTTCCGTTTTTAGTGCTGTCGCTTGAGTTTCACGATGCATGATGGTCGCAATTTGGTCAATACGGTCAACCAAACCTTCCACGTTTGCTTCTGTGTTGACGACCTCGACATCAACACCTGCGGATTTCAATTGGTCTAGCGTGGTGTTTGGTCCCATTTCATCTGAACCAATTAATTTCGTTGGGCTTAATCCCAGCAGACCTTCAGCAGACAGACGGCGGTGGTAACCAACTTTTGGCAGCGCCATTCCCTCTGGTAATTGGCTTGTTACGTCAACGGCAACAAGGCTGTCTTTTGCATCAAGAGCAATCAGCAGTTCAGTCACTGCACTGCCTGCACTGACAACACGCTCAGATGATGGGGCTTCGTTGGCAAACAGACTCGCACTGGCAAGCATAGTAATGGCTGCAGTCAATGCGGTACGAACGGGCGAAAGTATTTTATTCATTAGTGTGTTCTCAATCTTGTGTTCTTCTATTGCGACTCTTCAGTGAGTAGTTGAGTCGCTTGAATTCCGTTTTCTTGTAAAAAGCCAAGAAGCTTAACCAGCGATTGAATATCGGCGGTTTTTTCCGCGCCAATCACGATAGGTTTGTCGGTTGATTTACTCTCTTCTAATAGGGCCAGCGTAAAGTTTTCCCAATTGATGTACGCCTTACCGTTGATTGCCCAGTGCGGTTCTTCTTTCAAGATGTTTACCGTAATCGATTCTTTGTCCACTTCAGCTACCGCTTGGGAGTCGGTACTGGGTAGGTTCACATCGAGGGAATCTAACTTCACCGCCGCAGTGAGCATCAAAAACACCATCACGATGAAAATGATATCGAGCAGCGGGGTTAAGTCTGGCGTTAAACCGTGACTGTGATTGTCTTGCGGTGCCTTAATCATGAGCTTCTCGCTTCAACATGATTTGCCACAGTAGCGATTTCTTTGTGGTTTTCTGGAGACACGTGTTGCAGGGAAATGCCTTCAAGCCAAAGATTCACATAGTTGAGCGTATGCTCAAGCTTCGCGATAACACGATCAGCCCAAAGGCCAATAAGTTGCGCGCCAGAAATGGCAGGTAATGCAATGATCAAACCTGCTGCTGTCGTGCGCATCGCAAGGCCTAGACCATCAGCCAAATCGTTTGGTGTGATGTTGCCTGTGGAAGAGGCAATGCCTTTAAACATGTCGATAAGCCCAAGTACTGTTCCTAACAGACCAATCAGAGGGCTGATCACGCCAATCAACGTCAGTAAGCGAAGGCCTGAGTGCAACTGATGACGCTTTTCTTGAAGCCAAATACCAGCTGCATCCTCACGTAATGATTTAGAAAAAGAGTGGTGAGCGAGCAACATAGCGACACCGCGATAGAGTAGAGGGCGTTTGCCTGAAAGCTCGTCCGCTAGCGCTTCAATATCTTTGTTGTTGGTTGGGTCAAGATTGGTCAGCTTTTGACGAATTGCACGCTTCCCCACGCCTAAGCTAATGAATACTTGAAAGAGTCTTTCCGCAATGATCATGACTGTAAGTGCAGAGCAAATAATTAAAGGCCAAGTCATAAGACCAAATTGGGTTTGTAAATGTTGTAGCTGTTCCATTATCCATCCAACTTAAAACGAACTGGGATTTGAACTCGGTGAGCAACTTTTTGCCCACCAGAAATATGAGGAGAGAATTGCCATTGTTTGATGGCTCGTAGTGCAGAAACATCAAGCATCTGTGCGCCTGAAGATTCAATTAGCACTTGTTTAATCTGGTTGCCGTTTGCATCTAGCCACACCTCATAGAGAGCGACCCCCTCAATACCGCGTTTGCGAGCTGAACGTGGGTAACGTGGCTGAACTGGCTGGGAGACAAAAGCCGGTTGATCAATCATGACGGGCTGTGCGCTGGCCCCTTTTGATTGATTCGCAGGTGCCGCTTGTTGCTGTTGAACCGGTTCCTGCACGACTTTTTCGGTCACTTTTTCTTTAGGTTGCGGATCTTTTTTCGCAACTGGCTTTGGTGGTTGAGGTTTTTTAACTGGTTTAGGTTTCGTTTCAACCGGTTTCTTTTTAACTGCTTCTTTCTTTACGACCGGCTTTTCTACGACTTTTTTAACCGGCTTAGGCTCTGGCTTTGGTTGAGGTTTTTTTTGTGGCTCTGGTTGTTTTTCTTCTACCACTTCTTGTGGTGTCGGTTCAGCTTGGACTGGTTTGGGAGCCGAGACTAAATTAAGGCTTACCGAGCTAGTAGGATTACCTGCTGGCATTGCAAACACCTTTGTCTCTTGGGAGACAAAAAGAAGCGCAGCGTGCACCACGAGAGAGGCGCCTCCGGCAATGGCATATCTTTTTACGTTCACGGGTAAATCTCGGTAGTAGGAATCATTATCAAGTGGGAAGATTATTACGCGAAAAGGAAATAAGATCAATTATCAATTGCATTATCATTACGTGCAAATTATGATCTTTGCAGTTTTTTTGAAATGAGCCTCAAACCTATGTGTGGTGGGCTTTAAGTGAGTAAATATGAGCGTCGAGATTTATAAATTTGACGAATCAATTCTTGGAAGTGATAGCCCCGATCCGCTGCGTTTTGCGTTTGTGAAAAAACACTCTGCGCACGCGGGTGGTAGCAGCATACCTGTACCACCGCCGCAACAAGGTGACATTCTGTCGCGGATCACTTCAGAAGCAGCAAAGAACAACAAACGCTGTCTGTATATTCATGTGCCGTTCTGCCGTGTACGTTGTACTTTCTGTAACTTCTTCCAAAATGCTGCCAGCCGTAAGTTAGTCGATGAGTACTTTGATGCTCTGATGAAAGAGTTGAGAGAGAAGGCGGCAATGCCTTGGACACAAAGTGGCATCTTCCATGCGGTTTATATTGGCGGTGGCACGCCAACCGATTTATCTCCTGAGCAGATTCGTATTCTTGGCCAGGCTATTCACGACTATTTCCCTTTGGCTGCGGACTGCGAAATTACTCTTGAAGGACGCATTAATCGCTTTACTGACGAGTTATATCAGGGTGCGTTAGACGGTGGCTTTAACCGCTTCTCCTTTGGTGTGCAAAGTTTCAATACCCAAGTGCGTCGCAGTGCTAAGCGTCTGGATGACCGTGAAGATGTACTGAATCGTGTTAGTGAACTTGCCAAAGAGGACAAAGTTCCTGTCATCATCGACCTGCTTTACGGCTTGCCTTACCAAACCAAAGAAGTGCTCGAACAAGACTTAAACGACTTTATGTCCACTGGCGCGCACGGTTTGGATCTATACCAACTGGTTGTTGGCGGAACAGCCCCAATGCTGAACCTAGTAGAGAAGGGCAAGATTCCACCACCTGCCACTACGCCAGAAAAAGCGGGCATGTACGAACTGGGCGTGAAATTCATGGCTAAGCACCACATGAAGCAGCTTAGCGTGAACCATTGGGCGATTGATAACCGTGAGCGCAGCTTATACAACAGCTTAGCGAAGACCTATGCAGAAGTATTGCCTGTCGGTTGTGGTGCGGGCGGTAACATAGGTGGTTACGGCATGATGCAGCACCGCACGCTAGACACTTACGTTAAAGCCGTAAATGAAGGGCAAAGCACCATCGCAATGATGATGAAGCAAAGCCCACTTGAGCCGCTATTCGCAGCGCTGAAGTCCGGCTTTGACCGAGGCATTGTTCAGGCGAGCAAGCTGCCAGCATTTATGGGCGAAGACACTTTCAGCTTCCTAATGCCGTTATTCAAAGTCTGGCATGACAAGGGCTTAGTTGAGTTACAAGAGCGCAGTTTAGTACTGACATTAGCAGGTAGCTTCTGGGCTGTGTCTTTGGCTCAAGCGTGTATTCAGGTACTGACTTCTGAAATGAACGAAAACGTACCAAAAGTATCTAACAATTAATCTGAAAGAAATGGAAAAAACAATGGAATCAATTAAGCAACAGGTCGAAGCCCTACTAGAACAAGAGCCGCAACTACTCCCAGCAGCAATGGCTGAGCGCCTTGGTGTAACAGAGTTTGACGTGGTAGCTGCACTTCCTCAAGAGATGGTTGCAGTAGCACCAGGCGAGCAAGCACAAAGCATCTTAGAAGGTCTTGTTGGTTTTGGCCCAGTAACAACTATCGTTCATTCTTTTGGTTCTATCTTTGAAGTAAAAGCGCCGTTCCCGAAAGGTAAAGTTGCTCGTGGTTACTACAACCTGATGGGTAAAGAAGGTGAACTTCATGGCCACCTAAAACTGGATAACGTGAAAAACATTGCGCTAGTAAGTAAACCGTTTATGGGGCGTGAGAGCCACTACTTTGGCTTCTTCTCTGAATGCGGCAGCAATATCTTCAAGATTTATCTAGGCCGTAACGAAAAACGTGAACTGATTGAAGAGCAAGTAACGGCATTTCGTTCAATGCAAGCAGAGCTGAAGAAGTAGTCTCGCATCAAGATGACACTGCATTTAGCGCGAACCCGTTAGAGCAGTGTCGTTTTGTTAAAGAATAACTGGGTTAAAACTCGGAATAACATACAAGTAAAGTTAGGTATCAAAATGGATCAGCAAGTTAAACAAGAGCGTTTACAAGGTCGTCTAGGACCAGAAATCAAGGAATTTCGTCAGGAGCGTCGTACCGTTCAATTGGCAACCGTTGATGCGGAAGGCCGTCCAAACGTAAGTTACGCACCATACGTTCAAAACCAGGAAGGTTACTTCGTTCTTATTTCTCAGATCGCTCGTCACGCACGCAACCTACTAGAGAATCCAAACGTATCTTTGATGATGATTGAAGATGAAGACTCGTCGAAGCAGTTGTTCGCTCGCAAGCGTCTAACGTTTGATGCTGTCGCAACGGTTGTTGAGCGTGATACTGAAATGTGGCAACAAGTGGTTGGTCAAATGAAAGATCGTTTTGGTGAAATCATCGATGGCCTGAGCCAACTGGAAGACTTTGTACTGTTCAACCTGAAAGCAGAACAAGGTTTATTCGTAAAAGGCTTTGGTCAAGCTTACCAAGTTTCGGGTGATGATCTGGTTGATTTCGTTCACCTTCAAGAAGGTCACAAGAAAATCGAAAGCGCATAAGCCGGTTTTCTAATTTATGTTTGTCCAAAGGGATGTGATTGCCCAAAGGGAGTTAGGTTATACTGACTCCCTTTTTTATTAGAACAAAAGCACAGAGAAAGATCATGAGACCAGTAAGCAAGGAACTTGGCGAGATTTGTTACCCATTCATCTATGAAGACAGTCCGGTCTGTGATTTTGAGATTACCGCAGATGAACTGTGCAGCCGTATTGGACTTGTCCTGTCGATGGAGTTGGATGACTTTAGCCGCGACATACTGACTCGAATGCAGCCAAACGTATACCATGTGAATGGCTCTATTCGCGGAAAGCTCGCGATTACAGAAGCGGAAGTCGATGAGCTAAAAGCCGACTATGATGCCATCAAGGCTCGTATCGACGGCGGTTTTAAAGGGTTTGTGCTACCTGGTGGCCACCCAACGTCAAGCCAACTGCATTTGTGTCGTTGCCAAGCAAAGAAGGTGGTTCGTGCATTGGTTGCCGTCGAGCATTCAGGTAAGAAACAACCCGCTCCGATTTTGTTCCGCTATTCAAACCTGCTCGCGAATGTGCTCTACAGTCTTGCGTCTTACATCAACCACATTTATCAAGTCGAAGAAACTGAGTTCGTGTCTCGCAGCTACACAATGCCAAGTAAATAGGCAAAATATCACCTAATAGTCTGAATTTAATGACTTTAAGCTAGCCGTCGCAGAGTTCTCATTCGAGTGCTTTGATTACCTTTACCCATCTTTCTGCCTTTGTTTGAATAACGATTAAATTGATTCAGAGGAAAGAAACGATGGGTTTAGTTGTTGGGGGGCCTTTATTGATATGGCTGTTTTGCGCGCTATTGTCTATCAGAGTCGGGTTCGTGCTGTTTGCAGGGCAGGGTGTTTCTAGTGTCATGATTGCTATAGCGTTAGCGGTGGGGGCTACAGCTTCTATTGTTTTCTACAACTGGTATTCGATTGCGAAAAGGGAGGAGGTTTACTTTTTCTCCCTTGCGATGGAATTGTTGTGTCGCCCCGCATTGATCATGCTAGCGGTTATAGCGGTAGGACTGTATTTCTTCGGCGGAGGGTTATTGCTCAACAGTCACATCAAGCTGTTCGTCTTTGTTGCACTGTTTTCGTGTTCGGTAGCGAGTATCACGAGTTTGTTCACCGCTGAAAAAGTCATTGATGTGTACCAGATAAAGCAAACCTATTAGATATGACTAAGAAGCCATCGCTTTTGCTTCGAGCTCTTTTGCACCGCGCAGCATCGCCTCAATCAATTCGCCTGCATTGAATTTCTCCAATGCTTCGTGAGCGCCTACTTGGTGAGCTCGGTCAACACAAATCTCGCTTGATAGAGACGTGTGAAGAATACGGTAAGAATTATTCAGCGCAGAATCATTTTGAACTTCAAACGCAAGTTCGTAACCGTCCAATCCTGGCATTTCAATATCGCTCACCAGAAGATCAATAGGGCGGTTGGCTTCGGCATCTCGTTTCATTAAGTCGAGCGCATCGGTACCGTTCTTACAAATCTGGTAAGGGATGTTGATGCGGTCTAATGCATCGCTTAATTGTTTACGCGCAATCGAGGAATCGTCCACCAAAAGGATGTTAAGGGCTTTCAGACGTTCACGTTCGATGTCCGTCAGCATCGGAATCTTGGTGTTTTCATATTGAGGGTAGATCTTCGAGAGAAGAAGCTCCACGTCCAACATTTGGACGATTTTTTCTTCATAGCGAGTAATGCCCGTGACAAAGATATTGTGACCGGCGCTTGATGGTGGTGTTTCAATGGTTTTCCAATCACATTCAATGATTTTCTCAATACTCCGAACCATGAAAGCCACAACAGTGCGCAAGCAATCCGTCACAATCAAGTAGCAGTTTTGGTATTCCTCTTGATGAATTGGGCGAAATCCAATGGCGGCAGCCATATCAATAACTGGCACTGTCAAATCACGAATCGTGACCGTTCCAATCACATGGTGATGAGAATATGGAATCTTGGTTGTTGGCATGTAAGGAACAATCTCACGGACTTTAAGTGTGCCAATTGCGAAGTTCTGTTGCAGGGTGAGTTTAAACACCAACATGCCTTGAGATTGGTTCGCTTTACTTGCGACTTTTGCCATGAAAATAACCTTATCAATATCACTGATTTATGCATTTAATCTAATCTTATAAGGCGACAGCTTCAACCGTAGAGCATGGAAAAGTGAGCTTTTTAGGAAATAGCGCAAATTAAAAGTGAAATTGAATTGGGTAACGGCCAAGTTTTCATCAAATTGCCAGATGGCGTTGATCATAAAAAGAAGAAGATATGGACGGAATCAGAGAAGTTATTGCGATATTGAAGCGATTCGGTAAACTTGCGCCACCCGAACAGTGAGAGACAGACACATGGCAAATACAGCAGCCGCTTTACACATTCTTGTAAAGCATAAAGAACAAGCTGAAGACATCATCCAGCAGCTTAAAAAAGGTGCTAAATTCCAGACATTGGCAAAGAAATACTCGACTTGCCCATCTGGTAAACGTGGTGGCGACCTAGGTGAGTTTCGCCGCGGTCAGATGGTACCACAGTTCGATAAAGTTTGTTTTTCAGGTGAGGTTCTAACGCCACACCTAGTCAAAACCAAATTCGGTTGGCACGTTGTGAAGGTGCTATACCGCACTTAAAAAATAGCGCGTTTATCGCGCTATTTTTGTATCTACAGCTCTTCATTCGTACTCAGATCTTGTCTTTTATAAGCGCTTTTGTCGACTTTCCTAGTCATCTTTAACGGCACCAACTGTGACGTAAGCGGCACTTTATCTCACTTAAATATTTGTTACATATCGAGTGGATTCTCTATTTTCATGTTGTTCTTGCGCTTAGGAGTATGAGTGAGGTGAGAAGTTAAAAGTTGAGGTTTCTACTAAGTCTTTTATAAAACAATAGCTTACCTTTGGGGGCTTATAGGCTTGATGATAGTTTGGGCGCAAATAAGGCTTGTTAACCCTTTACGGGGGATGAGCTACGCCTTGTTTTTCCCCCTAGTAGAAATGCAAAAGGGGTGAGGGCGGTTCGCTAATAGTTCTTATAATTTTGGCTATTGGATTCGCTCACGATGAATTCGAGTAACAATGGGTGAGCGGACGCGACGAGGAGAGAAACATGAGTGGCTTACAGGAAACACAATCAACAGGTGCAAATGTTATTCTGCACGCTTTTGATTGGAAGTATGCTGACATTGCCCAACGCGCAGCGGAGATCAGCGAGCTAGGTTATGGCTCGGTATTGGTTTCTCCGCCCATGAAAAGCGCACAAGATGAACGCTGGTGGCAGCGTTACCAACCTCAAGATTATCGTGTTATCGACAATGCGCTCGGTAATACCACAGATTTTAAAAACATGGTGGAAGCGCTCGACCATGTAGGTGTATTGGTTTACGCCGACGTCGTATTTAACCACATGGCAAACGAAGCACATCTCCGTTCGGATTTACAGTACCCGCGCCAAGCTGTGATGGACGATTATCAGCAACATGCGGATAAGTATCAAGGTTTGGTTCTATTTGGTGACTTATCTGAGCCACTATTTGATGAAAATGACTTTGTTGAGGCCTTTGGAATCACAGATTGGAAAGACAAATGGGAAGTCCAGAACGGACGAATCACCGGAGGTCCGACAGATCCAGGCTTGCCGACCTTGCGTGTTTGTCACCATGTTGTTGAGCAACAAAAAGCCTACTTGAAGGCGCTTAAGTTAATGGGCGTGAAGGGTTTTCGTATAGACGCAGCGAAGCACATGACGTTAGAGCACCTAAAGCAAGTGTGGACAGAAGAGATAACACGAGACGTGCATATCTTTGGCGAGATCATTACCGATGGCGGTGCGACAGAAGAAGAGTATGAAATCTTTTTAGAGCCGTATTTGAAAGAGACACGCCTAGGTGCCTACGATTTTCCTCTGTTTTCAACCATCTTTAAGGCTTTCTCGAAGAAAGGCAGTTTTAAGTCTTTGATTGACCCTTACTGTTTTGGTCAAGCGTTGTCCAACCGTCGAGCCATTACTTTCGCCATTACCCATGACATTCCAAATAATGATGTGTTTTTGGATTTAATCATGGATGAAGAAAATGAGTGGCTCGCGTATGCCTATATCTTAGGGCGTGACGGCGGTGTTCCGCTTGTTTACACGGATTTAGATACCAGTGGCATCAAGGGCGCTGATGGGAAGCCAAGATGGCAGAATGCGTGGAAAGACGCTCGCATGGCTAAAATGGTCGCGTTCCATAATAGGGTGCATGGCGAGCCGATGGCCGTGTTAGAAGGTAACGACGATATGTTAGTGCTTCAGCGAGGTGAGAAGGGCATTTTAGTGATGAACAAGTCATCACGACCACAGTCACTTAAGCTTAGCGTCACTAATGCACTGGTAGATATGATGACTGGCGAAGATGTGCCGTGTGGTGAGGAGATCAAAGTCGCCGCCAAATCAGCAATGTTGCTTGTGGAGAGATAACGTTGCTCTGGGTGATAAAGTGCAAGTGTTGAAAAGCGCCGAGTACATCGGCGCTATTTTGATAGGCACTATTGTCCAAATACCTTCAATTTCTGCCGTTTAGGCTATTTCGCTAAGTGCTGACCCATCACACCATCGCCTTTTTCTAAGCGAGATGAAATGTCACCAAACAGATCCGGTAAGTCGGCTTTGATCGTGTAGTTATGACCGTCATTTAACTTGTTAAAGTCCACTGAGTACTGGGTGTAACTGTCGTCCTACTGGTAATGTACGTCCATCACTTTTTGGTCAAGGTTGTACACCAAACCATAGATGGTTGCGTAGCCACGCATTTCGCCATTAGCAGGACGGTTTGCTGCATCCAATGGGATTTTGTAGGTCACGCTATCCAGTTTCGCAATGCCATTGGTGTAGCTGCTAGGTTTCTTATGCTGAACTACTGAGGCAGTACTCGATTATATAAGCCCCAATCTTAATGAAATATCGCCATCATCAAGCACGCCATCTTCATGAAACCCGAACGCACGATATAGCTTTCCCGCTTGCTGATTGGTTGGTTTGTGCATTGTGAGTAGGGTTTTACCGCCAAGTTGCTTCACCTCTTCTACAAGTAAGCTTAGTACCTGCTTTCCATAGCCTTTGTTTTGATGATCTTTATCGATCATAAAACGAAATAGCCAGTAAATGGAGTAATCGAGTGGTTCGTCTTCATGGCAAAACGCAAGTAAACCGATCACCGTCTCTTGCTCATAAATCACTTTCAACCGGTAGTCGGTCTCAAAGCGTGATTGAGCAATCGTAATCGCGTTGGAGGCAAGATTTTCTCCCTGGTCAGGATGCAGGTTGAGACGAATACAGTCTAGGTAGTTTTCTTTGGTGAGCTCTCTTAGTGAGATCATAAATACGAGATTCCTTCTTCATTAAAACAAAAGAAGTAAAGCTTACTATTCAAAAAGATAGCAAATGAGATAACTAACGGTGGGGTAAAGCTGTGAGGGAGTTCATAGACGGGCGGCGCCAAAGAAAGCCGCCAGGCTATTGGTATTTATTACGAGATGGGTGTTTGCCGTGAGGCTAGCACTTATCGCATGAAGCTCCGTTTTGATTACAATCTGTCATTCGGCCTTGCCTATCGAATGAGAAGCTACAACATTCTTCAAACAGCTTTTTCAATTCTACACGTCCTTTCTGAACACGTGATTTGAGAGTCGAATAACTGATGCCTTGTTGTTCCGCTAGCTTCTTCTGGCTCATGCCTTCAAGTTCAATAGAAGACAGGAGTTGCGATTGCTCTTCTGGTAGCGCCTGCACAAACGGCGCAATGCACTTTGACAGTTCTTGTTTAAGGCTCGCTTCTTGTTCTTCAAACCAAAGATCATCAGCGACGAGGTCATTATCACGCTGATTTCGTGCACGTTTACGGTAGAAATCGATGATGGTGTTATTGGCGATTTTGAATAGCCATGATTTCACGCTTGATACGTCGCGAATGTCCCCAAGATTCTGATACGTCTTGAGTAAGATCTCTTGTTTTAAGTCGTCTACGTCATCTTCATTACTGACTTTAGAGCGTAAGAAAGCATGAATAGCGTGTTCGTATTCGCTCCAAATCGATTCAAGGTTAGCAGTTTTCATTGATGCAACACTCGTCGCGTAGGAAGCCAATCACCGTATCTAAGCATTCATACTCAGCAACACAATACAAAGTACGACCTTCACGGCGCTGACTGATCAAGCCAGCTGAGGCAAGGCTCGAGATGTGATGAGAAAGAGTAGAGGCAGGAATGCCGAGTTTGTCTTGTACGCCACCAACAGCGATACCTTCATAGCCCGCTTTAACCACCTCTTTATAGATACATAAACGGGTAGGGTGTCCTAGCTCTTTGAGCGCTTTTGCTACAGCTTCGAGTTCCATACTGACCTCTTGGAATGACTGACGATAAATACATTTCGATGATAGTGAAAGTGTAGATGAATAGCAAACAAGAAAATTTCAATACCTAATCCATTGATTAGTAAGGGTTAAAATTATATTTCGATATTTATCGAAATATAATGGTTGACGCATCGGTTTTTAATTCTATAATTCGAGAAAAATAGAAATGAAGAATTCAGCTTCATTAGGACATTTACGGTTACTGATGCGACATCAGTAGGAGATAAAATATGAATCCAGAAATCATTACCATGGCTAAAGAAGCGCTTGATATGTTTGCGTTTCTTGCAACCGAACTCATCATCCTATTCCTAGCGATTAGTTACATTGTGGGTGTGTTGCAAGATTTTCTAACGCCAGAAAAAATTCAATCTATCTTGAGTTCTAAAAAGGGTAAGGGCTACTTCATTGCAGCTTTGCTAGGTTCGATTACGCCTTTCTGCTCGTGTTCAACCATTCCTTTCTTAAAAGGCTTGTTGCGTGCAAGAGCAGGTTTTGGACCTATGATGGTGTTCCTATTTGCTAGCCCACTGCTTAACCCTGTGATCATTGGTTTATTTGTGGTGACTTTTGGCTGGCAAGTTGCAGTATTCTATTTTGCTGTAGCGATGACAGTGTCTGTAGTTGCAGGTTATGTACTTGAAAAGTTAGGGTTTGAGCGCTACGTAAAACCAGAAGCGTACGAAGCAGCAGGCACATCTTCATGTGGTACATCTTGCGGTGACTCAAGCAAGAAAAAAGAACAAGCGACACCGGCATCTAGCTGTGGCACCAGCGCTTGTGGTGAACCTGCACCAGTTGCAGCAAAAACATCTTGTTGTGGTGACGGACCAAAAGCTGAGCCTAAAGTGGAAGTGTCTTGCTGTTCATCAGATGGTACTGCGGCAGCAACGATGGTCGAAGAGAAGAAACCAAACCGTTGGGTTCGTATTTGGCACTCTACTTGGAAAGACTTTAAACAAGTGTTCCCTTACCTAATGATGGGTATTGCGATTGGCTCATTCATCTATGGCTTTATCCCAACGGATCTTATTGCGGAATACGCTGGTGAAGGCAAGTGGTATGCGATTCCAGTCGCTGCAATTATTGGTATTCCGTTGTACATCCGTGCAGAGGCTGTGATTCCACTAAGCGCTGCTTTAGTGCAAAAAGGCATGGCATTGGGGTCAGTAATGGCACTTATCATTGGTAGCGCAGGCGCAAGTCTTACAGAAGTGATTTTATTGAAATCAATCTTTAAGAACCAAATGATTGCAGCCTTCCTATTTGTCATCCTAAGCATGGCAATGGGTGCCGGTTACTTGTACACCTTTATCTTTGCTTAGTTTAATTAAATAAACTGAAAAAAAAATCCCCAAGTTTCGGCTTGGGGATTTTTTATTGCTATCGCTTAATGCTTATCGCTCGCCAAGCACTTCAAATTCATCGTAAGTAAGACGAGATTGGCCATCTTCTTGAACTTCCCACAGTTCTTTGTGTACCACGCCGAACGCTTTGTTCATCGTCCAATCTGACGTAAGAATGTAGCCATTTTCGCTGTCTTTTTCCCACTTAGTGTTGGTGTAATCGACACTGTTAAAACCTTGGTCCATGATGTGTTGCCAAAAACCTTGGATCGCTTCGCGTCCTTCAAATGTGCCAAATGGTTTCGCTACCATAATGCAGTCTTCAGTGTACTGCGCTGCACAACCTGCCGCATCTTGATTGTTAAAAGCCGTTTTCCAAGCTGCGCTAGCGGTTTTACCACGTTCTAAAGCTGATTGAGTCATTCTGAATTTCCTGTGATTGGTGTTTGTTTATGTGGCAATCATAGGGTTAGAATTAAAACTGAAAAACAAACAAATAAGAAATAAGTGTTCTGTTAAATAGAACAATAAGGAAGGCGATGAATAAGCTGCGGTTAATGTCTCTGTTCGTTCATATTGTGGAGTGTGGCTCAATCTCGAAAGCAGCAGAGAAGTTGGAACTCTCCAAGTCGGTGCTCAGCTCTGCCCTTAAGCAGCTCGAGCAAGAGCTAGATACGTGTTTACTCAAGCGTACGACGAGGAGACAAACTGTAGTGGTCAAGTAAAA
>NZ_JAHGAD010000035.1:0-108575 GCF_030248375.1 Vibrio sp. B181a | reverse complement strand
TTCGTGTTTTTGCCTGATTAATGACATTTTTATTCATATCATTAAACCAGCATGCGGCAAAACCCGAGAGTTTTGCACCTTGAACATCCGTCACCAGATGATCGCCAACATGAAGAATGTGCTCGTTTCCCGTTTCCCGTTTCCCGTTTCCCGTTTCCCGTTTCCCGTTTTAGTTCGGCCAAGTATCCGGTACAACAAACCAAAATTGACCGTTCTTTGTTTGAGCGTGAACAAACCTATCGGATGGTTTATCGATAGGCTCTAAGAACTGCTCATTGCCTATTGCCCAAAGTGGTTTAGAGAGGGCGTAAAGTGGCTCTTCAATTTGCTCCCATTGGCTTTGATAGCACCAGTAACCGGATATTTGGCTTGGGTCTAGTTCGTAACCTAAACAGCTTGTCGGGATAGGTTCTGCTGAAAAAGGGTTAACGTAAAGACGTCCCTGCATTAGAAGGTGCTCACTCGGTATATTGTCTAACGGCAACTGTTGGTGGAACTCTTCTCTTTGACTCATTTTTAGTTGGTGGGTGAGCATGCGGTCGAGTTTCTTGTGCAGTTGGTCGTGAGCATTCGGCCCATACCAAATACCCTCATGCAGTAAGTAGAACTTGATGGCCACTTCCCAATGCTCGTGTTGTTTGGTTTCCTGATTCTTGAGGATCAAATCAACGGCGCCAATCGTGCGGCCAGTCTTGTCATTGAGTTGAATCTCTTCAGCAATCAATTCATATCGAGGCGAGTAAGTCAGCAGCTTGGTGCAAAGGTGTTGGTAAAGGAAGCCAAGTCGTGGATTACCATCGTAGTCTTCGTTGTCTGATAGAGGTGATGCCAGAAGATCTTCTACAGTGGCAAATGGCGTTTGAAGTTTAAAAAGTGGCGGGGTGCAAGCAATCCATTGATAGAAACGTTGTAGAGAATTCATCCATTATCCTTGTTGTCACTGGCATAGCCTTCCTATTGTATCGAAATTTATTTGAGTTGGGGATGTCACAACTGGCATCTAGATTGCGGTTCGATATACACTTTGCTCAAGCCACAAGTATTGGAAGTAAAAATGAATAACTTACAGCTGGAAAAGATCCTTAACGAGAAACTGTCGCCGCAACTTATCAAAGATTACGCGCCAAATGGTATGCAAGTAGAAGGCAAATCAGAAATCAAACGCATTGTGACTGGAGTTACAGCCTCACAGGCATTGATCGACAAAGCCATCGAGTTAAAGGCAGATGCACTGCTTGTTCACCACGGTTACTTTTGGAAAGGAGAGCCTGAGCCAATTCGTGGTATGAAAGGAAATCGCATCCGTAGCTTGATTAAAAATGATATCAATCTATATGGTTATCACTTACCGTTAGACATTCATCCTGAGCTAGGTAATAACGCAGAACTTGCTCGTTTGCTAGATATTGAAGTGGAAGGCGGCTTGGAAGGGCACCCACAATCGGTAGCGATGTTTGGGCGCTTGAAACAGGCAATGACAGGCGCTGACTTCGCACACAAAATCAATCAAGTCCTAAACCGTGAACCTTTGCATATTGCGCCTGAAAATTCAGACAAAATGATTGAGACTGTTGGCTGGTGTACCGGCGGTGGTCAAGATTTCATTGAGCTTGCGGCTCAGCATGGATTAGATGCATTTATTTCGGGCGAGATCTCAGAACGTACCACTTACACGGCTCGTGAATTAGACATTCATTATTTCTCAGCTGGCCACCATGCAACCGAACGCTACGGCATTAAAGCGCTAGGGGAATGGTTAGCGCAAGAGCATGGTTTAGACGTTACGTTTATTGATATTGACAACCCAGTATAGAAGGGACGGGTTTTGTCCTTTGCTATGAGAGACAGTTGCACTTCGGGATCTGAAGGGAAGAACAGATCCCCAACTCGCTCGTCCCTCGCTCTTGAGGATGACGAAGTACTCGGACTCCGCACGAGCGCTATCCCGCATCCATAGGGCTTCAGCTCGTTCCTGAGTTCCTTAAATAAAGAAAGGGTTGACGCTTTCACGCCAACCCTTATTTTATTCGATTCTCGATTCTACCCGTTACTCACGCTCGTGCAATGGAGAGAACTCACGTTGAGTTTCACCAGTGTATAGCTGACGAGGACGACCGATTCGGTTTAGTGGGTCGCTGTGCATTTCGTTCCAGTGAGCGATCCAACCGATAGTACGAGAAATCGCGAAGATTACCGTAAACATCGATACAGGAATACCGATCGCTTTTAGGATGATGCCAGAGTAGAAGTCTACGTTCGGGTAAAGCTTCTTAGACACGAAGTATTCGTCAGAAAGAGCAATGCGCTCAAGTTCCATTGCTACGTCTAGTAGTGGATCTTGGATGTTCAGCTCTTTAAGAACTTCGTGACATGTTTCACGCATTACTGTCGCACGTGGATCGTAGTTCTTGTAAACGCGGTGACCGAAGCCCATCAGACGGAATGGGTCATCTTTGTCTTTTGCACGCTCAACATACTCAGGAATGTTGTCTACGCTGCCGATCTCTTCAAGCATCTTAAGACACGCTTCGTTTGCACCACCGTGTGCAGGACCCCATAGAGAAGCAATACCTGCGGCAATACACGCGAATGGGTTCGCGCCAGAAGAACCAGATAGACGAACTGTCGACGTTGAAGCGTTTTGTTCGTGGTCTGCGTGAAGTGTGAAGATTTTATCCATCGCACGCGCAACAACAGGGTTTACTTCGTATTCTTCACATGGGTTTGCATACATCATGTGCAGGAAGTTTTCCGCGTAGTTTAGGTCGTTACGAGGGTAAATAAACGGCTGGCCGATTGAGTACTTGTAACACATCGCTGCCAGCGTTGGCATTTTAGACAGTAGACGATAAGCCGCAATTTCACGGTGCTCGTCGTTGTTGATATCTAGTGAATCGTGGTAGAAGGCCGCTAGTGCACCAACTACGCCACACATTACTGCCATTGGGTGAGCGTCGCGACGGAAGCCATGGAAGAAGCTTGCGATCTGCTCGTGCACCATAGTATGGCGAGTAACAGTTGTTTTAAATTGCTCGTATTGCTCACGGGTAGGGGCTTCGCCATAAAGCAGGATGTAACATACTTCCAAGTAATCTGCGTTATTGGCTAATTGATCAATCGGGTAACCGCGGTGCAAAAGAATGCCTTTGCCGCCATCGATGTACGTAATTGATGATTCACAAGATGCAGTGGCAAGAAAACCTGGGTCAAAAGTAAAGTAACCATTGGCTCCCAGTTTACGAACATCAATCACAGGTGTACCTAGCGTACCGTCCATAATTGGCAGTTCGATCGGCGCATGACCTTCAACATGAAGGGTAGCTTTCTTATCCGCCATAACAATCTCCTTTGTTTATTATTTAATCCGTCCAGGATGTTTATGTGCCATTTTTGTACTGTTGTTAAAGCTTAAAGTCAATTTTTCTCCAGTTTTGTGTGCACTTGTTATGATTTTTCTCATGAAAATCGTTAAAAATCTGTTCTATGTAGCATAATTTGTTACATCAATTGTATTAGAATGTTGCTGGCCGTATATTGGCACAGAAAATTTTAGTTAAATCCTTATAAATTCGGGGCTGGAAACAAAAGTGAGGTTTGTTTACGGACTCCGTTTGTTAACAAAGTGTTTACAATTATCTCCGAGCTTATTGCGAGTATTTGTTAATCAAATGTTAACTTTTGTACGTTTGGAAGCTGAAATTGGTTATAACAATAAATGCTCAATGGAGCTGAGTGAGCAAGCCCGTGAAAGAAAGAAAGTCAAGACCTGTTAATTTAGATTTACAGACCATCCGCTTTCCTATCACAGCAATCGCGTCCATCCTACACCGTGTGTCGGGTGTGATTACGTTTGTTGCGGTGGGTATATTACTTTGGTTACTGTCCATTTCTCTGTCATCCCCGATGGGTTTTATGGAAGCCGCTGACATCGTCGATAGCTTCTTCGTGAAATTCATTCTGTGGGGAATTCTAACTGCACTTGCCTACCACATTGCTGGTGGTGTTCGTCACTTGTTGATGGACCTAGGCCACTTTGAAGAACTCGAGTCAGGCGCAATGAGCGCTAAAGTCGCGTTTGGTGCTACTGCAGTGTTATCACTATTGGCGGGGATCTTGGTATGGTAAAACACGTTTCTTCATTTGGTCGTAACGGTGTCCACGATTTCTTACTGATTCGTGCGTCAGCGATCATTATGACTCTATACACGATTTATCTGGTGAGCTTCTGCGCTTTCTCAGATATCTCTTACGCATCTTGGACCCAATTCTTTGGTGGCACATTCACTAAAGTCTTCACCATGTTGGCACTTGTTTCGATTCTGATTCACGCGTGGATCGGTTTGTGGCAAGTATTAACGGATTACATTAAGTGCGCGAAACTTCGTGGCGCACTGCAACTTGGTGTTATTGCCGTGCTATTCGGCTATGTCTTCTCTGGTCTATTTATTCTGTGGGGTGCGTAAGTGTCTATTCCAGTTCGTGAGTTTGATGCCGTAGTAATCGGCGCTGGTGGTGCAGGTATGCGCGCTGCACTGCAAATTTCGGAGCAAGGCCTATCTTGTGCTTTGTTGTCAAAAGTTTTCCCAACTCGTTCTCATACTGTATCTGCGCAAGGCGGTATCACGGTTGCGCTTGGTAACTCGCACAAGGACGATTGGCAGTGGCACATGTACGACACAGTAAAAGGTTCTGATTACATTGGTGACCAGAATGCTATCGAGTACATGTGCAAGAATGGCCCTGAGTCGGTTATCGAGCTAGAAAAAATGGGTCTACCATTCTCTCGTTTCGATAACGGTTCTATCTACCAACGTCCGTTTGGTGGCCAATCGAAAGAATTTGGTGGTGAGCAAGCGGCTCGTACTGCTGCTGCGGCAGACCGTACTGGTCACGCTCTTCTTCATACGCTTTACCAACAAAACGTTAAACACAAAACAACCATCTTCTCTGAGTGGTACGCACTAGACTTGGTGAAAAACCAAGACGGCGCGATCATGGGTTGTACTGCTATCTGTATGGAAACGGGCGAGATTTGTTACTTCAAATCGAAAGCAACTATCCTAGCAACAGGTGGCGCGGGTCGTATTTACGCTTCTACAACGAACGCTCACATCAATACTGGTGACGGTGTTGGTATGGCGCTTCGTGCTGGCGTTCCAATGCAAGACATGGAAATGTGGCAGTTCCACCCAACGGGTATCGCTGGCGCAGGTGTTCTTGTTACTGAAGGTTGTCGTGGTGAAGGTGGTTACCTTCTAAATAAAGACGGCGAGCGCTTCATGGAGCGTTACGCACCAAACGCGAAGGACCTTGCTGGTCGTGACGTAGTAGCGCGTTCAATGATGATTGAAATCCGTGAAGGTCGTGGTTGTGACGGCCCTTGGGGTCCACACATCAAGCTGAAACTGGATCACTTAGGTAAAGACGTTCTTGAATCTCGCCTTCCAGGTATCTGTGAGCTTTCACGCACATTCGCGCATGTGGATCCAGTGAAAGAGCCAATTCCAGTAATCCCAACCTGTCACTACATGATGGGTGGTGTTCCAACACAAGTTTCAGGTCAAGCAATCAAGCAGACTGCTGACGGCAATGACGTTGAAGTTCAAGGTCTATACGCATGTGGTGAAATCGCTTCGGTATCAGTACACGGTGCAAACCGTCTGGGTGGTAACTCACTGCTTGACCTTGTGGTATTTGGTCGCGCGACAGGTCTACACCTTGGCGAAACATTGGCTGCTCAAGCTGAAGCTCGCCCAGCAACTGAATCTGACATTGAAGCGTCTCTAGCGCGTACTATGCGTTGGGAAAACAGCACTGGTGGTGAAGATCCAGTTCAAATCCGTAAAGATCTGCAATCTTGCATGCAAAACAGCTTCTCGGTATTCCGTGAAGGTGATGCAATGGCAACAGGTCTAGAAGAGCTGAAAGTGATCCGCGAGCGTCTGCAAAACGCACACCTTGCTGATAAGTCTTCTGAATTCAACACGCAACGTATCGAGTGTCTAGAGCTAGACAACTTGATGGAAACTGCATTCTCTACAGCTGTAGCGGCGAACTACCGTACAGAAAGCCGTGGTGCACATGCTCGTTTCGACTTCCCAGAGCGTGATGATGAAAACTGGCTATGCCACTCTATCTACAACCCGGAAACAGAAGCGATGACGAAGCGTGATGTAAACATGACGCCAGTTCACCGTGACGCTTTCCCACCGAAAGTACGTACATACTAAGAGGAGGAAATGACTATGAAATTGAACTTCTCTTTATACCGTTACAACCCGGATGTAGACACAAAACCTTACATGAAGGATTACACCCTTGAGGTGGAAGAAGGCTCAGACATGATGGTTTTGGATGCGTTGATTCTGCTGAAAGAGCAAGATCCTAGCATCTCATTCCGTCGCTCATGTCGTGAAGGTGTTTGTGGCTCTGATGGCCTGAACATGAATGGTAAAAACGGTCTAGCGTGTATTACACCGCTTTCAGCACTGCAGGGTGACAAGATTGTCATCCGACCATTACCAGGTCTACCAGTAGTACGCGATCTTATCGTTGACATGACGCAGTTCTACGATAACTATGCGAAAGTTAAGCCTTTCTTGATTGATGATGGTGCTCTACCACCTTCACGCGAGAACTTACAATCGCCAGATGAACGTGCGCATTTAGATGGATTGTACGAATGTATCATGTGTGCATGTTGTACAACTTCTTGTCCATCATTCTGGTGGAACCCAGATAAATTTATCGGCCCTGCTGGTCTTTTAGCGGCTTACCGCTGGCTAATTGATAGCCGAGATACAGCGACTGATGAACGTTTGTCCGATCTTGATGATGCATTTAGCGTTTTTCGTTGCCATGGCATCATGAATTGTGTAAGTGTTTGTCCTAAGGGGCTAAATCCTACGAAAGCCATCGGTCACATCAAGTCGATGCTGGTGAATCGTTCGATTTAATTAACAACAAAAATTGCCGCTCTACTTGGAGCGGCTCTTAATAGCTCGGCGCAGACCGAAGCAAACGTGAAAACTACTGGTTAAGGGAAAATATGCACAACGGCGTGATGAAGGCATGGCTCGAGTCTTCACACTTGGCTGGCGCCAATGCAACGTATGTAGAGGACCTCTACGAACTGTATCTAAGTGATCCCGATCTGGTAAGTGAGGAGTGGAAACGCGTATTTGATGAGTTGCCTAAGAACTCAGAAGAAGTGGCTGAACAGCCGCACTCGCGTGTCCGTGACTACTTCCGACGACTCGCTCAAGAAACAAAGCATTACAGTGTCCAAGTTAGTGATCCAGATGTCGACGCTAAGCAAGTAAAAGTTCTACAGCTTATCAACGCATACCGCTTCCGCGGTCATGAAGCTGCTGAACTCGATCCTCTAGGTCTATGGCAACGTCCACCTGTGGCGGAGCTAGACCCTGCATTCCACAATCTCACCGAAGATGACTTCGCAGAAACTTTCAACGTAGGTTCTTTTGCCATTGGCCAAGAGACGATGCAGTTGAAAGACATCTACTCAGCACTGAAGAAGACTTACTGTGGTTCTATCGGTGCAGAATACATGCACATGACAGACACAGAGCAAAAGCGTTGGATCCAACAACGTTTAGAGTCTGTCGTTGGTCAGCCATCTTTCGATAAAGACGAAAAACGTACATTCCTTGAGGAGCTAACGGCTGCTGAAGGTCTTGAGCGTTACTTGGGTGCAAAATTCCCTGGTGCGAAGCGTTTCTCGCTTGAGGGTGGTGATGCACTGATTCCGATGACAAAAGAGCTGATCCGTCACGCTGGTACAAGCGGCATGCGTGAAGTGGTTATCGGTATGGCTCACCGTGGACGTTTGAACATGCTTGTTAACGTTCTTGGTAAGAAGCCACAAGATTTGTTTGATGAGTTTGCGGGCAAGCATGATGAAACATGGGGTACGGGCGATGTTAAGTACCACCAAGGTTTCTCTGCAGACTTTGCAACGCCGGGTGGTGATGTTCACCTAGCGCTAGCCTTCAACCCATCTCACCTTGAGATTGTAAACCCAGTAGTTATTGGTTCAGTTCGTGCTCGTCAAGATCGCTTAGGTGACTTTGATGGAAGCCGTGTACTACCTATCACTATCCACGGTGACTCTGCAATCGCAGGTCAGGGTGTGGTAGCAGAGACGTTCAACATGTCTCTTGCACGTGGTTTCTGCGTTGGCGGTACAGTTCGTATTGTTGTGAACAACCAAGTTGGTTTCACGACTTCGAACCCTCGCGATACACGTTCGACCATGTACTGTACTGACATCGCGAAGATGGTACAGGCACCAATTTTCCACGTTAACGCTGACGATCCAGAAGCGGTTGCTTTCGTAACGCGCATTGCACTGGATTACCGTAACGAGTTCAAACGCGATGTTGTGATTGATTTGGTTTGTTACCGTCGTCATGGTCACAACGAAGCGGATGAGCCGAATGCAACTCAGCCGTTGATGTACCAAAAAATCAAGAAACACCCAACGCCTCGTAAACTGTACGCTGATGTTCTGATCGACAAAAACGAATCAGATATCGAAGTGGCGACTCAGTTAGTTAACGAGTACCGCGACGCGCTAGACAAAGGCGAAGTCGTGGTTAAAGAGTGGCGCCCAATGGCTCTACACTCTGTTGACTGGTCACCGTACCTCGGCCATGACTGGGATGTTTCTTGGGATAGCACATTCGATTCAACTCGCTTGAAAGAGTTGGGTCAGCGTCTAATCCAATACCCAGATAGTCATAAGCTACAAAGCCGTGTAAACAAGCTATACAACGATCGTTCTGCAATGATCAGCGGTGAGAAGCCTCTTGATTGGGGTATGGCTGAAACGCTGGCGTACGCAACTCTAGTTGATGATGGCAAGCGTATCCGTATCTCTGGTCAGGACTCTGGACGTGGTACTTTCTTCCACCGTCACTCAGTTCTGCATAACCAGAACGACGCAAGCACCTACATTCCGTTGGCGAATATTCATGACAAACAAGGTCCATTCCAAGTCTTTGACTCAGTGTTGTCAGAAGAAGCGGTATTGGCGTTTGAATATGGTTACGCGACAGCAGAGCCAAGCGGTTTGACCATTTGGGAAGCACAGTTCGGTGACTTCGCGAACGGTGCACAAGTGGTGATTGACCAGTTTATCTCGTCAGGTGAGCAAAAGTGGGCTCGTCTATGTGGTCTCACTATGTTGTTGCCACACGGTTACGAAGGTCAGGGCCCTGAGCACTCATCTGCGCGTTTAGAGCGTTACCTACAATTATGTGCTGAACAAAACATGCAGGTTGTAGTGCCATCTACACCAGCACAGGTTTACCACATGATCCGTCGTCAGGTGGTGCGTCCTATGCGTCGTCCACTGATTGTTATGTCACCTAAGTCGCTACTGCGTCATCCACTTTGTACATCGTCATTGGAAGAGCTTTCTGAAGGCACATTCCAACCAGCGATTCCAGAGATCGATAATCTGGATCCAAGCAAAGTGAAACGTGTTGTGTTCTGTTCAGGTAAGGTTTATTTCGACCTTCTAGAGCAGCGTCGCAACAACGAACAAGATGATGTTGCTATTGTGCGTATCGAGCAGCTTTACCCATTCCCAATGGATGAAGTTCAAGCCGCTATCGCGCAATACACGAATGTTGAAGATTTCGTGTGGTGTCAGGAAGAGCCTCAAAACCAGGGTGCTTGGTACTGTAGCCAACACAACTTCCGTGCTGCTATTCCAGCAGGCGCAGATCTTAAATACGCAGGTCGCCCAGCTTCTGCTTCGCCAGCAGTAGGCTACATGTCGGTGCACTTGAAACAACAAAAAGCGTTGGTTGAAGACGCTCTGAACGTGAACTCAAAAACTTCGAATTAAGAACTAGAAGTTAAAGGAAGAAACAGATATGACAATTGAAATTCTGGTTCCAGATTTACCTGAATCAGTTGCTGACGCAACCGTAGCGACATGGCACAAACAACCAGGCGACGTAGTCGAGCGTGATGAAGTTCTGGTTGATATCGAAACCGATAAAGTTGTGCTTGAAGTACCGGCTCCGGAAGCGGGCGTTTTAGAAGCCATTATTGAAGAAGAAGGTGCAACAGTACTTTCTAAGCAGTTGATCGCGAAGCTTAAGCCAGGCGCAGTAGCAGGCGAACCAACAACAGATTCAACAGAAGACAAAGAAGCGTCTCCTGATAAGCGTCATAAAGCAACGCTAACAGAAGAGAGCAACGATGCGCTAAGCCCAGCTGTTCGTCGTCTTCTTGCTGAACACGGTCTTGAAGCTAGCCAAGTGAAAGGCTCTGGTGTTGGCGGTCGTATTACTCGCGAAGACATTGAAGCACACCTTGCAAACGCAAAAGCGGCACCTAAAGCAGAAGCTCCAGCAGCCGTTGAAGCGCCTGCAGCGGCTCGTAGCCAAAAGCGTGTGCCAATGACGCGTCTGCGTAAGACAGTAGCAAACCGTCTTCTAGAAGCGAAGAACAACACGGCAATGCTAACCACGTTTAACGAAGTGAACATGAAGCCAATCATGGACCTTCGTAAGCAATACAAAGACCAGTTCGAAGAGCGTCACGGTACTCGTCTTGGCTTCATGTCTTTCTACGTGAAAGCAGTAACTGAAGCACTAAAACGTTACCCAGAAGTGAATGCATCTATCGATGGTGATGACATCGTTTACCACAACTACTTCGACATCAGCATGGCGGTTTCTACGCCACGTGGTCTGGTGACACCAGTTCTAAAAGACTGCGACACACTAGGTTTTGCTGACATCGAAAAAGGCATCAAAGAGCTAGCAATCAAAGGCCGTGACGGCAAGCTAACGGTTGATGAGTTGATGGGCGGTAACTTCACAATCACTAATGGTGGTGTATTTGGTTCATTGATGTCTACGCCAATCATCAACCCACCACAATCGGCAATCTTGGGCATGCACAAAATCCAAGAGCGTCCAATGGCGGTTGACGGCAAAGTAGAAATCTTGCCAATGATGTACCTAGCACTATCTTACGACCACCGTTTGATCGATGGCCGTGAGTCAGTGGGTTTCCTAGTAACCATTAAAGAGCTACTAGAAGATCCAGCGCGTCTGCTATTAGACGTTTAATATCGCTAAAACGTCGAGTTGTCTCTGATAGCTCGACGTCTACAGCATCCGAGGCTAGACTGGCTCAGCGTCTGGCCTTCATTTGAACTGCCCCCGATATAAACTTATAAGCAGTTGATTTGAGAAGACCCTACAGACGTACCGCATCGATGCGGCGTTATGGAAATAATAAATCCCTTAAGGGATAAACAAACGGAATATCAAAATGAATTTGCACGAATACCAAGCCAAACAGCTGTTTGCAGAATTCGGTTTGCCTGTACCGGAAGGCTACGCATGTGATACGCCACAAGAAGCTTTCGAAGCAGCAGGTCGCATCACTACTGAAAAGAAAGTTGTAAAATGTCAGGTTCACGCTGGTGGCCGCGGTAAAGCGGGCGGCGTTGAGCTACACGATACAAAAGATGGCGTAAAAGAATTCGCACAAAAATGGCTAGGTAAGAACTTGGTTACTTACCAAACAGACGCAAATGGTCAGCCTGTTACTAAAATCCTTGTAGAAGAAGCGTCTAACATCGCTAACGAACTTTACCTTGGTGCGGTTGTTGACCGTGCAACTCGTAAGATCGTTTTCATGGCTTCGACTGAAGGTGGTGTGGAAATCGAAAAAGTTGCGGAAGAAACGCCGGAGCTAATCCACAAAGCAGCAATCGATCCACTAGTAGGCCCTCAGGCTTACCAAGGTCGCGAGCTAGCGTTCAAGCTTGGTCTTGAAGGTGACCAAATCAAACAATTTGTTAAGATCTTCATGGGTCTTGGCACTATGTTCTCTCAGTACGACCTAGCGCTACTAGAGATCAACCCATTGGTTATTACTGGCGAAGGCAACCTGCTGTGTCTTGACGGTAAGATCAACATCGACTCAAACGCGCTATACCGTCAGCCTAAGCTTCGTGAAATGCACGATCCTTCACAAGAAGACGAGCGTGAAGCGCACGCAGCTCAGTGGGAACTGAACTACGTAGCACTAGATGGCAACGTTGGCTGTATGGTTAACGGTGCGGGTCTAGCGATGGGTACAATGGACATCGTAAACCTACACGGTGGTAAGCCTGCTAACTTCCTAGACGTAGGTGGCGGCGCAACAAAAGAGCGTGTAGCAGAAGCATTCAAAATCATCCTATCTGATGACAACGTGAAAGCGGTTCTAGTAAACATCTTCGGCGGTATCGTTCGTTGTGACATGATCGCAGAAGGCATCATCGGTGCAGTGAAAGAAGTTGGTGTAACTGTACCTGTTGTTGTTCGTCTAGAAGGTACTAACGCTGACCTAGGTCGCGAAGTTCTTGCTAATTCTGATGTTGATATCATTGCTGCTGAGTCGCTAACAGATGCTGCTCAGAAAGTTGTTGCTGCTGCGGAGGCTAAATAATGTCTGTACTAATTAACAAAGACACTAAAGTAATCTGTCAGGGCTTCACTGGTGGTCAAGGTACTTTCCACTCAGAGCAGGCAATTGCTTACGGTACACAAATGGTTGGTGGTGTATCTCCAGGTAAAGGTGGTCAAACTCACCTTGGCCTTCCTGTATTCAACACGGTACGTGAAGCAGTAGAAGTGACTGGCGCAACAGCAACAGTTATCTACGTTCCAGCACCATTCTGTAAAGATGCAATCCTAGAAGCGATCGACGCGGGTATCGAGCTTATCGTAACGATCACTGAAGGCATCCCAACAACAGATATGATCGACGTAAAAGTGAAGCTAGAAGAAACTGGCGTTCGCATGATCGGTCCTAACTGTCCGGGTGTTATCACTCCTGATGAGTGTAAGATTGGTATCATGCCTGGTCACATCCACAAGAAAGGTAAAGTGGGTATCGTTTCTCGCTCAGGCACACTAACGTACGAAGCGGTTAAGCAAACGACTGATGAAGGCTTTGGCCAGTCAACGTGTGTTGGTATCGGTGGTGACCCAATCCCAGGTTCAAACTTCATCGACATCCTGAAGCTTTTCCAAGAAGACCCTGAAACAGAAGCAATCGTAATGATTGGTGAGATCGGTGGTACTGCGGAAGAAGAAGCAGCAGCTTACATCAAAGAAAACGTAACGAAGCCAGTGGTTTCTTACATCGCGGGTGTTACTGCTCCTCCTGGTAAGCGTATGGGTCACGCAGGTGCAATCATCTCTGGTGGTAAAGGTACTGCAGAAGACAAATTCGCAGCACTAGAAGCAGCTGGCGTTAAGACTGTGAAATCTCTAGCTGAGATTGGTAAAGGTCTACGTGAAGTGACAGGTTGGTAATTAACCAAATCACACTATAAGCATTAAAAAGCCTGCGATTTCGCAGGCTTTTCTTTTTCCGTCCCACCTTGTTTTTATCTTGCTTTGATTTCTGTCTCAAGCATGAGGTGGGTTGTATTAAACGCTCGGGCTATGCTTTGCGGCTAATAAGTTGGCTAAGCATGAATAAGAATGTGGCACTGATTACGACAGAGGGACCCGCTGGAGTATCGAAATGCCAAGACAGGCTCAGTCCCATCAACACCGCGATAGAACCAATAATCGATGCAAACAGCGCCATCTGCTCCGGTGAAGAAGAGACTTTACGAGCCGTTGCCGCTGGGATAATCAGTAGTGAAGTCATGATCAGTGCGCCAACAAACTTCATACCGACTGCGATCACTACACCAACCATAAGCATCAGAACTAGACGTACCAAATCGGTATTCACCCCTTCCACAGCAGCAAGCTCTTCACTCACGGTACTAGATAGTAGTGGACGCCAGAAAAGATATAAGCATGCACTAACTGCGAGTACACCAGCGTAGATGAACATCAGATCTTGAGGTGATACCGCGAGTAGGTCACCAAACAAGTAGCTCATTAGATCGACGCGAACATTGTCTAAGAAGCTGACGGAAACCAAACCAATCGACAAAGCACTGTGAGCCAAAATGCCCAGCAATGTATCCGTCGCGACAAGCTGTTGCTTTTGAAGTGTCACTAGCAGTACCGCTAATGCAAGACAGCAAACGAGCAGAGCAAGATATAGGTTGATATCTAGCAGAAAGCCAAGCGCCAGCCCCATTAAAGACGCGTGCGCGAGTGTGTCACCAAAGTAAGCCATTTTGCGCCACACTACGAATGAACCAAGTGGACCTGCGATAATCGCGATACCAATGCCGGCCAATATTGAAGGCAGTAAAAACTCAATCATGATGGTGATGTCCGTGAGCGTGGTTTAAGCAAGAGGTAGCGTCGCCAGTGACTGGTGAGCCAGCTAAATCGTGATGATGGTGTTCGTGGTCATGGTGGTAAAACGCTAGAGACTCACGGGTGGCATTGCCAAATAGAGCAATGTAAGAAGGATGCTGAGTAATGGTTGCCGGCGAGCCTGAACAGCACACGTGGTGATGCAAACAAATCACATCATCGGTCTTAGCCATGACTAAATGTAGGTCGTGTGAAACCATAAACACACCACAATCAAAGCGATGTCGGATGCTTTCAATCAGGTCATATAAGTCTATTTGGCCTTGAACATCGACACCTTGAGCGGGTTCATCCAAAACGAGAAGTTCTGGGCGTTGAAGGAGCGCTCGTGCTAGAAGTACGCGCTGATTTTCGCCACCAGATAGACGATGCATGTTACTTGCGATCAGGTGCTCGGCACCGACAAGGCGTAACGCATCAAGGCACTCTTGCTTGCTATACTTGCCTGCGAGGTTTAAAAAGCGAATCACGTTCAGCGGAAGAGAGTCGTTGAGTTTCAGTTTCTGAGGGACATAACCAATTTTCAGCTTACGCTGTTTGGTTAATTTACCGCTGGTCGGTTTCTGGAGACCTAGAATGACTTTAACTAACGTCGATTTTCCCGCTCCATTGGGACCAATTAGGGTAGTGATCTTGCCCTTTTCTAATTCCATAGTGACATTGTCGAGAACTCTACGTTCGTCAAACTCGACGCACAGTTGCTCAAGACGGACTAGTGAAGACATGAATGAAACTCATTTGCAAAATAATAATGTTATAATGTAACATTATCTCACTTTCCACGCCATACCCCAAGTAAAACTATGAAAAGAGCTATAATTCTTGCTGCTACAGCAATGTTAACCTTACCTGCTCACGCAGTCACTGTGTTAACCAGTATTAAACCGATTCAAATGATCGCAACCGAGCTAACGGAAGGTGTGACAAAACCAGACGTGCTGCTTCAAAACAACGCTTCGCCTCATGACTACGCTTTGCGTCCATCCGATGTAAAGAAAGTTGCAGCGGCAGATCTTGTCATTTGGTACGGTCATGATCTTGAGCCGTTTCTAGAGAAAGTCGTGACCGACAAAGGTAATACGCTAACGATTAGTCAAATTCCGGATTTGTCATTGCGCGAGTTTGGTAGCGAACATGCTCATGACCATGACGGTCACAACCATGGCACTCACGATCCTCACTTTTGGTTAGGTATTGAAACCGTTCAACAAGTTGCGAATGCTATTGCTCACAAGTTGGCTGAAATTGACCCTGAACACGCTGCAACTTATGCGGAAAACTTAAACAAGTTTGAAGTCCAGTTGAAAGCGACAGACGCAGAAATCAAACAGCAACTTACGCCAGTGAAAGACAAAGGTTACTTTGTATTCCACGATGCTTACGGTTATTTCGAAGAGCGCTACGACCTAAATCAAATGGGTCACTTTACCGTTTCTCCTGATCGAAAACCTGGTGCGAAAACGCTGATTCATATCCGTAAAACACTTGGCACTGGTGATGTAGCCTGTGTGTTCTCTGAGCCTCAATTTACACCCGCAGTGATTGAGAGTGTGATGCGCGGTAGTGACGTAAAAACGGGTATTCTTGATCCGTTAGGTAGCGAGATTGACGTAAAGTCAGGCAGTTACTTTGAATTTCTTCAAGGCATGTCGAATAGCTTTAGTCAGTGTTTGAGCGAAAAGTAACAATTGTGTTGTGCTTCTTGCATCAGATCTGTTTTTAACGTGATCTAGCAGTAAGAATTGCAAACCTTAGGCGCAGTGAGTCTTTCCTATCAAAGGATTTGAGATATCATTATCAATAATTAGCGGCTCGAAATAACCATATAGACACTAAGCTACGGAAAGCATGAGTGAATGATGAGACCGCACGTATTGATACATGTAAGGATTTTATCTTGCTGCGCCAAATAGCCCTACTTTTTTGGGCTTTTATCCTCTCATTTCAAGCAATTGCTTCAAGTGAAGCGAATGCGATCTTTTACCCTTTGCCGAATCAGGTTAAGGGCACTTTTATTGCAGCGAAAAAATTGTTCCCCGGTGAACAAGGTGGGCTCTGGATCCATGATGTTCATGGTCGTGTTCTGTTCTATGATGGCCAAACCACATTGCCAAAATCCGGTAGCTTTCTCAGAAACAAAGTAGAGCAGCTGGCTTACCACAAAGGCTCATTTTGGACATTTATTGAAAACGAGGTTTATCAAACTTACCCGAACCAAGAGCGTCGTTTAGTCTTTAGCCTCAATCCAGGCTCTCAGATCCGTAAGATTGGCTCATCCGGGAACTATATTTGGGTCAGTGATGGTGCGCAGTTCTATACCTATAATGTTGAAACCAGCGAACTGAACTCCTTTTCTCTATTACAGCTCTATCAGCATAGTAATAACAGTTACGTCTATATTAATGACGCTATCTTTGTCGAAACCAAGTGGGCGTTGGCGACAACTTCAGGCGTATACCTATCAGAAGGCAGCAAGTTTAATCATGTTGTCTCATCGGGCAAAAATTACATCGAGAAAGTGTATTACTCCCATACTCGTCGTGAAATCTTAGTCGGCACTTTAAAAGGCGCGTTGATATTTAATATCTATGAGCCAGGCAAGCCTGTTATTCGAATTGGCGCTTCTCATGTCTTAACCTTTGCTGAAACCAATCAAGAATACTGGGTAGGGACAGAGCAAGGTCTTTATTTGTATTCCTTCTTAACTGGCGAAGTAACCCAAGTGACACCAGCAAGTTTTCTGGAACTAGAGCTCGCCAGTACCAAAATTTACTCGTTGCTGAACGATAATATGGGGGGAATGTGGATTGCCACCAACCAAGGCATTCGCTATTACTCTCTGTTTAGTAAAAAGTTTGAGCGAATCACGTTCAGCAGTTATGACCAACAAATGCTCTCTGGTCGTATTCGGCAGACGCTTACCGGACCCGATGGTGCACTTTGGTTTGCGGACGATCATAAGTTGTATCGCTCGAACAATGGCAGCATTACCGATGTGTTGAATGTGTCGTCACAAATTAACGAATTTGCTTTTCAGGGAGAAAGGCTCTGGGTTGCTACGTCCACGGGTTTAGAAATATATAGCCTGAAAAACTTACAGCAGATGACATTCCCTTACCTGCAAGTCATCGCAGGTAAGACAATCGACCATATTACCGCGGATGGCCCCAATCGCCTTTGGATATCCAGTGGTTATCAGCTATTTAATATTGATGCTGTTAACCAGGCTATGAGAAATTTTGGCAGCGAATGGTTAGTGAGTAAGTTCTTACCCGCGAAGATTACGCGTCTGTACGACAAGGAAGAGTTGCTGCTGATAGGGACTGACCACGGCGTTTACGAGTATGACGGAGAGCGAATTCGCTTTAACCATTTTTCAGAAAAGTACGGTGAATCACTCGATATTATTACCGCAAATGATGGCTCGCAGTGGTTTGCTTCCGCCTATGGCGTTTTCAGAACCGTTCCGGGCAGCAATGAAAAACAAGTGATGGAGATGAGTGTCGCAAACTCTCGCCCAGCTTGTTTGCTTAGTGATTCGGAAGGGGTGTGGCTTGCTTCTTCTGTTGGCTTAAGTTACTACCATTTATCAGGACAGCTCATGAAGCATTACTCTTCTTCATCGGGCCTTATCAATAATGAATTCTTACCAGGCATTTGTAACGTTATCCGTAGTGCTGAAGATAGTGATCGCCAACTTATCTTTGGCTCTCAGTATGGGTTAGTTAAAGCTGACTCGTCTAAATTGCTGGTTTCTAACACGCCAGAATCTAAGCTTATTGTTAGCCAAGTCATGCTGGAAAATGAAGTGGTGCAAGTGGGTAGTGCCGACTTAGAAGAGATGAAGCTGCCTTATGGATCGTCCCTTAGTTTCCTTTTTGGTGTGATGCCCAAGCCTGACAATCAGAATTTGTATTATCGCTTAAATGAAAGTGAGAAATGGCAAACGTTAGAAGGTGGGCAATTAACGTTAGAACACCTTAATTCTGGCGATTACCACTTACAGGTTAGTAATGACTTACAACTGGCTTCGGGTTTGATCGGATTAGACTCCAGATTTACAGTGCTTAAACCATGGTATCTATCGAGGTTGGCCATATCGGGCTTTACCTTGGCTGTTATTGCGGTTCTTGCCCTTCTAATGTACTGGCGCTCACGCTATGTGCTGCAAGCTAACCGAGATCTGGCAGCTCAAGTTACGTTAAAAACCAACCAGCTGCGCCATCAAAGTCGAGTGTTGTTGACCAGTAACCAACAATTGAGAAAGCAGATTCAGGTAAGAAACCTGCTGGTGGATCATGTTGCTCAATCGATAAAGTCGAGTATTGATTCGATCGCGAACAAGCTTCCTATTGATGTGGATTCGGCAACTCAAGACCATTTATCCAAGACCTACTGGCAATTGAACGAGCTTAAAAGTGCTCCTGAAGACACCAGCAGCGGCAGTCAAAATTACAACTTAAGTCAGATAACCCAATCGGTGGTGGATGTTTGGCGCGAGGACTTTTCAAAAGCAGGCATTAATGTCGAACTGCAAGATGAGCAAAAGGCGAGCCGTATTTCATTAGAGAGCTTTAACCTCGATGTCATTTTTAACAGCATCTTTGCCAACATCATCAAGCGCTCGTTCCGGGGACAGTTGGTTAAATTAACACTGGAAGAGGGCAATGATATTGTCTCGCTGAGCTTCATTGACCATGGTACTCAGTTGCCAAGTAAAGCATCGACAATACGTCCAACGAGCACCAACAATGTTGACTTAAGTATGGATAACCTGCCTCAATTAGTTGCAGCCAGTGGCGGTCATTTATCGATGTTCACTTCTGATGCTCAAAATAAAATAGAGATTTCGTGGCCATGTGCTCAAGAGCCAAGCCATGTTGAGGAGGCGCTTCCTGAGTTTGCTCAGACACAGCAACCTCAACAAGAAGAGATGTCGCCTGAGCAAGAGTGGTTAATGAAAGTGTATCAGTTAGTGGCTGAGCACTACCACGACCCAGAGTTTGGTACGGCATCTGCCGCTAAGATGTTGTTTATGTCTGAGCGAAGCTTGCAGAGACGATTTAAGTCGGCGTCGTCCAGAACACTAAAAGATTATGTAACGGAAGTCAGGTTGGAGACCGCATGTGAGCAGTTGCTAGCTGGTGAGAAGATCAGTGAAGTTGCCTTCAACTGTGGCTTCAATGACCCATCCTACTTTAGCCAGAAGTTTAAATTACACTTTGGGTTACCGCCGTCTAAGTTCGCGATGACACAAGAGAGCCAAACAAGCCTATAGTGCTAATTCAAAGTTTATCTAGCCCAGCTATTAGAGTTGGGCTTTTTTACGCTTGTAAGACGAGCGGTATCGTAAAGAACGCGATATGGATGCTAGGTAGAAGGGTAATCAGATTTAATCTGGCGGGATGCGGGATGAAAGGCTCGATCCATCTAACGAGGAATACATGTAGCACAATGGCGATATAAAATTGCGATAGGTAACGAGAATAATTGGGATTTTTTCGAGGAAAACGTTTAGGGATTATAGGACGTTAAGTGATAAGCGAATGAAGAAAGAGAAGAAAAAAAATATCGTGGTATAGCCGGGGGGACTATACCACGGGTGTCAATGACACCTTCGCTTGCTGCCGGAGTGACATGTTGCCATGCCACCTCTGGAATTCTTTTGAGTGGCTGTTGCCTCTCGATGGGTTAACTATACGAGACCTTACTTATTTTTCTTATAAAAATAACGACAGCTTTATGTGAGAAAAGCGACAAAGTTTTATTTTGACATTAAGTTTCTGTTTTTAAATGAAAATTAATGTTGTCCAACTTAGTTTGTTACGGGTGTGTTAATTTTGGTCAGCCTGAAAATATTCGATTTTGACGAAAATGACGTGATATAACTTGACGGAGTTAACGTTAAACTGTCGGTGGTAATAGTGAAATCTTTGATTTCACACAATGATTAAGGTGATGTAGAAGAGTAGAATCGGCGCATTAAATAGTCTTAATAATAATATTTATCATTAGCAATACTCTTAAGGGCCACTATGAAGCTATCAGAAATTAAACCCGGAGAAACGGTCACCATCCGATTATTGGAAGGTCTCACATCGGATGTCAGAAAAAAGCTGATGGTTATGGGGTTATTGCCAAACACAGAAGTAAAAGTGATTCGACGTGCGCCAATGGGTGATCCACTGCAAGTTGAAGTCCGTGGTGTTTCTGTTGCGTTGCGAGAAACCATTGCGCAGAACATCGAAGTGGAGCGAGCATAATGCAATACCAAATTCTTACTGTTGGTAACCCTAATAGTGGTAAAACGACGCTTTTCAATGGCCTGACTGGTGCTAAGCAGCAAGTCGGTAACTGGGCTGGTGTGACTGTTGAGAAGAAAACAGGTCAGTACAAACATGCTGGTGATGAGTTCTTACTGACAGACCTTCCGGGTATCTACTCTCTAGACAGTGGCAACGACAGTAACAGTATCGACGAATCAATTGCATCTCGTGCGGTACTTACTCATCCTGCTGACTTGATCATCAACGTGGTGGACGCAACAAGTCTAGAACGCTCTCTATATATGACGTTGCAGCTGCGCGAACTCGGTCGCCCAATGATCGTCGTGTTGAACAAGATGGACGCGCTTAAGCGTGAGCGCCAAGTCATTAACGTTGCAGAGTTAGAAAAAACATTGGGTTGCCCGGTGGTGAGTTTGTCTGCAACAAATAAAGGACAAGTTGCAGAGTTTAAAGAGAAGCTGCATAAGTCTGTGGTTCAAGGTGTTGCACTAAAAGAAATTTCTTTGAACTACGGCGAGCAAATGGAAGCGGCGATCAACAACGTTTCGGCTCTTTTCAATGATCAAACCGTTTCCAACCGTGCTCTAGCAATTCGCGCGCTAGAAAAAGACGCGTTGGTTCTTAACAGCATGTCTGATGCTGACCGCAACAGCGTTGAAAACACGATCGCTGAGCTTGAACTGGATGTTGACCTGCACGTTGCCGACACAAAATACACACATCTTCATGAAGAGTGTAAGAAAGTACGCCGTAGCGAAGGTAAGCTAAGTCGTAGTGTGACTGAAAAGCTCGACCAGTTCATCTTAAACAAGTGGGTGGGTATCCCGTTCTTCTTTGTTGTGATGTACCTGATGTTTATGTTCTCTATCAACATTGGTAGTGCGTTCATCGACTTTTTCGATATCGGTGTTGGTGCGATATTAGTGGATGGTGGTCACCACTTGTTAGATGGCCATTTACCAGTGTGGTTAGTGACGGTGCTTGCTGACGGTATCGGCGGTGGTATCCAGACTGTTGCAACCTTCATTCCGGTTATTGCATGTTTGTATCTGTTCCTAGCGGTACTTGAAAGCTCAGGTTACATGGCTCGTGCTGCATTTGTACTTGATAAAGTCATGCAAAAAATCGGTCTGCCGGGCAAAGCATTTGTACCACTGGTTCTTGGCTTTGGTTGTAACGTACCGTCAATCATGGCGACTCGTACCCTAGACCAAGAGCGTGAGCGTAAACTGGCTGCATCTATGGCGCCGTTTATGTCATGTGGTGCCCGTCTGCCAGTATACGCGCTGTTTGCTGCGGCATTTTTCCCTGGTTCTGGTCAGAACATCGTATTTGCACTTTACCTACTTGGTATTGTGGCAGCGATCTTCACGGGTCTTTTCCTTAAGCACACGCTTTACCCAGGTAGCAGTGATAGTTTGGTGATGGAAATGCCGGACTACGAGCTTCCTACTCTACAAAACGTTGTAATCAAAACATGGCAAAAGCTAAAGCGCTTTGTATTGGGTGCAGGTAAAACGATCGTCGTTGTTGTTGCTATTCTTAGCTTCTTTAACTCGCTAGGTACCGATGGCAGCTTTGGTAACGAAGACAGTGAGAACTCTGTACTTTCTAAAGCAGCACAAGTCGTAACACCAGTCTTCGCGCCAATCGGTGTTCAAGAAGATAACTGGCCAGCGACAGTAGGTATTATTACCGGTATTTTCGCGAAAGAAGCGGTGGTTGGCACGTTGAACAGCCTATACACCACTCCAAGCGATGGTGAAGAAGCTGAATTCGATCTAATGGGCAGCCTAGAAGAGGCGGTAATGAGTATCCCTGAAAACCTTGCTGGCTTGAGCTACTCAGATCCGCTCGGTATTGAGGTTGGTGACTTAACAGACTCAAATGCAGTGGCAGAAGACCAAGAAGTTGATGCGTCTATTTTTGGTAACATTAAAGCGAAGTTCGCCTCTGGCAATGCTGCATTTGCCTACCTAATCTTTATCCTACTGTACACTCCTTGTGTGGCGGCGATGGGTGCCTACGTTCGTGAATTTGGCCATAAGTTCGCCCGCTTTATTGCAGTTTGGACAATGGCGTTAGCGTACTTATGTGCAACGTTCTACAACCAGTTGACGCACTTCGCGGATAGCCCGATTACTAGCGGTATTTGGATGGCAGCGATCGTAGCTATCTTCTTTGGCACGTATCGTGTGTTCAAGCGAGTTGGCAAGAAGCAACAAGGTTCGTTAGAGGCGCAAGTAGCATGATTTTAAAAGAGCTTTATCAATACATTGCAGACAAAGGAACCGTCTCCCAGTCAGATCTGGCTAAGCAGTTTGGGATGAGTGAAGATGGTGCCGACGCAATGTTAAGCGTGTGGATTAAGAAGGGTAAAATTAGCCGTCTAGTCGACACCAATAAAGCTCATGACGTGACTCGAGTGCGCTACTCGGTGACCAAACAAGATGGTCTATCTCTGACAGTCACCATGTAGCGATTGTCAGAATTAGTCACCTAAAAAGTTATCACGTAAAAACGACAAAGCCGCATCTGTAATGATGCGGCTTTTCTTTTTCTGGTTATTGTTTGTGAATACAGCGAAATCAATGCTCTTCAGAGTGTTTAGTCGCGCCTAACCCTAGGAACTTCAAACCAAGACTTAAAACTAAAATCGAAATAGGCAATGTTAAGATCGTCCAATCTAAGCTGTCGAAGTTAATCAGTACGAGCTCTAAAAACTTCACAAACAAGATTACGATGATGACTTCAGCCAAAATATTTTTTAGGTGGCCGATGTTTGGGGTTCTGATCCAATGCAAAACCGACTGTTCTTGTGTTTTCGCTTTAGCTTTGTTGGAGATAAACAGTGTGTAGATGCCATGAGCAAAAATGAACAAAACTAACGCGACAAGAAACGTATCCAGTGACTTGATCAAATACGCGATCGCGATGTCTGCTTTATCTAAATGTGCGAGTGCTTCTGGAGGTGTTTGATTAAGAATGAAGACCGCAAATGCCGAATAGGTTTTTGCTGCGCCCATAACAAAAAGCAAGAACGAAGCAGCCATAGAACAGATGATGGCGATCCAGCTAACGTATCGGAATGTGTTGAAGACTTGTTTCATGATGACCCTCTCTAATTGAGCTGGCAGTCTAAACAAGTTTGATTTAAGTGATAATCCCATAAAAATGAGAAAGATTGTTACAAATGTGTATTAATCTTTCTCTGTCTATTTCAGTCGTATTCAAAAACGAATTATTTTCGCTAGCAGTGCTTATGCTTTTTGGAAAATAGAGCTCAGTGACAGCACATTTTTAATGCGACCAAGCAATTCGTTTTGCTCTTCTTCTGTACGGAATTCACCTTTGGTGTTCCCCCAAACCGGTCCCGGCCATGCGACGTCATCTTTGAAGCGAGCAATATGATGAATGTGCAGCTGTGGCACCATATTACCTAGTGCACCAAGGTTTAGCTTGTCTGGACGGAAGGTTGCTTCCAGTGCTTGGCTTACCGCTTGAGACTCTAGCAAAAACTGTTGCTGTTCTTGCATTGGCAAGTGGTGAAGCTCTTTTAGGTTTGCACGTTTAGGGACCAAGATAACCCATGGCACAGCATTGTCTTTATGCAGAAGCGCCACACACAGTGGGAAGTGGCCGATAACGGTGGTGTCTTTTGCCAGTTGAGGGTGCAGTTCAAAACTCATTATATTATCCGATTTGAATTGAATGACATCAGTATACGCCAGATAAAACAAAAGGTTGACGCTTTCGCGCCAACCTTTCTAAATCGTCTCGATTCTCGATTCTCGATTCTCGATTCTCGATTCTCGATTCTCGAATCGCTTACATACGCTCTAGAGTATCGATACCTAGTAGAGACAGACCTTGCTTGATGCTCTTCGCTGTTAGGGCTGCTAGTTTTAGACGGCTTTGTTTCACTGCTTCATCTTCAGCAACTAGGATAGGGCACGCTTCGTAGAAGCTAGAGAATTGACCCGCTAGTTCGAATAGGTAGCTACACATGATGTGTGGTTGACCTTCGCGAGCAACAGATTGAACCGCTTCTTCGAACTGCATAAGTTTTGCGATAAGCGCTTTTTCTTTCTCGTCAGTGATCTTAATTTCACCTTGTAGATCATCCATAGAAACGCCAGCTTTAGCGAATACAGATGCTACGCGAGTGTATGCGTATTGCATGTATGGTGCAGTGTTACCTTCGAACGCTAGCATGTTGTCCCAATCGAACACGTAGTCCGTGGTACGGTGCTTAGAAAGGTCTGCGTATTTAACCGCTGCCATTGCAACTGTGTTAGCGATCGCTTTCTTCTCGTCTTCGGCTAGTTCTGGGTTCTTAGATTCGATCAGCTGTGCTGCACGAACTTCTGCTTCATCAAGAAGATCAGCAAGACGAACTGTACCACCTGCACGAGTCTTGAATGGCTTACCGTCTTTACCTAGCATCATACCGAACGCGTGGTGCTCAAGAGATACTGACTCTGGCACATAACCCGCTTTACGAACGATAGTCCAAGCTTGCATTAGGTGTTGGTGTTGACGAGAGTCGATGAAGTAAAGTACGCGGTCCGCGCCTAGTTCTTCGTAACGGTATTTCGCACATGCGATGTCCGTTGTTGTGTATAGGAAGCCGCCGTCGCGTTTCTGAACGATAACGCCCATCGCTTCGCCGTCTTTGTTCTTGAATTCTTCAAGGAACACTACTTGCGCGCCGTCATCTTCAACCGCAAGACCTTGTGCTTTAAGGTCTGCTACGATCTTAGGTAGCATGTCGTTGTACATGCTCTCGCCCATTACGTCATCACGAGATAGAGACACGTTTAGACGATCGTAGTTACGCTGGTTTTGGATCATGGTTACGTCAACCAGCTTCTTCCACATTTCTGCGCAGAACTCGTCGCCGCTCTGCAGTTTCACAACGTAGTTACGTGCTTTCACTGCGAATTCTTCGTCTTCGTCGTACAGTTTCTTAGACTCACGGTAGAAGCCTTCAAGGTCAGCCAGTTCCATAGAAACTTCGCCAGACTCTTGCTGTACACGCTCAAGGTTTGCGATAAGCATACCGAACTGAGTACCCCAGTCGCCGATGTGGTTCGCACGGATCACTTTGTGACCTAGGAACTCAAGAGTACGTACTACCGCATCACCGATGATGGTTGAACGTAGGTGACCAACGTGCATTTCTTTCGCAACGTTTGGTGCAGAGTAGTCAGCAACGATAGTTTGAGCTTCGTCTGCTGCAACGCCAAGGCGTGAATCAGCCAATGCTGCTTCCGCTTGCTTCGCTAGGAACTCTTCGCTTAGGAAAATGTTGATGAAACCAGGACCTGCGATTTCTGTCTTGCTCGCAATACCGTCTAGGTCTAGAACATCCAGTACTTTCTGTGCAAATTCTCGTGGGTTAGTACCCAGTTTTTTAGCAACGCCCATTACGCCGTTTGCTTGGTAGTCACCAAATTGTGGCTTTGCTGATTGGCGTACCGCCGCAGGACTGCCTGCAGGTGCGCCAGCGGCTTCTAGAGCCTGAGATACTTTGTCATTAATAAGTGCTTGGATATTCACACGCGTTTCCTTCAATTCAAGGACGAAGAACTCGGCGAAGTAAGTGCCAAGTTCTGCTGGAGTTCACAAAAATGGGGCTAATGATAACAACTTTATTGCTTTTCATACAGAGAGGAATTGGGGAAATTTATACTTTTTCGATTGAATGGAAATGAGGCTTGGTTTGCGTTTACTATTGCGCTCAGAGTAATGAGATAAATAGCCCCAAAAGAGAGCCACAATGACGACTCAACTAGTTGAAAAACGCCTAGCGCCTGAATTGATGATCCAAGATTTGGATGCATTTATGGCGAAGATTGAAGAGTTTGCATCCCTGTTAAAACTGGATCTGAGCTTTGCTCAAGCTGACCATATTGCGTTGCGTATTAACGATACTGATACCGCAAAAGCTGCGCATGAGGCTTGGATTCAACACGGAAAGGTGATTTCACAAGCGAAAATCAACGGTCGCCCAATTATTGTTATTGAGTTCGATAAAGCGTTGGAAAGCCGTGGCTGGAAGATTGAGTGTCTGGAGCTGCCATACCCTGCGGAAGGCAAAATCTACCCAACTGAAAGCTGGGAACATGTGGAGTTTGTGATTCCGTCTCATGCCGAAACCGCAGATGAGTTTCTTGCTGATTTGAGACACACTTATCCAGCGTTTGGCGCACGCTTTAATGAGTTAGAAGAGCTGGGTGTGAAGATCAAACTATCGAGCCCGAAAGGGGAAGGCGAACGCTTGAATAACCCAACGGTGGCGTTTAAGTATCAAGGCATTTGTATCAAGCTGCACCCGCATTCACTCAAGCGTATTGTTGAGTCTGAGCAGTCGTAAACGCTAGAGCGAGAGTTGCTTAGTTGTTGGAAGTAAAAAGGGAGCCGAGGCTCCCTTTTGCAAGCTAACTATTATTTAGTCAGTGACTTGCTTTTTGGGTTTGTAATGGAAAGCTTTTTGCCTTGCAACTCTTCATCTAGAGGCAGTGTAAAAGTTTTGGCAAACGGCATTCGTTTACAATGATCCGCCTTGTCTCTAACGATAGTAATAAGAGCTTCTGTCTGTGAGCTTTGCTCTATTTTTAGGCTAAAGTCCTCGTTTTCACTGCAGCCGTTAGACTCTGTGATAAATGAAATCTGACTCTCACTTGTCCTATAAGCCTCTACCATCATTGCTCGGTGCTCAGACGTCTGGTTTGTTTGCAGTCCTGCGTTTGCTGAACATGCAGTTAAACTGATAGTGCCCAAACCTAGTAGGAATATCTTGAGTCTATGTTTCATCTCGTTACCTTTTTTTGCGTCGTACGAATGAACCTGCAGCCATTAACATCAGTAGGCCAATAGATAAACTGCCGCCTGAACTAGACTTTTTATTAAAGTTGGCACCAGTGTTGCCAGTATCGCCCGTATTATCTGTGCTGACTGACATATTTATATTACGAATAACTGCTTGCGCGCTGTAAATACCACTCGAATTCGGTTGTTTGAGGTATGCAAACGCTATTGTATTAGATGTTTTGTACAGATCGATCTGGAGCTCTTCATAAGCGAGGAGTTGGCGGGTGACATAGTTAACTTGACCATTAACAAAGATGGCAAAGTAATCAAAACCATCGGACATTACTTTGAGATCCATGGTAAGTTTGCCCTTCGGAAGATCGGTCAAAACCAGCTCAGATACACCAGGATAAGCTCCCATATCCGCTGATTGAAGTTCACCATTTTCAGCCGTCCAAGCGTTTTGACCGGTGTAAACATTAGCGTTTGCTAGCGGAATGGCATTACGCACTGATCTGCTTGCTTTATCTACACCTGAATACTCGAAAGTTGTTGTGAGTTTGGACAGTTTCGGATGATCGGTAAAGAGCTCTATCGTTGTTGCCGATTCCGAATAGCTAGGTTGGTAGCCGACGGTAATTTGACAGCTTTGCGAAGGCTTTAAGGTACCAGTACAAGTGCTTTTCTCGATGGTACTTCCGTATGATATTGTGCTTTGGTAGATGTTGAATGGGATAGTATCGTCATTACGAATCGTAAAGGTCTCTTGCTGCGCTTTTCGCTCAACGAAACGAAGATCTCGGTACTGAGTGAAGCTGATAGTATTGCGATGGCTATCTATCCAACCATTGTGTTGAAAATGAGCGACGTTGGCGTAAACACCATAAGCGTTTGGTTGAGCACATCCATCCCCCCAGCTGACCACGCCTAGCAATTTGTTGATACCGTTATCATCAACGATGAGTGGACCGCCGCTGTCTCCTTGGCAGCTATCTTTTCCTCCCCAATAGTATCCCGCACAGATGCCATCATCTGATACGTTGGCGTAATTTCCTTCTAGGTTTTGGCAGGTCTCTCGATCCACATACTCTAAATCAACTTGTTGTAAAACAGCCGGAAATTCCCTTCCTGTCGTAGAGGTGTTTCCCCATCCTGCGACATGTACTTTATCTCCTGCGCGTACGTTAGCTAGAACTTCTGGCGTTGCAAGAGCAATAGTCGCGCTGTCGACACTGCGTTCCAACTCAATCAGAGCCATGTCATTGTTCGTTGTTTTGCTGTTATATGCATCATGTGAATAGATATTTTTAACGGCGATGCGCTGTGCTTGAGACTCTCTGTTTTTGTCATAAAGACCAAGAACGATATCCAGATCGTCCGCATTGAGGTCTTCTACGCAGTGCGCAGCAGTTAATACGTATTTTCCACCAAGGAAACTACCGCCACAGAAGTGACCAATAGATGCTGGCTGTCCTTTACGTACCAGTGAAGCAATAAACTTCCAGTCAGAAGTATTGGCTGGCTCACCGCCGATAATGCGAGTGGATACATCATTCTTAACAGGCTTAAGAGTATCTGCGATTGTGGTTGCTGGCAAAGTCAGCCCAATCAGAAAAGCCACTAACGTTTTTTTCATTTTAATTCCGTAATATTAAAGTGATTTTATAAAAATGAGAATGAATTATAGATAGAGTTATTACTCGAGTAAATAGCTGAAAGAGAATGAAAAGCTATAAAATAGGGGAGTGATTCTTGGGATTTATTGCGGAAGATACTGTTGAAAAAATAAACCCGCCGATTAGGCGGGTTTATTCATAGTGAAATGGTAAAAAGAGAGAAGTAATTACAGAATAACCGTCTTATTACCGTAGACAAAAACGTGGTCATTGATCACTTTATTCAAAGCCTTGCTCAATACGTTCTTCTCTACATCGCGACCTGCTTGCGCCATATCTTGTGCGCTGAACGTATGATCCACTGGAATAACGTCCTGCTTGATGATTGGACCTTCATCCAAGTCATTTGTCACGAAGTGCGCCGTAGCACCGATGATCTTCACACCGCGATCATAAGCTTGTTGGTATGGCTTAGCACCGATAAACGCGGGTAAGAAGCTGTGGTGGATATTGATGATCTTGTGACGGTATTTCTCCACGAAAGTCGGAGTGAGAACACGCATGTATTTCGCCAGTACAAGGTAATCGGCATCATATTGATCAATCACTTCAAGCATCTTCTGCTCGTGCTCTTCACGGCTAAGATCTTCGTGAGTCACGTGATGGTAAGGGATATCAAAACGTTCAGTGAGTGTTTGAAGTTTGTCGTAGTTACCAACAACCGCAGCAATTTCAACATCTAAGCTGCCATCGTAAGTCTTCATCAGAATATCACCCAGACAGTGCGCTTCTTTGGTTACTAGGATGACGATGCGTTTACGGCGAGAGCTAATAAGTTTACGTTTTGCACCTTGTGGCAGCGCTTGGTCTAAATCGGCGAGTAGCGTTTGATCGTTGAAGTAACCCTCCAACTCGGTTCTCATGAAAAAGTGCCCACTGGTGTTATCAACAAACTCGTTATTATGAACGATATTCAGCTGATGCTTATAACAGATATTGGTGATTTTTGAGATCAAACCCGGTGCGTCAGAACAATGGGTTAACAGTGTTTTCTTTTCCATAAATCAGATACTTCCATGCATTATTTTTCTAGCGTACGAATAAAAGGGTCACTTCAGAAGCGTGAATCGTACAGCAATCTGACTTCATAAATAATCTATTCTCGGCGCGGTTTCAACCAATTATCCGTTGAAGCCCTTGTTTGGTGTGCTTCATTTGTTCATTTAAAACACCAAGGTTTACTCTGCGTTAACCCTCGAATTGATATAAGCGATTCAGTATTCGTGTGTTGAATTTCGAGGAGGTAAAGGATGCCTAAACATTTTGGTGTTTCTGATGAGGATTTCCGCCAGTTAATGGAACAATTACATTTGCTCAATGCAAACCAAAAATCTCTGTTGCAACGTCAACTGAGGAAACTAACCGTTTCTGAATCCATGAGCACTTTGTCGGAAGAGGAACTCTCGTTTCTGCAAACCGTATTGAGTCGTTGAGAGCGAATAGACAGAAATAGCGCTGCAGGTTGTCTGATTGAACAAGTATCTCTGATATACTCACGACAATTTTTCCAACCAGATGCCAGGCATGATCGCAAAAACATTCTCCTCTGAGGGCGCGTTAGGCAAAGCCATTCCGGGCTTTCAAGCTCGCCAGCCACAAATCGATATGGCAGAAGCTGTCAGCAGTGCGATCAAAGACCAAACTCAGCTCGTGGTAGAAGCCGGGACGGGAACGGGTAAAACCTTCGCTTACCTTGTGCCGGCGCTCTTGAGCGGAAAAAAAGTCATCATCAGTACCGGGTCGAAGAACCTGCAAGAGCAATTGTATCACCGTGACTTGCCGTTGATGGTCAATGCTTTGGGCTTTTATGGACAAGTCGCGCTACTAAAAGGTCGCTCCAATTACCTATGTTTGGATCGTCTTAGCCGACAAATGGTCGAGAGCCATACTAATGAAGCCGATCCAACACTGCTGACTCAATTGGTTAAAGTCCGCACTTGGTCGTCTGAAACCAAAACGGGCGATTTAGGTGATTGTGAGGATCTGCCAGAAGACAGCATGATCATCCCAACCATTACCTCTACCAACGATAACTGCCTGGGCAAAGAGTGTCCGAGCTACACCGATTGTTTCGTCCTAAAAGCACGCAAACGCGCAATGGATTCAGACATTGTTGTCGTCAACCACCACTTGTTCCTTGCAGACCTCGCGATCAAAGAAACCGGCTTTGGTGAGTTGATCCCAGAAGCTGACGTGTTCATCTTCGACGAAGCGCACCAGCTTCCAGACATTGCCAGCGAATACTTCGGACAATCGATCTCTAGCCGTCAGATCCAAGAGCTCGCTAAAGACATTGAGATAGCCTACCGCACTGAAGCAAAAGATATGCGCCAGCTACAAAAAGTCGGTGATAAGCTGATGCAAAGTGCGATGGATATGCGCATCGTGCTCGGTGAACCGGGCTTTCGTGGAAACTGGCGTGAAGCGCTGCAATCAGAATCGATCAAGCGTGAATTGGTGCGCTTAACCGATAGCTTAGATCTGGCGATTGATGTGTTGAAACTGGCACTAGGTCGAAGCCAATTGCTGGAAACCGCCTTTGAGCGTGCCAACCTGATCAAAGGACGAATTGATCGCGTTTGTGATGTCGATATTACTGGTTACTCATACTGGTACGACACATCTCCCCGTCATTTTGCTCTGCACATTACGCCGCTATCGGTTGCAGATAAATTCCATGAGCAAATTGAAATCAAACAAGGCGCGTGGATTTTCACTTCTGCAACCCTTGCAGTATCTGGTGACTTTAAACACTTTACTGACCGTCTTGGATTGAAGCCGAAGCAGCAGTTTTCGTTGCCATCTCCGTTCGATTACGAGAAGCAAGCGCGCCTATGTGTGCCTCGTTATTTGCCAGAGCCAAACAGCCCAGGCTTAGCCGACAAACTGGTGCGAATGCTTGCGCCTGTGATTGAAGAGAACGACGGGCGTTGTTTCTTCCTGTGTACTTCGCACAGCATGATGCGTGAGCTTGGTGAACGCTTCCGTGAAGTGCTGGATCTGCCTGTGCTAATGCAAGGTGAGATGAGCAAACAAAAGACCCTTGCCGAGTTTATGGAACTGGGTAATGCACTGCTGGTGGCGACGGGTGCATTCTGGGAAGGGATCGATGTTAGAGGTGATGCGCTGAGCTGTGTTATCATCGACAAATTACCGTTTACTGCCCCTGATGATCCGCTGCTCAAAGCCCGAATCGAAGATTGTCGATTACGTGGCGGTGAGCCGTTTGCAGAAGTGCAAATCCCGGATGCGGTTATCACGTTAAAGCAGGGCGTAGGACGTTTAATTCGAGACCAAAAAGATCATGGTGCCTTAATCATTTGCGACAACCGTTTGGTAACGCGTGATTACGGTGGCATCTTCCTTGGCAGCTTACCGCCAATCCCAAGAACACGGGATTTGGAACGAATCAAAACATTCCTAAAAACAGAACAACCTGCCGCAGACTAATGCGCTGTGGCATCAATAAATTAAAGAAGAATTGTAGAGAGTTACATGAGCGCAAAAATTCTTGCTATCGATACGGCAACTGAGAACTGTTCAGTTGCGCTACTGGTTAATGACCGAGTGATTTCACGCAGTGAAGTGGCTCCTCGTGACCACACTAAGAAAGTACTGCCTATGGTGGACGAAGTACTGAAAGAAGCGGGCCTGACTCTACAAGATCTAGACGCATTGGCGTTTGGTCGTGGTCCGGGCAGCTTTACTGGCGTTCGTATCGGTATTGGTATCGCGCAAGGTTTGGCGTTTGGTGCTGACTTACCAATGATTGGCGTTTCAACGTTGGCTGCGATGGCACAAGCAAGCTACCGCCTGCACGGTGCAACGGATGTCGCGGTTGCGATTGATGCGCGTATGAGTGAAGTTTACTGGGCACGTTACACTCGCCAAGAAAACGGTGAATGGGCTGGTGTCGATGCAGAATGTGTTATTCCACCAGCGCGTCTAGCGGAAGAAGCACAAGCAGACGACAAAACGTGGACTAAAGCGGGTACTGGTTGGGATGCTTACCAAGAAGATCTTGGTAAACTGCCATTCAACTTAACGAGCGGTGATGTGCTTTACCCTGATTCGCAAGACATCGTGATTCTTGCTGAACAGGAACTTAAGAAAGGCAACACAGTCCCAGTAGAAGAATCGAGCCCGGTTTATCTGCGCGATAATGTAACGTGGAAGAAACTTCCGGGTCGCGAATAATTCATCACTACTAGAATATACGGGGCGTTTGCCCTGTATTTTTATGGAGCGTTATGGCGTCTATCAATGGTTTACCTCCTGCGTTAATACCGGGTGCAAATCGTACCAATAAAGTCGGTAAAAAAGGGCAGGTAAAGAAAACTCAAGATAAGCAGTCCGTTGGTCAACCTTCTAAGGTGGCGAACGCCGTCGCGCACTCCATTAAACAAGTGGATGAGTCTCAGATTCATCGCGCTCAAGTGCAATATGATTTGCCCGAGGGTCATGCTCGCAAAGCAATGGAACAGTATATGGACGTCATGAATCGAGCAAAGAAAGAGGAACTTGCTCAGTTACTTGGTGTCGATATCTATGTGTAAAACAACGAATTTATAGTGGGGGTTTATGAAACTTTCTGGACGTATTTTTCTGGTTATTATCGCGGCATTCGGGCTTTCTGCCTGTAGTTCTCTTCCTGAAGAGTTGAATGCAAGCACCGAGCAGGTTTTAACGGATTACAAAACCTTTGCCGAAGACCAAGGACAGACTGCTAACGATGTCCGCCTTGGTGGTGTTATCGCGAAAGTGGATAACTTGAAAGACCAAACGCGTCTGGAGATCGTAAACCTGCCAATCAGCAAATCAGGCAAGCCAGACATCGACCAAGAACCAACGGGTCGCTTCGCGGTTTATTTTGATGGTTACCTAGAGCCGGTTGCTTTCAGTAAAGGTCGAATCATTACCGTGGTTGGTAAAGGTGCGGGCGAAGAAGAAGGTAAAATTGGCGAGCATCAATACATCTTCCCAGTCATCAAAGGCGATGGTTACCGCTTATGGAAGATTGAAGAGCGAGTACGTATGTACGACACGCCAACCTATTACTACCCTTGCTACTCCATTAACTGCCGTATGATGCGTTCGGATTTCCCGCAAGACGGCAAGGTGATCAAGAAGGTTAAATAATCTGTGATGAATGAGCGCCGTTTTGCACTCCCAAATGGGAACATGGCTGCCTTAGAGATCGGAAACGAAAAAACGACTGCTTGTTCAGTCGTTTTTCTTCATGGGTGGATGGATAACGCGGGCAGCTTCAAAACCTTGATGAACGCCATCCATCAGTGCAATCCTGATCTTCATTTATTAGCAATTGACCTATTTGGTCATGGCTTATCCAGTCATAAATCCTCAGACAATTACTACCCCTTCCACGACTATATTGCTGATTTACACCAATTATTGGATGAATTATCGCCAAACAGACTGGTGTTAGTAGGTCATTCACTAGGCGCATTAATCGCAAGTTGCTATAGTGCTGCCTTTCCTGAACAGGTCGAAGCGTTAGTGCAAATTGAAGGAGCGGGTCCACTCGCAGAACAGCCTTCCAATAGCGTAAAACGACTGCGTGATGGTGTCCTTAACCGGAAACGTCAACGCAACAAACCGGAGCGATCTATCGCTTCTTTCGATCTGGCGTTAAAGCTACGCATGCAAGCGAATCACCTGACCGCCGAGCAGTTGATGCCAATCGTAGAGCGCGGAACCGAATGTCGCGAGAACCAATGGTTTTGGCGACACGATGCCAAATTAAAGTGCGATTCTCTTTACCGCATGGCACAGGACCACGCGAACTCGATCACCAGCCAAATACGCTGTCCGCACCTGATCATTTTGGGTGACAAAGGATTTCAGCATTTACAGTCTAACCAAGTCGATTGGGGCGAAAATCCACCGAATGTGGTTTCTGTCGCGGGTGGTCACCATTGTCATTTAGAGCAAACACTCGAGGTGGTAAAGCGAATTCTTGGTGTAGTTAACAAAATTTAAACAAGTGTTTGAGAGTTACGTGCTCAAGCACGTTTGCTGTGCTGTAATAGTGCTCAAAATAAAAAGGACGCTATTTTTTAGCCAGTTATAAACGAGGAGTAACATCGTGGATAAACCATGGCTTTCACGTTATCCAAGTGACGTACCTGAAACCATCAATCCAGAGCAATATGAGTCTTTGGTAGAAATGTTCGAGCAGTCTGTTCAAAAATACGCAGACCAACCGGCATTCATGAACATGGGCTCGGTCATGACCTTCCGCAAATTGGAAGAGCGTAGCCGCGCATTCGCCGCATATCTACAAAACGAACTAAAGCTGAAGAAGGGCGACCGCGTTGCTCTTATGATGCCAAACCTGCTTCAATACCCTGTCGCGCTATTCGGTATTTTGCGTGCAGGCTGTATCGCTGTGAACGTGAACCCACTTTACACTCCTCGTGAGCTTGAGCACCAGCTAAATGATGCTGGTGCAACGGCGATCGTTATCGTTTCTAACTTCGCGAACACGCTAGAGCAAATCGTAGAAAACACGCCAGTGAAACACGTGGTTCTGACCAGTCTTGGTCAAATGCTGCCACGTGCAAAAGGTACGCTTGTCGACTTCGTGGTTAAGTACGTGAAGGGCATGGTGCCTAAGTACGATCTACCGGGTGCAATCTCAATGCGTAAAGCGCTGCACAAAGGTCGTCGTCTTCAATACGTGAAGCCATTTATGTCTGGCGATGATATTGCATTCCTACAGTACACTGGTGGTACAACGGGCGTAGCGAAAGGCGCAATCCTGACGCACCGCAACATGATCGCTAACGTAATGCAGGCTAAAGGCGCATACGGTCCAGTTTTGGCACCAGGACGCGAGCTTGTTGTGACAGCACTGCCGCTTTACCACGTATTTGCACTGACGGTGAACTGTCTACTGTTCGTTGAAATGGGTGGCAACAACCTGCTTATCACTAACCCGCGTGATATTCCGGGCTTTGTGAAAGAGCTGCAAAAATACCAGTTCACTGCGATTACCGGTGTAAACACGCTGTTTAACGCGCTAGTGAACAACGAAGATTTCCATGAGCTAGATTTCAGCAACCTTCGCCTAGCAGTAGGTGGTGGTATGGCAGTGCAACGTGCTGTCGCTGAAAAATGGCAAAAGACCACAGGCTGTTACCTACTAGAAGGTTACGGTCTAACAGAATGTTCTCCATTGGTGGCGGCTTACCCGCACGACCTAGTGGAATACAACGGTTCTATCGGTCTGCCTGTGCCGTCAACAGAAGTACGTATTGTTGATGAAGAAGGTAACGCATTAGCAAATACTGAGACAGGTGAGCTTCAAGTTCGCGGCCCTCAAGTGATGCAAGGTTACTGGCAGCGCCCTGAAGCGACCAAAGAAGTGATCAACGAAGACGGTTGGCTATCAACGGGTGACATCGTTAAGTTTGATGATGAAGGCTTCCTACACATCGTTGACCGTAAGAAAGACATGATTCTTGTGTCTGGTTTCAACGTTTACCCGAATGAAATCGAAGACGTAGTCGCACTGCACGGTAAAGTGCTAGAAGTCGCGGCAATCGGTCAGCCTCACGAAGTGTCTGGCGAGTTGGTGAAGATCTACGTTGTAAAACGCGATCCGAGCCTAACCAAAGACGAAGTGATTGCACACTGTCGCCAACACCTAACTGGCTACAAAGTGCCTAAGTTGGTTGAGTTCCGTGAAGATCTACCTAAGACCAACGTAGGTAAGATCCTTCGTCGCGTACTGCGTGAAGAGAACGACGCAGAGCTAGCGAAGAAGAGCGCATAAGCGGATTTCTTTGTGCAACAATCATTTATTGCCAAATAGTGTTAGAATGCCAGCGTTTTGCTGGCATTTTTTTATAGCGAGAAGCATGTGAACTATCAGATCATTACGAAAAACAAAGACCTAGAAGAAGTCTGCGCTCTAGCAAGAGAAGCCGACGTAGTTATGCTGGATACCGAATTCGTGCGAATCAGGACTTACTATCCGCAGCTAGGTTTGATTCAGCTTTTCGATGGCAAACAACTTTCCCTTATCGACCCGACGGAACTGACGGACATGACGTCGTTCGTCGAGTTGCTAAAAGACACCTCAGTGCTAAAAGTACTGCACGCGTGTGGTGAAGATTTAGAAGTCTTCCAAAATGCCTTTGGCTGCACACCATTTCCAATGGTGGATACTCAGTTGATGGCGGCATTTTTGGGTCACGGTTTATCGACGGGCTTTGCTACGCTGGTGGAAGAATACCTAGGCGTGGAGCTAGACAAGAGCGAATCTCGCACCGACTGGATGGCGCGCCCACTGACTCAAAAGCAGCTTGATTACGCCGCGGCCGACGTGCACTACCTAATGCCTCTTTACGAGAAGCTACTAGATAAAGTGAACGAATCAGGCTGGTGGGAAGCGGTTCAGCAAGAGAGCGACCTACTGGTATCAAAGCGTATTCGCAACGTGAACGAAGAAAACGCCTACCTAGACATTAAAGGCGCATGGCAGCTAAGACCGGCTGAACTTGCGATTCTTAAGCCTTTGGCGACTTGGCGCTACCGCGAAGCGATTAAGCGCGATCTAGCGTTGAACTTCATCTTCAAAGAAGGTGATTTGCTGACGGTGGCTCGCCTTGGTTTGACTGGCTTTAAGAAGATGGAAGCGGAAGGCATCGACATCCGTGCGATTAACCGCCATGGAGCGAAGATTGCGGGTATTGTGAAGCAAGCGAAGCAAACACCAGCCGATGATTACCCAGCGAAAATCGAACGTTTGATGGATTACCCAGGCTACAAGCAAATCTTCAAGAACATGAAGGATGTGGTGAAGGTAGCGTCGCAAAAGTCAGGCTTGGCGACCGAGTTCTTGGCGTCTAAAAAGCAGATTAACCAAATCATCAGTTGGGTATGGAAGAAAGACCGTGACCCAGCGCGTCTACCGGATGTGATGCAAGGCTGGCGTCTTGAATTACTCGGCGAGAAGATGAATAAGGTGCTGAAGTAAGTACCAATAAAAAAGGTTGGCATTATCGCCAACCTTTTTTGTAACACGCATTTGTCTTTTGTTTTGAGTCCCCATTTCAGCAGGACTAAGCCACAGGGTCATTCCAGCGAACCTAAGTGAGACTAGGAATCTACTGACAGCTCGCTTTGACGCCAAAACCTTCTTTCACCGACCCGAGTGCTCTGGTAATAGATTCTGAATCGCGATCGTACCTCGCTGTCCAGAATGACGAAGAGGAAGACTCTCAAGCAAAGTCGAAAAGTAATTACTTCTCGTCTTCTGGCAACTTCACGTTTAGCTCAAGAACCGAAATATCATCGTCCTTGTGCTCAAACGTCAAATCCACCATGTTTGGATCAATCGCAACGTATTTGCTGATCACCTTCAAGATGTCCTCTTTCAATTGAGGCAAGTAAGAAGGCGCAGGATCGTTCTGGCTACGACGCTCAGCAACGATGATCTGCAAACGCTCTTTGGCTAGATTCGCTGAAGTTTTCTTTTGCGGGCGGAAAAATTCTAGTAGTGACATGTCTAGCCTCCGAATAGTCGTTTAAAGAGTCCTTTCTTCTCCTCAGTAAGGAAACGAAATTCAACCTGGTTGCCCAGTAGGCGGTCTACCGTATCAGAGTAAGCCATGCCCGCGTCTGTGTTCTCATCAAAGATCACTGGCACACCTTTGTTTGATGCATTCAGTACTGCTTGGCTTTCTGGAATCACGCCCAATAGAGAAATGTGTAGGATCTCTTCTACGTCTTCAACGCTTAGCATCTCACCTTGTGTTACGCGAGAAGGGTTGTAACGCGTCAGTAGTAGGTGCTGCTTAACTGGCTCAAGACCTTGTTCAGCGCGTAGTGACTTAGAATCTAAAATACCTAAGATACGGTCAGAGTCACGTACCGAAGACACTTCTGGGTTGGTCGTTACAATCGCTTCATCTGCGTAGTACAGCGCCATCAGAGCACCTTGCTCAATACCTGCTGGAGAGTCACAGATGATGAAGTCGAAGCCCATTTCATCCAACTCAGTGAACACACGTTGCACGCCATCTTTGGTTAGCGCGTCTTTATCACGTGTTTGAGAAGCTGGAAGAATGAATAGGTTATCTGTGCGCTTGTCTTTGATCATCGCTTGGTTAAGCGTTGCTTCACCGTTGATGACGTTAACAAAGTCATACACCACGCGGCGTTCACAGCCCATGATAAGATCGAGGTTACGCAAGCCGATATCAAAATCGATCACCGCAGTCTTTTTGCCCTTAAGAGCCAGACCAGAGGCGATGGCTGCGCTTGAAGTGGTTTTACCAACGCCACCTTTACCAGACGTTACTACAATAATGCGTGCCATTTTATTTCCTTTTTAGACTAAATCGTGAGTGTTTCTAGATGTAATGATTCTTCGGCTTTACTGATCATTACTTTCTTTTGCCAATACTCACTCTCAATTTGATCGCTCAACCAGTAATCTCCTGCAATGGAAACCAGTTCAGCTTGTAAATCGTGACAAATAATTCGGGCTTCTTGTTGGCCGCTCGCCCCAGCAATGGCGCGTCCGCGTAGGGTGCCATGAATGTGGATAGAGCCATCAGCAATCACTTCTGCACCAGCGCTTACGTGTGCCAGTACAACCAAGTCACCGTCTTTGGCGTAAATCTGCTGGCCAGAACGTACAGGCGTACGAACGATTTTGGTCGGCGCCATTTTCGCTGGTGCTTGAGTTGGAGATTTGCTCGCAGACATGATGGCGAAGCCCGCTTCTGAGGCAAGGTTTTGAACGCGTTTATCTTTACAGCCAGTCACACCAACCGGAATAAACCCTGCATCGGCGATGCCTTGTTTAAGTGCGGTGAAATCAATATCGCCTTCTACTTTTGCTATATTGATAACCAGAGGTGCGGATGCGAAGAAAGAGGGTGCTTGAGAAACCTTTTCTTGCAAAAATTCGACAGTCTTAGCGATCTCGTTGTCAGAAAGGTGTAAAACTGACAATGTAAAACTGCTACCTTTAAGGTCAGGTGAATGGGTCATCGTGGACTTCTTGCCTTTATTGAAAGAGCGTTGCCTTAAACTAGGTCTGTCATGTTATATTTCATCCTTTAGCGCAGCAAGTTCTCAAGCGGGCAAATAAGTGAATTAATCTCAAATTTGCTATCAAGTTTGCGAGAATTTTACGTTTTCAACAAAATCCGCACTCAAAGCGGGTAAATCAGCACAAAAGGCTCGTCATGCTTTGTTCTATTTATAAAAGCTCCAGAAAAGAAGGCACTTATCTCTACATTCCGAAAAAGGATGATTTCTCACAGGTTCCTGACACGTTAATGCAGATGTTCGGTAAGCCTATGCCGGTGATGACAATCAAACTTGATGGTCGTACTTTGGCACAAGTTGATGTCGAGAAAGTGAAAGCGTCATTAATTAATGATGGTTTCTTCCTACAGGTTCCGCCTCCGCCGGAAAACCTACTAGAAAAATACAAAGAACAAAAAGCCCAGCAGAAAGGCGAATAACGTCACCGCTTTTCATCTGGGAATTCTGCCTCGCTCAAGGAGGGCGATATGAAAAAGATACTGGCAGCAATGCTCAGCGTTGGTATGTGCACTTCAGCCTTTGCAAGTAGCGATGGCTTTGATGAATACCTAAACAAATTGCGTGCAGAAGCGCGTGATAAAGGCATTTCCGAACAGGTGATTAGTGCCGCTTTTGCTGATGTGGAATACAAACCACGCGCCGTAAAAGCTGACCGTAACCAACCTGAGAAGAAACTGACGTTAGATGAATACATTCCGCGCGCGGTACCTGAGTGGAAGGTCAAGCAAGCGAAGCAGCTGTATAAAGAACACTACGCTGAGCTAAAACGCATTGGTGATGAGTTTGGCGTGCAGCCGCGCTTTATCGTTGCGCTGTGGGGCGTGGAAAGTAACTTCGGTAAGTTCACCGGTAACTTCCGCGTGATCGATGCGTTGTCGACCATGGCGTTTGAAGGTCGTCGTGAAGAATTCTTCCGTAAAGAAACCATGGCGGCACTACAAATCCTAGATGAAGGTCATATCGATCTAGAGAATTTCAAAGGTTCTTGGGCTGGTGCGATGGGTCAATGTCAGTTTATGCCAAGCTCATTCCTACGCTTTGCTGCGGATGGTAACGGCGATGGCAAGAAGGACATCTGGCAATCAGAAGCGGACGTGTTTGCTTCTACTGCGAACTACCTAAGTAAATCTGGCTGGGATGATAAGTTCACTTGGGGTCGTCAGGTTAAAGTGCCACACGGCATCGACCATAACCTGCAAGGTCGCGAAGCGGAAAAAGGTAAGTATCTGCAAGAGTGGAGTAAGCTTGGCATCACCAAATACGATGGCAGCCCACTTCCTAAGCTGGACGAAGACATCAAAGCTTGGTTGATCATGCCAGACGATGAGAACGGTCGTACTTACTTGGTGTACAACAACTACAATGTGTTGATGAAGTGGAACCGCTCTTACTACTTCGCACTGGCGGTAAGTCACTTAGCTGACCGCATCACATTCTAGGTTGAATGTATAAACGAATAAAAAGGGGCTCTTCGGAGCCCTTTGTTTTCTCTATTTGAAACGAGGTTTGCGTGTTATCTGAACGTGCTGCACAAATGGTGATCTTCTCAGCGTTGATCAAACATAAGAACTTTACCGCTGCGGCAAAGAGCCTAGGTGTGTCTGTTTCTCACGTCAGTAAACAGCTCAGCCAGTTGGAAGCTTCACTGGGCATTAAGCTTGTTCAACGCACCACGCGCAGCTTTACACCAACCGAAGCTGGGCAAACCTTCTATCACCATTGTGAACAAGTGGTGCAAGCTGTTAGCAGTGCCACGTTAGAGATGGAAAGCCAACGCGATGAAGTCGCCGGTTTGGTTCGTCTTGGGTTGTCGCAGTCTTTTGGCACGCTGCATATCATCCCTGCCATTCAAGAACTTCGTGAGAAATACCCGCAACTGCAAGTCGAAGTGCATTTGTTCGATTACAAGGTCGATATGCTCGAAGAAGGCTTGGATTTGTGGATCACCAACAATGAACACCTACCAGAAGGCTACATTGCTCAGCGCTTGGCGGATTGCCAATTTGTGGTTGCTGCATCGCCGGATTACTTACTTAAGTTCGATACGCCAACCGAACCGAATGACTTGTCACAGCATAATTGCCTTATCTACCGCAGTTGGGAACGTGACTACACCAGTTGGGCGTTCACCAATCGTGAGCAAGAGCTCAACGTGAAAGTCTCTGGCAACTACTCGGTCGATTTAGCAGAGGCGGTGCGTGATGCCGCAATCGCAGGGTGGGGGATTGCTTACTTAGCCACTTATTTGCTGGGGGATGAATTCCGATCAGGCAAATTGATCCAGCTTCTGCCTGATTGGAAAGCCAGCCAATCCATGCCGTTTTATGCGGTGTACCCTAGCCGTCAGCATATGCCGAAAAAGATCTCAGCAGTGATCGAATTCATCAAACAGAAGATCGGATCGCCTTGCCACTGGGATCAGCGATTAGCGCCGTATATTTCGATTCCGAAGTAGAGAATACATAAGGTGATTTGAATCACAAAATTTTTCCAAATCCAGAAACATCTTTTCCATTTGGAAATAATAACTTTAGGCAAACGTTTATCTTTATTTAATTCAATGAGTTATTTTGCTGGTTAAAGAGTGAGCAGGCGAGATTCTCAGCCTGTTAACATCCCTAACTTGCAGCATTTCTTTCACTCTATACAATCCGACGCCTTTCCTGTTCCCCCTTTTGTCGGATTCATTTTATGAACTCAATTCTTGGTATCGTAGTCATCCTATTCGTAGCATGGCTGCTTTCGACTAACCGTAAGAACATTCGTCTACGAACGGTGTCTTTGGCTTTTGCTCTGCAAGTAATCTTCGCGCTATTGGTACTTTACGTACCAGCGGGTAAAGAAGCACTTAACGCCGTAACTGGCGCGGTTTCTAACCTAATCAACTACGGTCAAGAGGGCATCGCGTTCCTATTTGGCAACCTAGCAACAGGTGGCTTTACCTTCGCGATTAATGTTCTAGGTATCATCATCTTCTTCTCGGCACTAATTTCTGGTTTGTACCACATTGGTCTAATGCCAAAAGTGATCAACCTAATCGGTGGTGGTCTACAGCGTTTGCTAGGCACAGGCCGTGCAGAATCACTATCTGCAACAGCGAACATCTTCGTTGGTATGATTGAAGCGCCACTAGTCGTGAAGCCATACCTGAAGCACATGAGTGATTCTCAATTCTTCGCAGTAATGACAGGTGGTTTGGCATCGGTTGCTGGTGGAACGCTAGTGGGTTACGCATCACTGGGAGTGGATCTTAACTTCCTGATCGCGGCGGCATTCATGTCTGCGCCAGCGGGTCTTCTGATGGCAAAAATCATGATGCCAGAGACAGACACCACAACACCAGATATCGACCTAGACCAAGTAGAAATGCCACGCGCAACCAACGTGGTTGAAGCAATGGCAGACGGCGCAATGTCTGGTCTACGTATCGCAGTTGCGGTAGGTGCAACGCTATTGGCGTTCGTGAGTGTTATCGCGATGCTAAACGGCATTCTAGGCTGGTTCGGTGGTCTATTCGGTATGGAACTGAGCTTCGAGCTAGTGCTTGGCTACCTATTCGCACCAATCGCATGGTTGCTAGGTATTCCTTGGAATGAAGCTATCGTGGCAGGCTCTCTGATCGGTAACAAGATCGTGGTAAATGAGTTCGTAGCCTTCATCCAACTGATGGAAGTGAAATCTCAGCTAAGCGCACACTCACAAGCTATCGTAACCTTCGCACTGTGTGGTTTCGCAAACATCTCAACCATGGCAATGCTAATTGGCGGCCTAGGCTCACTCGTACCAGAGAAGCGTTCATTCATTTCGAAATACGGTTTCCGCGCAATTGCAGCAGGTGTAATGGCGAACTTGATGAGTGCATCAATCGCTGGCGTGATTTTGAGTTTGTAACAGAACCCCTCCCTAACCCTCCCCTTAGAAAGGGGAGGGGACTAGGCTTGAGTGCGCTTAGTGTGAAGCACCAGTCGACAATTAATATGATGTGCGCTGTGATTTCATAGGGAAAAGCGATCTCAGTCCGGTCCTCCCCATTTTCAAGGGGGAGCTAGAGGGGGTTGCTGCTCCGAACTAAATCCAGTTTCGGTATTTGAATAAGTCAGAAAACAAAAGTGAGCTCAGTTCAGTCCTCCCCATCTTCAAGGGGGAGCTAGAGGGGGTTGTTGCTCCGAACTAAATCTGGTTTCTATATTTGAATAAGTCAGCTAGCCAAAAGCGATCTCAGTCCGGTCCTCCCCATTTTCAAGGGGGAGTTAGAGGGGGTTGCTGCTCAGAACTAAATCTAGTTTCGGTATTTGAACAAGTCAGCGGACTAAAAGCGATCTCAGTCCGGCCCTCTCCCTTTTTAATGGGGAGCTATAGGGGTTGTTGCTACGAACTAAATCTAGCTTCGGTATATGAATAAGTCAGAAGACCAAAAGCGATCTCAGTCCGGTCCTCCCCACTTTTAAGGGGGAGCTAGAGGGGGTTACTGCTCCGAACTAAATTGAATAACCTTTCCAAAACAGACTCGGTTTGCTTCATCACTTCTTCGTTGGTAAATCGCCAGAACCTTAATCCCCAATGTTTCCATGAATGCATCCCTAATTGTATCTTTCTCTTTTCCCTCATCAGAGAAATGGCTATCGCCGTCAATCTCAATAACTAAGTCCAATTCCGCACAATAGAAGTCAACAATATAGCGACCAATGCCATGTTGCCGTCGAAACTTTACGCCAAGCTGTTTACGTCTGATTCTTTGCCAGAGTATCTCTTCAGGTTTTGGCATATTTGTACGTAACTGACTCCTGATTTGCTTTTGGTACTTTAAGTTAAAAGTTCGTTGTGGCACTGGTGGTTCCTTTGCGTTCTTAACCCCTCCCTAACCCTCCCCTTAGAAAGGGGAGGGGACTAGATCGGAGTGCGCTTAGTGTGAAGTACCAGTCGACAATTAATATGATGTGCGCTGTGATTTCATAGGTAAAAGCGATCTCAGTCCAGTCCTCCCCATTTTCAAGGGGGAGTTAGAGGGGGGTGTTGCTCCGAACCAAATCCAGCTTCGGCACTTGGATAAGCCAGGGAACCAAAAGCGAACTCAGCCCAGTCCTCCCCATTTTCAAGGGGGAGTTAGAGGGTGTTGTTGCTCTGAACTAAATCCGGTTTCGGTGTTTTGAATAAGTCAGCGAACTAAAAGCGATCTCAGCCCAGTCCTCCCCATTTTCAAGGGGGAGCTAGAGGAGGTTGCTGCTCAGAACTAAATCTAGTTTCGGTGTTTGAATAAGTCAGAAAACAAAAAGCGAACTCTGTCCGGTCCTCCCCATTTTCAAGGGGGAGTTAGAGGGGGTTGTTGCTTCTAACTAAATACAGTTTCGGTGTTTGAATAAGTCAGAAAACAAAAAGCGAATTCTGTCCGGTCCTCCCCATTTTCTAGGGGAGTTAGAGGGGCTTATTACTCCAAACTAAATCCGGTTTCAGTATTTGAATAAGTCAGCGAACCAAAAGCGAACTCAGTCCAGTCCTCCCCATTTTCAAGGGGGAGTTAGAGGGGGTTGTTGCTCTGAACTAAATCCGGTTTCGATATTTGGGTAAGTTAGAAAACAAAAAGCGATCTCAGCCCAGTCCTCCCCATTTTCAAGGGGGAGCTAGAGGGGGTTGCTGCTCCGAACTAAATCCGGTTTCGATATTTGAATAATTCAGCGAAACAAAAGCGATCTCAGCCCAGTCCTCCCCATTTTCAAGGGGGAGTTAGAGGGGGTTATTACTTCAAACAAAAAGGGCTCCTTACGGAGCCCTTTCAGTATCTGTACTTCTTTATTTCTTCGTATGGAACTGCTCGCAAGCCAGCATCGTGTTCTCAATTAGGCTTGCTACCGTCATTGGGCCAACGCCGCCCGGTACTGGTGTAATGAAGCTCGCGTTCTCTCGTGCTTTATCGTATTCCACGTCACCTACTAGCTTGCCCGACTCAAGACGGTTGATGCCCACATCGACCACAACAGCGCCTTTCTTAATCCACTCACCAGGAATGAAGTTTGGCTTACCAACTGCAACCACAACAAGGTCTGCTTGGCGAACGTGACCCTCTAGATCTTTGGTAAAGCGGTGACAAGTTGTTGTCGTACAACCAGCAAGAAGCAGCTCAAGTGTCATTGGGCGACCAACGATGTTTGATGCGCCAACCACAACCGCGTGCTTACCGCGTAGTTCGATGTTGTAACGGTCAAGCAGCGTAATGATGCCTTTTGGCGTACAAGAACGAAGCTTAGGAATGCGCTGTGCTAGACGACCAACGTTGTAAGGGTGGAAGCCATCCACATCTTTCTCTGGGTGAATTCGCTCAAGAACGTGCGTTGCATCGATACCAGCAGGAAGTGGCAACTGAACAAGAATGCCATCGATTTCTGCGTCGTTGTTCAACTCATCGATAAGTGCCAACAACTCTTCTTCCGACGTTGTCGCAGGAAGGTCAAAAGACTTAGAGACAAAGCCAACTTCTTCACACGCACGGCGCTTACTGCCAACGTAAACTTGAGAAGCTGGATCTTCACCAACTAAAACAACTGCAAGACCAGGAGCACGAAGGCCAGCCTCAACGCGAGCTTTCACACGTGCTGCAACTTCGGATCGAACAGTTTGGGAAATGAGAGTTCCATCTATATTTTGAGCAGTCATGACTTTCCTTTTTAAATTGAGAAGGCAAATTATTTGCGGCGCATTGTCGCAGAAAATCTATTTAACATCCATACGCAAACGTTTGCTTTGGGGTGTTTTTGAACATTTATCGCTTTAGTGCCCTTTTTTTAGGCATTCAGATCAGAATGTTATGAAAACCCGTTGATTTAAGCGCTTGAACTCGTATAATCCTGTCCCTGTAGCGCGCCCTTAGCTCAGCTGGATAGAGCACGTCCCTTCTAAGGATGTGGTCATAGGTTCGAATCCTATAGGGCGTGCCATTTATTTAGAAACCCTGTTAACTCCCCCGAGTTATCAGGGTTTTGTCGTTTTAGGCGCCAGAATTTCCAACTCAACGTCTCCTACAACTTTTGCACTACCTTCTAGTCTTTGCAATCAATAGCACTTACTATGTGTTCAGTTCAATTGCAGCCTTATCTTTATGTCTTCTACCTCCAATTTCTATAACCAAAATGCGAGCTCATTAGCGGAGCAATATAACTCGGCGACATTTGAGAACGTTCACGCTAGCTGGCAGCCTTTTTGGCCTCATATAGGCGATCGCGTATTGGATGTGGGTGCTGGGTCTGGGCGAGATGCAAAATGGATGTCGGAGCAAGGCTGTGAAGTGATTGCTCTTGAGCCTGCCGCATCTTTACTAGCGCTTGGTAAAGTTAAGACGGGTGATTCGGTTACTTGGCTTGACGATGCCTTGCCTGCGCTTGAGAAAACCACCAACTTAGGGCTTCGCTTTGATCTTATTTTGGTGAGTGCGGTTTGGATGCATCTTGCTACTTCTCATCGTGAACGCGCTTTCCGTAAGCTCTCTAATCTACTAGCACCAAATGGTCGATTGGTCATAAGTCTTCGTCTTGGTGACTTCACTGATGGGCGCAAAGCTTACCCTGTCTCCGTTCAAGAATTAGAAAAGCTGGCGAAGAACAGTGCGCTTATGGTTAGGCATGTCTCCGACAGTGACGACCAACTCAAGCGGGATGATGTTCATTGGCAGACAGTTGTCATGTCACTTCCCGATGATGGTTCCGGTGATCTCAACAAGGTTCGTCATATTATCGTGAACGATTCCAAGTCAGCGACTTACAAACTGGCATTGCTACGAACCTTATTGCGAATTGCAGACGCACATTCCGGAGCCGTTATTGATCGTACTGATGGCAAAGTCGCGATCCCCCTTGGTTTAGTTGGCCTGTATTGGATTCGTCAGTTCAAACGCCTCATCGATAAAGAAAACATCCAGCAGAATTCCAATGCCTCAAAAGGGCTCGGATTCATCAAGCCTGATGGTTGGGGCAAGCTATCTCATTTAAGTCCTGATGATTTGTCGATTGGTACCATGTTTGTTGGTGATGATGCGGCTGCTTTAGATAAAGCGATTAAAGACAGTTTGAAAACCATCAAAGATGGCCCAGTTACCTACACATACCAAGGTGACAAATCGAATCCATATTTTGAAATGGTACGTTCATCGAAAAAGCATAAAGGCACTATTGTTGTTGATGGAGCATTCCTTGAAAGCTATGGCCAATTTATTCTGGATGAGAGCTTGTGGGACTGCTTTAGGCTTTATCACTCTTGGATTGAACCGCTGGTGGTCAACCAATGGATCCTTGAAATGCAGCGGTTTAGCTCAAACCAAGAACGAGGTATCGCGCTACAAACATACCACGATTGTTTAGTTTGGATTGATAAAGACCACGACACTCGCGCGGTACGCAAACGGGTAGAGCAGTTACGTTCGAATCAATCTGAGATCATCAGTGTTTGGAGCGGGAGCAAGCTGCGTAACGAATACCATGTAGACCACTGCTTACCTTTTGCTTATTGGCCGAACAACGATAAATGGAACCTGCTGCCCACATCTAAAACTGAAAATCTCAACAAGCGCGATCGGCTGCCTGCGGTCTATCGGTTGAATGCGTCGAAACAACGTATTTTGGATTGGTGGGAATTAGCGTGGGGAGAATCAGAGACACTCAGCCAATCATTCTTTACAGAAGCATCGCTGTCTTTACCCAATGTGCCTGCTTCCTGCCAAGACTTTGAGCATGTATTTGAGGCCATGGGGTTGCAGATTCGCGGTGTGAAAAGTCGTCTTTGTATTGCTGAGTGGTAACTGAGCTCTCCGTCTAAGTTTTGATGGAGCGGAACGCCCCGAGATTAAGACTTCGGTAACCTTCCATGCAAACTGTATGCATGGAGGTGAGCATGGTGAATTTGACGGTTGATGCGCTGGTTCTGGCGGCTCTCTCTACCGCTAGTTGGGATGGTGTTTATCACTGTGAGGTTGGACTTGGTCAGACCAACGCTGGTCTAAATGCATGGGTTGAGTATCAACTTTCTATTGATGATGAAAGCTGTACTTTGGGCATCTTGGGCTTTCAGACAGAAGAGAACATAAAGTGTGCGACGAGTCGTCAAGACCACACTATCGATATTTTATTTACGTCTTATTCTAACGGTAGAGTTACCAATCGATACGGTGTTCAATTTTACCAAGTTGGAGAGCCTCTAATCAGACTAATTCAGCGTGAAGACAGTGTTGTGACTGAGTGGAAGTCCATTCAACCGAATTCCGATGTGCAACAAACTACTTATTGCTTTGATCGGAAAGAAAAATCATGAAGTATGATTTTTTCTCATTCCTATTCTTATCCTAAATGTTTTCTATAAAGCTCACCGATCTACCTCACACTTTTGTGCTTCACAACTGATACTGATGTTAAAAAAGTAAGAAATGGACTACAGTTTTACAAATGTTTTCCCACTGTGGTTTTATCGTGAAAACGGTTTCTAAGCGATTGTATAAGCTACTAAAAATAACAAAGCTTAAGCACAAAAAAGATAAGGTTTTTTCCTTTCCTAACAGCCTGATGCGTAAGAACCAGAAGGTTGTAAACACTCTCTCGCCTTTATCTTTATTCCCTAATAAAAATGATGTTTCTTGTTCGTGTTTTTCCTCCTCTCCTGTTGATGCCCTAGCTTGGGGTAATCGCGTTTCACCCGAGTTTAAAAGCAAAGTCAGCGACATTTCTCAAGAGCTCAATATAGACCCAAACCACCTAATGGCTTGCATGGCGTTTGAAACGGCAGAGACGTTTAGCCCGAGCATCAAAAATGGTTCTGGAAGTGGCGCGACAGGGCTGATTCAGTTTATGCCTTCAACGGCCGAGGCGCTGGGTACCAGCACCAAAAAGTTGGCCAAGATGAGCGCAATTGAGCAGCTCGATTACGTCAAAGCGTACTTCTTGCCGTACCGTGGTCGAATGGACTCTCTTGAGGATGTGTACATGGCCATCCTCTATCCGGCTGCCATTGGTAAACCCCATTCGCATGTGTTGTTTAAACAGGGGTCGATCGCGTATCGTCAGAACGCGGGGATCGACCGCAACAACGCTGGCAAGATCACGTTAGGTGATGTGTCCTACAAGGTGAGGCGCAAGCTAGAGAAGGGCAGGCACCCCAAGTTTTACGGTTAACTTTCCGTTCGGCGGAGGATCAGAAGGTCGCTCCGCCATCCACTCTCAAATCATGCATGGTGATATGACCTGATTTATCACTGAGCAAAAACTCAATCGCGTTGGTGATGTCCTTGGTCTCGGCAATCTTGTTTAACGGAATGCCCATGCGATGGGAGGCCAAGTTGCCTTGAATTGTTTCTCGCTCGCCATAAGCTTCATTCCACATCTGCTCTTGCATTGGGGTTCGGGTTGAACCGGGACTGACGATGTTGCAGCGAATGCCATGTTCTGCCAATTCTAACCCCAAACATTGCATCCACATGTGCAGGCCAGCTTTGGAAGTGCAGTAAGCGGACATCTTGACGCGTGGTGTGTCTGCGGCGTTGGAACCGACGGCCACAATCGCGCCTTGCTTGCTGTGTTTGACCAGAATTTTAGCCAGTTGTTGTGTGAGCAGCATGGTGCCTTTTAAGTTCACATCCAAGGTTTTAGTCAGTGCTTCCAGTGGCAAATCTAAAACTGATTCGAGATGCAAAGTGCCAGCACAAGTGACGATGTAATCAGGGATAAGTTGGTCTTGCTCTAGGTTATGGCAAGCGGTTTGAATTGCATTTGAATCTGCCAAATCAAAAGGGACAAGCAGCGTATTCGATTGTTGGTATTCTGGTAGCGACTGCTGGAAGGCATCGAGTGCCAATTGAGTGACATCACAGGCAATCACTCGTGCTCCTTGTGCCAATAAGCTTTTGGCACATGCTAGGCCAATCCCTTGTCCTGCGCCGGTCACTAAACACAGTTTGCCGTTGAATTCTGAGCTGTTTTCACTCATTCCTTTCTCCTTTTGTGCAACAAGTATCAAATCAAAATTGGATGGATGATAATGATTTTTGTTATCGTTGTCGCGATATTAACAAGGAGGTCGTGAAATTGATGAATAAATTTGGCTGGAAAATCAAACCTTGGCTTTTGGCTGTGGGGCTCGTTGGAATGGTTGGGTGCGAGTATTTACCGCACTCTGCCGAGGTGGACTTACCCAAGCAGAAAATTGAGCAAGTAGTGAAACAAGCCCAGCCTGCAAATGCGGCCATTTTAAAAGCGTTCGAGCAACACAATTTTGTTGGGATCGGTGATTACCATTGGAACGATGCATTTCTGAATTACGCTACCGAACTGGTGAAGACCGAGGCGTTCTCTGACCAGGTTACTCATATTGTGGTTGAATTTGGCAATGCGAAATACCAGCCGGTGCTGGATGAATATTTGGCTGGTGGCGAGGTGACGCAAGCGCAGTTGGAGGAGGTGCTGAGGGGATCAATTTATTTTATGGCCTGGATGCCTGATGCGTACCGAAACTTTTTTGAGGCGATTAGAACGCGCAATGCGGCCTTGCCTGAAGGGAAAAAGATTCAGGTGCATTTAGCGGAAGCACCTTTTGATTGGCAAGGCCTTCAAGATGAAAAAGTGTGGAAACTGGCGGCGAAAAATAAAACCGATCACTTCTATCAAATTGCGGCTGAGCGAATGACCAAGCAAGAAAAAGCTCTGTTGATTTTTGGCGCTTTTCATTTGGTTAATGCGCCAAAGGATTACGTAGCAAAAACGCAAGACAGCGCTTGGCCACTGGCGACGCGTTTAGAACAAGCGTTTCCTGACAGCACGTACTTAATTTGGCCAATGACAGAGCCAGAAGTGGTGGAAACTTTCCACGATGTATCAGCACCAGCGCTGCTGGACGTGAAGCAAAGCCCAATTGCGGAGCTGAGATTCATCGACCTCTTGCCGAAGGCCCGTTACAAGTTAGCGGCTATGGACAAGATGGATGCGCAAGTGGGCGAATTGTTTGATGCGTTTCTTTATCTTGGAGCAAATCAACGCACGACAGTATTTCCTCGTGACGTGATGGCAGATCGAAATTGGGTGAATGAGATGCAAAGACGCGTGGATTTAATTGGCGGAAAGATGCAAGACCGCTTCAATGAAATACGAACGTTGAGCGATGAAAAATACGGCTTTAACGATCAGGGTTAATTGACGTCCTATTACGTAAATGCATTGAACTGATCAATGATTGATGGCTGATTCCAAAAGGGTTCAGCCATTTTTTATGTCCAGTGATTTTTCCTCTTAAGTTCTCTAACTATAAGTAATTATTTGCTTTTTTCCATATTCATACTATGGGATTAATTTATAGAATTATTTATAATGCGAGTGATAATTATTATCAAAAAGTGTTTGAACAATTGATTTTGTATGTGTAGTCTCACTCGTCAAATGAGAAGGGATCTCATTTGGAACGCTATGTTTAATAAAGCTTGAGAGATGATTATGCTTCGTAACTCAATGGGAAGTAGCACTATGCTCACCGAGTTTCTTAATGCTCATACGGATGATGCTTCGTTCTTTTTTAGCTCACCGACGGTGACCTTACTTACCCAAGGCATTGCCGCAGAATTTTCCCAACAGGTGAAATTCTCCGAGTTAGATACTCACATCAGTCAATTACTTGAATCGGCAAAGGATGCGGGAAACCAAAACCCCATTGCGGTGGGAGTGATTCCGTTCTCTGAACACAACCCGGTGCACCTTATCGTCCCAGACCGTCTCATCACGACGTCACCAATCAGACCGGATAAAGTTTCTGATGTGGATGGGGTTGCTGATTGTCCACCTTCATCGATCCAACCGATTCCTACTCCTGAAGAGTACATGCGCAGTGTTGAGTTGGCGGCGACAAGCTGCTGTCGAGAGGACATTGATCTGGATAAAGTGGTGTTATCACGCACCATGCAGGTCGATACGGAAGAGGAAATTGACCGCGCACGCCTCTTGAAAACCTTACTCAAACAAAACCCAGGTGGCTACACGTTTTCTACCCGTATTGGTGGCAGTCAATCTGACGCGTACTTAATGGGCTCGAGCCCTGAACTGCTTGTGTCACGTAAAGGCCCACACGTTTGTTCCAACCCTCTGGCGGGTTCTCGCCGACGCAGTGACAACGAATGCATTAACCAGCAGCAAGGTGAGCTGATGATGGAGAGCGCAAAAGATCTCCATGAGCATGCTGTGGTGGTGGATGCGGTTGAGAAAGCGCTGCAGCCTTGGTGCCATAACCTGTATGTGCCAATGGTGCCATCGGTGATAGAAACCAAAGCCATGCTTCACCTCTCGACTCGCATCGAGGGCACGGTATCGGATGCAAATACGAGTGTGTTGAAGTTAGCAAGTGCACTGCACCCAACGCCAGCCGTATGCGGTTATCCGACGGCGCAAGCTTACGATTTTATTAGTCATGTTGAACCTTTTGACCGCGGTTACTTTACCGGTCTTGTTGGTTGGGTTGATGCTCGTGGCAATGGTGAATGGGTGGTCGTGATCCGTTGTGCGGAGGTGGAGAAAAAACGCCTCAAAGTATACGCGGGCGCTGGTATTGTGGCAGGCTCTGAGCCACAAAGTGAGCTGGAAGAAACCGGTAACAAGATGCGCACTGTCCTCAATGCGTTGGGCATCGAGATCCGTGAAAACATGGAGGTGGTGCAATGAGTCACGAATCCATGCAAGCATCCGGCTTTACCCCATGGCCAGAAGCGCGAGCAGAACAATATCGCCAAGCTGGTTACTGGACAGATCAAACGATCCCACAAATGTTACAAGCCAGCGCTATTCGACTGCCACAGCAATTGGCATTGGTAGATGGCGAGCGCGAGTGGACATATCAATCTTTGGCGCAACAGGTCGACCAACTGGCGGCAGGTTTCCAAACCAAGCTGAGTCTCAAACCAGGAGACAAAGTGGTGTTGCATCTGCCGAACATTGGGGAGTTTTATCTTAGCTTCTTCGCTCTACTCAAAATTGGTGTGCAGCCCGTACTGGCTTTGCCAGCGCATCGTTATTCTGAGATTCGATACTTTTGTCATTTTACTGAGGCAAAAGTATTGATTACTGCACCGCAGCGAGGTGTGAACACGGCTGATATCGCGCAGCAAGTTGCGGCTGAATTGCCGAGTCTTACCAGCATTGTTTGGGCGGGTGAAGCGAGCGAAATGCCTACTGGTAGCCTAACTCTCGATAGTCTTTATTCAAACGAAGCAGAACTGCATGAAGAACAGGGAGAAGACTTCGCGTTCTTCCAACTTTCTGGTGGAACTACAGGCACGCCAAAACTGATCCCGCGCACTCATAGCGACTATCTCTATAGCGTTCGTGCCAGCAATGAAGTTTGCCAGTTCTCAGATCGAACTCGTTACCTTTGTGTGTTGCCTGCGGCGCATAACTTTCCGCTTAGCTCGCCAGGTGCATTGGGCTGTTTAATGGCTGGTGGCACCGTGGTGTTAACACCAGACGCTAGCCCTCAGACGGCGTTTTCTTTGATTAAGAAATACCAAATTACCGTGGCGGCTTTGGTTCCGCCATTAGCACTCTTATGGCTCGATGAAGCAGCGCGGACGGAACATGACATTACTTCCCTTGAAGTGTTGCAAGTGGGTGGTGCTCGTTTTAGTGAAGAAGCCGCAAAGCGAGTACGACCAGAATTGGGCTGTACCTTGCAGCAGGTGTTCGGCATGGCAGAGGGGCTCGTAAACTACACCCGTTTGGATGACCCCGAGTCTGAAATCATTTCTACCCAAGGTCGGCCGATGTCGCCAGCGGATGAGCTGTTGGTTCTTGATGAAATGGGCAACCCCGTTGAGCAAGGAACAGAGGGGATTTTGTTCGTGCGTGGCCCTTACACTATTCAAGGCTACTACCGCGCGCCAGAGCATAATCAGCGTTCTTTTACTCAGCAAGGGTATTACCGCACGGGCGATATTGTCGTTTTGACCGAAGCGGGCAACCTACAGGTGGTGGGGCGCGATAAAGATCAGATCAACCGTGGTGGAGAGAAGATAGCTGCGGAGGAGGTCGAGAACCATCTGCTTGCCCATGACTCGGTGCACGATGCCGCCGTGATTGCCATTCCGGATGACTACTTAGGTGAGCGCAGTTGCGCAGCCTTGGTTTGCCCAGAACAGAACCCTAGAGTGATTGAAATAAAACGCTTTTTAAGAGATCGCGGCTTAGCGGACTTCAAGATCCCCGATCGCGTTATTTTTGTTGATGTACTGCCGAAAACTCCCGTCGGAAAAATAAATAAAAACAAGCTATTAGAACTCGTTTAACCAACCCAGCGTCGCAAAGGCTTTTGGGACGCTGAGCTTTTTTAATATTTTGGAGACAAGCCCAATGGCCATTCCCTCTCTCTCTGGTTACCCATTGCCCAAGGCGATACCAGAAAACCGTGTTAACTGGTCTGTAGACCCCCAGCGTGCCGTGTTACTTATTCACGACATGCAGCAGTACTTCCTCAATTTCTATGATGTCGACAGCGAGTTGATTCAAACCCTGACGCGTAATATTCAGGCGATCAAGCAAACCTGTATTGATGCAGGGATCCCCGTGGTTTATACCGCGCAACCTGGTGACCAAAAGCAAGAAGATCGCGCATTGCTGACAGATTTTTGGGGACCGGGTTTAAAAGCCGACGACAGCATGACTCGCATTTTTCCTGCGTTAGCGCCTACCGAGCAAGATATTGTTTACACCAAATGGCGTTACAGCGCATTCCAGCGCACGCCGCTTAAATCCATGATGGATGAGACGGGACGCGATCAGTTGATCATCGTTGGTGTTTACGCTCACATCGGTTGTTTGCAAACTGCAGCAGAAGCCTTCATGACCGATATTCAAGCCTTTATGGTGTCTGATGCGGTGGCGGATTTTTCTTCTGATGATCATGACATGGCGCTCAACTACGTTGCTGGCCGCTGCGGTTATGTCCTGGATAAACAGCAGCTCCTGTCTCAGGTAAACCGTGCCGATGAGTTGATCGGTGATGATTTCTCTATTCCTCAATCTCAGCCCCACTTAACTCAGCAATTGGCTGCTTTGCTAGAAGTGCCAGTCGATGAAATGACACCAGAAGATAGCCTGTTGGATTTCGGTTTGGACTCCGTTCGCATGATGTCGCTGGTGAGTGATTGGCAACAAGCGGGACTTGATGTGAGTTTTATGGAACTGGCTGCCAAACCCAGTTTGCAAGATTGGTGGCAACTGATCGAGAAGAAACGGACTTAGCAGCCAAAGAATAAGAAAAACAAAGGAATGAACATGTACGATTTACCATATACAGCGGAGCAACTGTTGCCGCTGACGGATGCCCAAGCCGGGATTTGGTTTGCCCAGTTGCGCGATCCAGAAAATCCAATTTACAAGACGGGTGAATACCTAGTGATTGATGGCAAGGTCGATGAGCCCTGTTTTGTTGAAGCGGTTAAAACGGCGATTGATGAAGTAGATTCCTTACACGCTAAGTTTGTCACCACCACCGAAGGCCCGCGCATGGTGATTGACCGCCAAAACTGGCAGGTAGAGCGAATCGATTTCTCACAACAAGATGCACCGCTTGATGCAGCCGTTGATTGGATGAAGTCAGAGCTGAAACAACCTGTTGATTTAGAGCAAGGCCCATTATTCGTTATGGCATTGCTCAAGCTTTCAGAAGACCAGTTCGTGTGGTTCCTTTCGCTGCATCACATCGCGATTGATGGCTACAGCATGTCCTTGGTAGCGGGACGCGTGGCACATATTTATGGCCAACTTGCTCAGGGGAAACCGTTCGACAAGATCGAGTTTGTCGACCAGCAAGCCTTGCTAAAAGAAGACGACGACTACAAAGCGTCGGAGAAATACCAAAAAGATCGCGCTTTCTATCTTCAACGTTACGCAGACCATTCAGATACCGTCAACCTCGCAGGCAAACCGACCGTTACATCAGACCGTTTTTTACGTTTAAAAGGCGCGATGGAAGTCGACGATTTCCAACGCATGGAATCACTGGCGAAACAGTGTCGCACCCACTGGTACAGCGTGCTCATTGCATCCATTGCCGCTTATGTGCACCGTATGACGCGTTCTAATGAAGTTGTTCTTGGTGTGCCTTTGATGGGGCGTTTAGGTTCTGTTGCGATTCAAACCCCAGCGATGCGCGTGAACATTTTGCCCGTGCGCGTTAGCTTTGAACAAGGCTTAGATATTAAGACGCTGGTCAAACAGGTCAACCAAGAGTTTTCCTCGGTTCGTCGTCACCAAAGCTACCGTTATGAAGAGCTTCACCGTGAGCTTAACTTGGTAAAAGACAACCGTAACCTATTTGGTCCCTTGGTTAACATCATGCCGTTTGAATACGAGCATAAATTTGGCGAGCTTAATTCCAAAGCGCATAACTTGTCGGCTGGTCCAGTGGATGATATCTCGTTTTATTGTTACGAGCTTGGTGGTCAGCTTCATATCGATATGGATGCTAATCCAGAGCTGTATTCCGAGAAAGACATTCACGAGCATCAGCAGCGCTTGTTCCACTTTATGAGCGACTTTTTTGCAAGCGCGCAAGCTCAAGATCCAGCTCTTTGCCAAGTCAGCGATATCAATATTCTTCTTGCTGGTGAGCGAGAGACAGTCATCGAAACTTGGAACGACACTGACCACGAGGTACCCGAGACGACGTTAGCCGCTCTGTTGGCAAGGCAGCGTATTCTTACCCCCCATTCACCAGCAATAATCTTTGAAGGCCAAAAGCTCAGCTACGAAGAGTTAGCGAAAAAAGTCTACTCGTTGACCAACTGGCTGACGGCAGAAGGCGTTACTCTGGGTGATCGCATCGCGGTGTGTGTGCCAAGAAGTGAAGAGTTGATCGTTGTACAGCAGGCGATTCTGGCCGCAGGTGCGGTTTATGTACCGGTGGACCCAGATTATCCAGAGGGCCGTATTCACTACATGCTAGAGTCCTCTGCGCCTAAGTTTGTGTTCTCTACGTCGGCACTGCAAGACAAGTTGCCGCAAGGTGTGGAAGTGAAACTGGTCGATGATGACACTCTGCCAACCATTTACAAAAGAGTCGAGCCACTGCCTCCGCAAGTGAAGCCAGAGCCGCACTCTCCGGCCTACATGATTTACACCTCTGGTTCGACGGGCAAACCAAAAGGTGTGGTGGTCACCCATGATGCGATCGTTAACCGATTGCTATGGATGCATGACCAATATCCGATTACTGCGAAAGATCGCGTGTTGCAAAAAACGCCTGCGGGCTTTGATGTGTCGGTGTGGGAGTTCTTTTGGCCAATGATGGTTGGCTCATGTTTAGTGATCGCGAAACCGGACGGACACAAAGATCCGATTTATCTGCAAGATCTTATTCATCGCGAGAAGATCACCACACTGCACTTTGTGCCATCTATGCTGCAAATCTTTGTTCAGCAGGCGGACCCCGATTTATGTCAAAGCTTACGCCAAGTGTTCTGTAGCGGTGAAGCGTTGCCTATCGAGTTAGTTAATCACTATTACCAAGCATTCAACGCGCCTCTGCATAACCTTTATGGCCCAACAGAAGCGGCTGTGGATGTGACTTATTGGCCAAGTGAAGCCAATACCGAAGGCACGTCGATTCCAATCGGGCGTCCAGTGTGGAACACGCAAATCTACATTCTTGATGATGCATTAAACCCAGTACCGCCGGGTGTGGTAGGGCACTTGTACATTGCTGGGCGTCAATTGGCACAAGGCTACCATGGTCAGCCAGAACTGACGGCAGAACGCTTTATCGAAAATCCATTTGGTCCACAAGGTAGCCGAATGTATCTATCGGGCGATTTGGCTCGTTGGCGTGAAGATGGTGCGATTGAGTACTGTGGCCGTAGTGACTTTCAGGTCAAGATCCGCGGTTTCCGTATTGAGCTGGAAGAAATTGAGAATGCCTTGGCCAACCATCCAAGTGTTGCTCAAGTGGCAGTGTTGGCTCAGGAATACAATGACGGCGACAAACGCTTGGTTGCTTACGTCACTGCAGAGAATACTGAGCAGGGTATCGATAGCAATGCATTGCAAACGTACCTCGCGGAACCACTGCCAGAGTATATGGTGCCGAGCTACTTTGTTGAGCTTGAAGCCTTTCCATTAACGCCTAACGGCAAATTGGATCGCAGCGCACTACCGAAGCCGGATCTGTCTGGTCAAGTCGGTACCAAGGGGCCAAGTAACTTAGTTGAAGAGCGTTTGTGTAAGTTGTTCTGTCAGTTATTGGATCTGCCTGCGGTCGGTGTGGATGACAACTTCTTCGAGCTTGGCGGGCACTCCCTATTGGCTGCGCAGTTGATTGCCCACGTGAAAGAAATCATGGGGATTGAGTTGTCATTGGCGGCGGTATTTGAATCGCCAACGGTTTCCGGTATCGCGGCCAAGCTCAACGGCAGCGAAAGTGATGATGCACTGAGCATTTTGTTACCGCTGCGTAAGCGTGAAGGCAAAGCCGCTATCTTCTGTGTACACCCCGCTGGTGGTCTAAGTTGGTGTTACGCGGCACTGACGCCAATCATTCCGTCTAATGTTCCGCTTTATGGTGTCCAAGCTCGTAACCTTGGTGACCCTTCTGCACCATTACCAAAGAGCATGAAGGAGATGGCAGAAGACTACGTGGCTGCGATTCGTGAAGAGCAACCCTTTGGACCTTACCATCTTCTGGGTTGGTCGATTGGCGGCATGATTGTTCACCTAATGGCGGGCATCTTACAAGAGCAAGGCCAAGAGGTGGGCTTAGTCACGTTGCTGGATTCTTACCCTGCAGAGCAGTGGCAAACCATTCATCCACCGGGAGAAGAGCAAGCGCTTGGTGCTCTGATTCGTATGGCGGGGGTTGAGTTTGATGAAGCCGCGCATTCCAGCATCACTAAGCCAGAGGTGATCGACATCCTGCAAGATGCAGGTTCTTCCATGGCGCACCTGAGCACCGAGACCATCACAGCCATGATTGAGGTGGTGATCAACAACAACCAGCGTGTACGCGATGCGGTGGATTACCACTACCAAGGTGATGTGCTGTTCTTCAACGCTGAGAAGCCACCAGAAGAGTCGTTCCTCGATCGTAATGGCTGGTTCAAGTACATGGAGGGCGACCTCAAAGTGGTTGATGTGGCCTGTTTGCACCGTGACATGATGCGTCCAGAGATGCTGCGTTTGATTGGTACCCACATGGTGAAAGAGCTAAGAGAGAGGTTCGATGTTTGATTCGTCAACACAATCTAGGTCGAACGCTCAGTTGGAGGGGATGATTTCCCCTCTGACTTTCTTCAAAGCCAAATTGGAAGGTGGCGCCATTTTGGCGATTGGCGAAGCGCATTGGTATGGCGAGTTGTTCGAAAAGATGACCGACGTATTGTTGGAGGCGGAACTCGATGGGATGTTTTCCCATTTATTTATCGAGTTTGGTAACGCCAAGCATCAAGCTTTACTCAACAATTACCTAATGGGCGAGATGGTTACCGATGCAGAACTGGCTGCAGTGTGGCTGGATTCGGTTGCGTTTCCAGCTTGGTTACACCCGTGTTATGGCCAGTTCTTCCAACGTTTAAGAGCAGCGAATGCACAGCGCAAGGTGCCTATCAACGTTGTGCTGACAGAGCCTTCTTTCCAATGGCAAGACATCGCGCATGCGGGAGAGTTGGCAAAGATTAATGCCCAACGTGATCAAGCGTTAGTCGATGGTGTCGAGAAGCAAGCGGTGAAGAGTGACCGAGGTGTTGTGGTGCTTGTTGGTGCGCGACACATTCTCAAGCGTTCTCCGACGTTAGGTTTTATGGCCAAGCACAAGACGTTTGGTGATTTGGCTCAGCAGAAGTTTGCTCAGCGTTACGTGTCTGTGTGGCCGCACATTCTGACGAGTGAGTTCAGTCATACAGAACATGGCATCTATGCGACAACGCAGCCTAAGTTAAGCCAAAAGTCGTTCCTCGATTTGATCCCGAAGAAACCACCAGCCAACCCTTACGCGTTTATTTCGCTGGATAAATTGGTGGATGCTTATTGGTATCTAGGGCCGCAAAGTCGTCAATTGGACGCACATGGTGCGAACGTACCGCTGATGTGGAAGTCGCGGTTAGAACAACGGTTGCCGCTAGTCAATGAGCGGCAGCAGATGGTGATCAAAAAGGTCATCGAATAACAAACATGACAAATTCATTAGGAAAAGTAGCACAGCGAGAGCACGTATTGCTGGTCAAAACAGTAGTGTCCATGAAATGAGAGATTTGGCAATTTTGCCTTCAATGCGTCTTGGTTGTGGCCAATCAACTCAAAGCTAAATTGCCCTGAATGTTTGTTCTTGGGCTCTAACGTAATCTGTGCATCGAGAAAATCGAAGTACACCTGAACGAAGGGAAAGCAGCACTTAAAAATGCTTTCCTTGATACTGAATATCAGCGTATCAGGCAGATCGTTAGTACGGTTGAGTAGTGCTTGTTCATCGCGAGTGTAGATGGAAGAGAAAAGGTGCTCGGCAAGCGCGGTATTGCTTTCAATATCGATTCCTAGGCTGGCGACTTCGTTTTTTTGGGCACACGCGGCAAGGCAAATGCCATCAGTATGGCTGATGCTGCCACTGATATCACTTGGAAAAAGGGGCTCTCTAAAGTGACCTGTCAGGATCGGCATCTCCGTCATATTCGGTTTGGATAAATCCAAATTTTGCATGGCAGACCGCGCCGCGTGGCGCCCAGCTCTGAACTCGCGTTGGCGCTTCACTACTGCCTTTTGAATGTGTTTTTCTTCTTCGGGAAGGCCCACTTGAGAGTACATCTCCGGTGTGGCTTGCACGATATAAACCTTTGGACTGGCACCTTCTAGGTGAAGATGAAAAGGGGCGAGGGGACTGTCTGGCGCTTCGTTTTTCAATTGTGTCACTTTCAATAAGTTGCCGTTCAAAAATAAAACCTAGCTCAAACCTTTGGTTTGAATGCGAATGTTAATGATTGCCATTTATACATTCATTCTTTAGAGTTTTCGAGCCTAAATGATTGATAAAATAGATATAAGGAAATGCAGTGAAAACTTCAGTGAAAAAGCCCATGTTTATGCCTTCTGTTTTAACGGGAGCGCTTTTGACAGCCTTCAGTGGCTCTGCGCTTGCGAACGATCAAGACGAAGTGGTGGAAATGGAGCGCATGGTGGTAACCGCGTCGCTTACTCAGCACTCTGAGTTAACCGCGCCAGCTTCCGTTTCGGTGATCACCGCCGATGACATTTCGAAGATGCCAGTAAAGGATATCTCGGAAGCGATTCGCAGTGCGACAGGTGTTAGCGTACTGAGCAGCACCGCTTACGGTCGTAATAACATTCGTATTCGTGGTCTAGATTCTAAACACACTTTGGTGCTAATCAATGGGCGTCGCATCAATTCTCAGGATGCGTTGATCCGTGGTAACGACTTTGACCTATCGAGCATTCCTCTGAGCGCTATCCAACGCATTGAAGTGGTTCGCGGCCCAGTATCCTCTTTGTATGGTTCTGAAGCCATGGGTGGTGTGGTTAACGTCATTTTGAAGGCGCCAACAGAAGAACTATCGGGCTCGGTGGGTTTGCAGTATGAGAGCATCCTTGAAGGCGATGGTGGTGACGGCTTGAAAGGGCACGCGTACGCAAGCGGCAGTCTCTCAGAGAATGTTGAAGGTAGTATTATTGTGGAAAGTTCGGCTCGTGACCCATGGCGTACCGACACGAATCCAGACTTCGATGCGTTAGAAGAAAAAGACACAACGAACGTCTTTGGTGAGCTTGCTTGGCAACTGACAGAAGAGCAACGTTTGATCGCGGATGTGATTTACACCAACGATGAGCGCGAAGCAGATTGGGTTCACCCTCGCTCAGGTTCACAGACGAACACTCAAGATTCCACGCGTTGGAATTACGGCCTGACCCACGAAGGCGCTTGGGATACGGTAGATTCGCAAGTGCGTCTGTACGGCGAAAACATGCAACTGGATGATGCGAGTACGGCGTATACCAATGGTGCAGCGGACGTTGAACTACAAAACAACACACTTGATTTTAAACTTTCTGGTTTGTGGCACGATTCGCACGAATGGGTGTTCGGCGGTGAGTACCGCACATCGGAGCTGAAAAATAGCCGTGATGTTCCGTCGGGTGATATCGACAACTATCAAGGAGCGGTCTTTGTTCAAGGCGAGTTTGACCTCAATAAATTGGCTGTGACTTTGGGTGGTCGTCAAGATTTTCATGAAGTGTATGGCAGCCACTTTAGCCCTCGTGCTTACGCGGTTTACAGCTTTACGGATGAGTTTGTTCTGAAAGGTGGCTTTGGTGGTGGCTTCCGTGCTCCGGGTATGATGGAAAGCAGCGACCAAGTTCGCGTGATCAGCTGTGGTAACCGTTGTTGGTTAACCGGTAATGAAGATCTAAAACCGGAAGAATCAGAAAGCTACGAAGCTGGCCTAGCGTATGAGACAACAGCGATGGGTGTTGGTCTGATGTACTACCATACCGACTTGAAGAACAAGATTGAGCGAGACCTAACTAAGCCAGTAGGTTCGGTGGGTCAAACGCCTATTTTCACGTATCAGAACATCGGCAAAGCGGAGACCAAAGGTTTTGAACTAGAGGGTTGGTATGACATTACCGATAGCATCAACCTAAAAGGTAACTACACCTACACGGACGCGAAAGACAAGAGCAGTGGTGATAAGCTAACTAAAACACCTGAGCATTTGGCAAACCTAGATGTCAATTGGGAAGTCTTCGATTCATTCACCACCTTTGCTCGCGCGAACTACATTGGTAAACAAGTCATCACTAACCAAAGACGTGAAAACAAAACTGTCGATGGCTATACGCTTGTTGGCTTGGGTGTGGGTTACGATTTCCAACAATTTAATCTAAAAGCGGGTTTGAACAACATCTTTGACGTCGAGTTGGATGATGAAGATGATTACTACGGTTACTCTGAGAAAGGCCGCAGTGCGTACGTAAGCGCAACGTACCTGTTCTAATTAGGCTGTTGGCCTCGTTGACACTACTGGTTTTATTGAAACCCCAAATAGCCTCTACGCAGAGGCTATTTTTTCATGTCTATATCATGAATGTTTAACATTCAGCCTCAAGTTCTTTGATGGTTTCTGTGACTTTAACCTGAGCGATACGATTGCTCTTCACATGCAGTATCTCGAATCGCCAACGCTGATAGTCAACCGTTTCACCTTGAGTCGGTACTCGCCCGATTAACCAAGTCAAAAAGCCATTTAAGGTTTGAAAACCCTCACTCTCTTCACCCTCAATGGCATTGAGTTCAAGTTTGTATTTCAGCTCGTTAAGCGGAATTAGAGCATCCATCAGCCAACTGCCGTCTTTCTGTTTTTTCGCCCAAATATGCTGTGGCGCCATGCCCAGCTCTCCCGCTATGGATTTGAGTAAATCATGGTGAGTCACCAAGCCTTGCACATCGCCATATTCATCGACGATAAAGACCATTTCGGTACTGGTTTGTTGCATATAGTTGAGCAGTGGCAAGCCTTTCATCGATTCTGGCACAAAGCGTGAACGTTTGAGCAACTTAGCCAAGCGAGAAATCGACAGCTCGTTGTATTCATCCAGCAAGACTTTGGAAGAAATCGTACCGATAATGTTGTCCAGCCCGCCTTTACACACTGGCCAAACGGAATGCTGCGTTTGACGCAAGTTTCTGAGCGCTTCTTCAAGGGGTAAATCGAGGTCGAGATAATGCATATCGCAGCGAGGCGTCATTAGCGAAAGTGCAAGGCGATCGTTGAGGTGCAGCAAATTACGGATCATCAGTTGTTCTTGCGGTTCAATCGCACCGCTTTCCGAGCCTTCACTCACCACGGCAAAAATGTCTTCTTCTGTGACCACCTCACCATTATTATTTTGGCGCAGCAACTTGAGTAGTGCGTCAGTAGAGGTCGTCAGCAGCAAGACAAATGGTGTGGTCAGTTTCGCTAACCAATGAATAGGATAAGCGACGATAACCGCAATACGCTCGGCATTGTTTTGCGCAAAACGTTTTGGGACCAATTCGCCTATCACAATGGCGAAGTAGGTGATGACGACAACGACAATGGCGGTAGCGAGTACGGTGGCGACTTCGCGCTCGATACCTTGTGTGACGAGCCAGTGTTCAAACGGAACCGAGAGTGTAGCTTCACCAAAGATACCGCTGAGGATACCGATCACTGTGATACCGATTTGGATGGTAGAGAGGAACTGTGTGGGATTGTTTTTTAGTTGTAAGGCGAGGCGGGCTGCAGCGCTGTGTTCGGCAAACTTTTTCAGTCGTCCGCTTTTAGCTGTGACCAAGGCAATCTCAGACATGGCAAACACACCATTGAGCGCAATTAATCCAACCAGTAATAAAATGTCCATGAAGTTTTCCAGTAATGCACACCTTTGGAGCATAGCTAGCTTTATCTAGCAGAAACGTGAAGTGGTGAATAAATCATCACGCTGTAACAATCAAATGTGCAATGAAAAGGATAGAATTTGTTTGTCGAGCCAGCCAACTTGCTGGTGTGAATGACTCTGTTACTTAAGACGGATTCTGATACACTACGCGCCCATTTCTTCGTTGAGACGTTTCTATGCCATTTTCTAAGCTTGGTTTAAGCGCTCCTATCACAGATGCTGTGAAGGCGCTGGGTTATGAAAAACCGACTTCTATCCAACAAAAAGCCATTCCTATTGTTCTGCGTGGTCGCAACCTGATTGCCGCAGCACAGACAGGTACGGGTAAAACCGCCAGCTTTGTATTGCCAATCTTAGAAAAATTGAGCCAAGGTGAAACGCAACGTAAAAAGCGTGCACGTGCGATCATCCTAACGCCGACGCGCGAGCTTGCACTTCAAGTACACCAAAGCATCGAAGCTTACGGTAAGAACTTACCGTTGCGTTCAATGGCGATGTTTGGTGGTGTGGATTACGCACCGCAAAAACAAGCGCTGATTGACGGCGTTGATATTGTCGTAAGTACGCCAGGACGTTTGATTGACCTTTACGGCCAACGCGCCATTCACTTTGATGAAGTGGAAATGCTGGTGCTGGACGAAGCCGATAAAATGTTGGATATGGGCTTCATCGATTCGATCGATAAGATCGTCGATTGCATGCCAGAAGACATTCAAAGCTTGCTGTTCTCTGCAACGCTATCAAACCCAGTGCGTGATTTGGCGAAGAACGCGATTGTCGATCCTGAAGAAATCTCGATTGCGAAGCACAGCGCATCAAAATCAAACATCAAGCAGTGGATCACCACGGTTGATAAAGACATGAAGTCGTCATTATTGAGCCACATGCTAAACGAGAACGACTGGTCACAAGTATTGGTATTCATCGAAACTAAACACGGCGCAGCGAAGTTGGTGACTCAGTTAGAGAAGCGCGGCATCGTGGCCGAAGCGTTCCACAGTGGTCGCAACCAACGCGTTCGCCAAGAGCTGATTGAACAGTTCAAAGCGGGTGAAATTCAATATCTGGTTGCAACGGGTGTTGCGGCACGTGGTATCGATATCGACAACTTGCCAGTGGTGATCAACTACGATTTGCCATACCCGGCAGACGAATACGTGCACCGCATTGGTCGTACTGGTCGTGCTGGCGCGCAGGGTGAAGCGATTTCATTGGTATCGAAAGACGATTTCAAAAACCTATGCATGATTGAAAGCCGTCTTGGCCACTTATTAGAGCGTGTAGAAATTGAAGGTTTTGAACCAAGAAAGCCTGTGCCAATTTCAATTCTAAACTACGTGCCAAAGAACAAGCGAAAACCGCAAGATCAGCGTCCTCGTCGTGATAATGGCGACAAGCGCGATTCTAAATAATCTGCACGTTTGTTTTTGTATCAAACCTGTCTTCATAGAGATAAAGCCACATTTCGATGTGGCTTTTTTGTTTTTGATTTCAGTCTATTACTTTTGATTTTTCGTTGGTGCATGCTTTCCATAGCAGACGAATTGGTGTTTGCTGGCTAAAAGCAGCGGCTTTGAATGGACGATGAATATGACCCCGCCCTAAGTGTGAACTTGGTGGCTATTCTTTTGATTTACTTGCGAATAATTAGGAAAACTCAATCATTGTGTCTTACGCTTTACAGACATTGAGTGCGAAAGTCTGAGTTAGGGTTTTGTCAATTTTTTGTCGTCTTGTTTGCAGATGGTGAGGAATAGGCGCAGACTTTCGCGCCTGCTATTCAACGCATAAATGAGGCACGAATGAAAACGGGTGATAAGCAATTTGCGGTAATTGGTCTGGGTCGTTTTGGCTTGGCTGTTTGTAAAGAACTGCAGGATTCCGGCTCACAGGTTTTGGCGGTAGACATCAATGAAGACCGAGTGAAAGAGGCGGCGGGGTTCGTGAGTCAAGCCATCGTGGCAAACTGTACTCAAGAAGATACGGTAGCTGAACTCAAACTCGACGACTATGACATGGTTATGATTGCCATTGGTGCCGATGTGAATGCCAGCATTCTTGCGACGCTGATTGCGAAAGAGGCGGGCGTGAAATCGGTTTGGGTCAAAGCGAACGATCGCTTCCAAGCACGCGTGCTGCAAAAAATTGGTGCAGACCACATCATCATGCCTGAGCGTGATATGGGGATTCGTGTTGCGCGTAAGATGCTTGATAAACGCGTACTTGAGTTCCATCCACTTGGCAGCGGCCTAGCGATGACTGAGTTTGTCATTGGCTCGCGCTGGATGGGTAAAACTCTGGGTGACCTTGCGCTGTGTAAAGTGGAAGGCGTACAAGTGCTTGGCTTTAAACGCGGCCCTGAGATCACCAAGGCGCCTGACCTGAATTCCACATTAGAAATCGGCGACCTCATTATTGTCGTTGGTCCTCAAGATAAACTTGCGAGCAAGTTGAAATCACTATGAAGCAATTTCATCAGAGAGGCGTTTTTTACGTCCCAGATGGCAAACGAGATAAAGCGAAAGGTGGCGAACCGCGCATTATATTGCTGAGCTTTCTCGGTGTGTTATTGCCTTCTGCTGTACTGCTCACGCTACCAGTGTTCTCTGTTACCGGTTTGTCACTGACCGATGCATTATTTACCGCAACCTCGGCCATCAGTGTGACCGGCCTAGGTGTGGTGGATACGGGTGAGCACTTCACTTTGGCAGGTAAAATTCTGCTGATGTTTTTAATGCAAGTTGGTGGGTTAGGGCAAATGACCCTCTCTGCTGTCCTGCTTTACATGTTTGGGGTTCGTTTGAGCCTTCGACAACAAGCGTTAGCCAAAGATGCCTTGGGTCAAGATCGCCAAGTAAATCTGCGTAAGCTGGTGAAGAAAATCGTTATCTTCGCACTGATTGCTGAGACGATTGGTTTTATTTTCCTTTCGTTTCGCTGGGTGCCAGAAATGGGCTGGCAAACGGGCATGTTCTATGCGCTGTTCCATTCTATCTCGGCCTTCAATAATGCCGGTTTCGCACTTTTCTCCGATAGCATGATGAGCTTTGTGAATGATCCTGTGGTTATTTTTACACTAGCGGGTTTGTTTATCTTCGGCGGTTTGGGCTTTACGGTCATTGGTGATTTATGGCTGCATTGGCGCAGAGGTTTCCACTTCTTGCATCTGCATACCAAAATCATGCTCATTGCCACGCCAGTGCTGCTGGCTGTTGGTACTGTGATGTTCTGGTTATTGGAGAGGCATAACCCAAACACAATGGAATCTTTACCTGTGGCAGGGCAGTGGCTAGCGGCGTTCTTCCAATCAGCCAGTGCGCGAACAGCGGGTTTTAACAGTGTCGATTTGGCTCAGTTTACCCAGCCTGCTTTGTTGGTAATGATTGTGTTGATGCTGATTGGTGCGGGTTCTACCTCAACGGGTGGTGGTATTAAGGTATCGACCTTTGCTGTGGCATTTATGGCGACATGGGCATTCTTACGCCAGAAGAAACATGTGGTGATCTTCAAGCGCACAGTAAACTGGCAAACGGTGACGAAATCGCTGGCCATCATTGTGGTCAGTGGCGCTATCCTAACGACCGCAATGTTCTTATTGATGATCACGGAGAAAGCGGCCTTCGATAAGGTGATGTTCGAGACCATTTCTGCATTTGCAACGGTTGGCCTTACCGCTGGTTTAACGGCTGAATTGTCGGAGCCGGGTAAGTACATCATGATTGTGGTGATGATAATCGGACGTATCGGACCTTTGACGTTGGCGTATATGCTCGCACGTCCTGAGCCAACTCTGATCAAGTACCCAGAAGACAATGTCTTGACTGGTTAATAACAGGTTAATCATCAAAAAACGATTACGCGAGAGTGTGGTTTAACCGCCTCTCGCGTTTTTATAAATTCATCAAATAAATGAGAATAATTTCTATTTATTTGTGGCGATAGTATTTCAATATTGATTGAAATCTGTAGTATTCGATAGTTCTATTATGTGCAACTTGTTGTTTTATTTGCGTATGAAATGCGTTATCTGCGCATTGAACTCATGGAGCCGTAGTTTGGAGTAAGGTAAGAGCATCATGATTGATGTGTTATCGAATGACTCTGACTTCCACAATGACTTCGGTAGCTCAGGCGGCGGAGGCAGTGTTTCTTACTGGGTGTTAATGCTGTTAGCACTGTTGGGCTGGCGTCGTCGCGCTTAATCGATATCTCAAAGCCACTCCTTCGAGTGGCTTTGTTCTTATTTCTTGTTCCAACGATAAACTCGTCAATCTTTTTAGTATGAGATGAGTTTCACTTTTATTTTTACGCGCTGTCTATTTTTGAGGCGTAGTCTATGGCTAGATACTTATAAAAGTAAGGATATTTTTATGTCTGATAATTCGTTTTCTGTTGCGGCTATTTGCCGAGAGGCAATCGTCATGGTCAGGGCAAATTTGCTCGCGATTGTCATTGCTTGTATTCCTTTGATTGTGGTGCACACTATCTTTATCACCCAATACCAAGAAGCTTTGGTCCAAGGCTCGCAAGAGCCCGATTTTTCTAACTTTGGTCCCGGCTTTTTTATTACAACATTCCTTTTGTACCCGCTAGTTGCAGCGATGGCGGCGGTTCGTATTCACCGTATTTACCTTGCTCGTGAATACATGCGTTCCGCTCTTGATGTGATGCGTCTATCCATGCGCGAGCTGCGCTTTATTGGCTGGTGGATTTTGTTTGGCTTAGCAATGGGGTTGATCATCGCACTACCCATCTTCTTAGTGACGTTTTTTGTCGTCTTCGAAGGCGGAGATATTAGTCATCTGGCATTAGAGGCGATCACTTTGGTTCTGAGTATTCCAGGATACTGGGTTCTTTCTCGTTGGTCATTGGTCTTACCTGCAACTGCCTTGGACCGAGAGCCACGCAGTTTGGGCAATGCTTGGCGACAAAGTCGTCCGTTCAATAAGCAAGTGTTTATCTTGATGGGCTTGATTCCGTTATTGGTGGGAACGGCTAGCCAATTGGTCTTCGCTGAGTTTTCTCACTTGTTGGCACTGATCGTATCTGGCGTGATCTTCGGTATTTTTGGTGCTTTCCAAATCGCACTTTTATCTTTGAGCTACCGCAAGATTGTGGATATCGAGCGTGCTCAGTTTAAGGGCGCACAGGAGCTTCAACAGAGTAACGACGAGTTCCCGGCTTAACCTCGCTTATTCGCCCCGTCGTACTTTCCTTGTGGCGGGGCATCTCAGTTCTTGATTATCTTCCACTCTCATTTTCCAGTCCTAGCAAATACCCATGCACAATTCGTGGCTGAAGGCGAACGCATACACGGCGTATACTCTTTTACAGGAAGCCATATTTAAGGAATCACAATGTCCAACTGGGAAGGGGTGAATTTCACCCATCGATTCAGTGAATTGCCGTCAGCATTTTTCACCTACGTTACCCCGCAGCTCTTAGACAATACCCGCTGGGTGGTATGGAATGGTGAGTTTGCTCAGCAGTTTGGTTTACCAGCCACCGAAAACGATGAGCTATTGAATGTGTTTTCTGGGCAAGTGGATTTTGCGCCATTTGCTCCTCTAGCAATGAAGTATGCGGGCCATCAGTTTGGTGTTTACAATCCAGACTTGGGTGACGGTCGTGGTTTGCTGCTGGCAGAAATGCAACATCAAGATGGCACTTGGTTCGACATTCACCTGAAAGGGGCCGGTCTTACCCCTTATTCTCGAATGGGCGATGGCCGAGCAGTATTGCGTTCTACGATCCGGGAATATCTGTGCAGTGAAGCAATGGCGGGGCTAGGTATTCCCACCACCAGAGCGTTGGGTATGATGGACAGCGATACACCCGTTTATCGCGAGAAGATGGAATACGGCGCACTACTGATTCGTGTTGCAGAAACCCACATCCGTTTTGGTCACTTCGAGCACTTCTTCTACACCAATCAACTTGCTGAGCAAAAGCTGTTAGCAGACAAAGTGATTGAATGGCATTTCCCTGAGAGCTTAGAAGCCGAGAAGCCATACGCAGCCATGTTCGAGTCTATTGTAGAGAAAACCGCAGAGATGATTGCTTACTGGCAGGCTTACGGCTTTGCCCATGGTGTGATGAATACCGACAACATGTCGATTCTAGGGCAAACCTTTGATTACGGGCCGTTTGGTTTCCTTGATGACTACGATCCTAATTACATCTGCAACCACTCGGACTACCAAGGCCGTTACGCTTTTGAACAGCAACCGCGTATTGCTCTGTGGAATCTCTCTGCTTTGGCGCATTCCTTGTCGCCTCTTGTACAGAGAGAAGATCTTGAGGCTGCACTAGGGAAGTTTGAAGTGCGTCTGAGTCAAAAATTCAGTGAGTTGATGCGTGCCAAACTTGGTCTTCATACCAAAGTGGACGAAGACGGCCGCTTGTTTGAAGCCATGTTTGAGTTGTTGAATCAAAATAAAGCTGACTACACTCGCTTCTTTCGTGAGTTGTCTAACCTCGACGTTAAATCGCCTCAAGCTGTGATTGATTTGTTTATTGATCGAGAAGCTGCAAGTGCATGGGTAGACTTATATCTCGCTCGTTGTGAGTTAGAAGTAGACGAGTGCGGTGAGCGCGTCACTGTTCAGCAACGTTGTGAGCGCATGCGCCAAGTGAATCCAAAGTTCATCTTACGCAACTACCTCGCTCAACTTGCCATCGATAAGGCAGAGGAGGGGAACTTCAGTGAAGTAAACCGACTGGCTGAGCTATTAAAGCGTCCTTATGATGAACAGCCCGAGTTTGATGATTATGCCAAGTTGCCGCCCGAGTGGGGTAAGAAAATGGAAATCAGCTGTTCATCGTAAATGTGTCATTTTCCACCCATTGAGCTTGTGCGCGTGGGTGGATTTAACCCCTTATCCTCACCAATAATTTTTCATTTTTATTTAAGTTACTGAATAGTAATAAGTAATCGACTTGGTCTGTAACTTGCTCTTTGTTGAACATCCGTACCCATCACCTTCTACCCACTTAGGTGTTCATGGAAAGGATGGGATGTGATTCAACAAGGAGAATAATAATGTTTAAGCCTCTAACTCTATTGTCTGTTTCTGCTCTGGCTATCACTAGCTTTAACGCTGCCGCAAACTGTGACCCTGGTGAAACCGTGATCAAGTTCAGTCACGTAACCAACACAGATAAGCATCCAAAAGGCATTGCTGCTTCGTTACTGGAAAAGCGCGTGAACGAAGAGATGAATGGCAAAGTCTGTATGCAGGTTTTCCCTAACTCGACACTGTACGATGATAACAAGGTGCTTGAAGCGCTACTTAATGGTGATGTTCAACTCGCTGCCCCCTCTCTTTCAAAGTTTGAGAAATTCACCAAGAAGTACCGCATCTTTGACCTTCCTTTCCTATTCGAGGATGTGGCGGCTGTTGACCGTTTCCAAAACTCGGAATCAGGTGAAAAGCTGAAAAATGCAATGAAACGACGTGGCCTACAGGGCTTAGCTTTCTGGCATAACGGTATGAAGCAAATGTCTGCCAACAAGCCATTGATGGTGCCGAGCGATGCAGAAGGCTTGAAGTTCCGTGTACAAGCTTCAGACGTATTGGTTGCTCAGTTCGAACAGCTTGGTGCAAACCCACAAAAGATGTCTTTCAAAGAAGTGTACGGTGGCCTTCAAACTAAGGTTATCGATGGTCAAGAAAATACATGGTCGAACATATACGGTAAGAAGTTCTTCGAAGTCCAAGATGGCATTACCGAAACCAACCACGGCATTCTGGACTACCTAGTGGTGACATCGAACGACTTCTGGAAAAACTTACCAGCCGATCAGCGTGAACAGCTCAATACCATCATTCAAGAAGTGACGGCTCAGCGTAATGCGGAGTCGACAGAAGTGAACCTCGCTAACAAGAACAACATCATTGAAGCGGGTGGTGTGGTGCGCACTCTAACGCCGGAGCAGCGTCAAGAGTGGGTAACTGCATTGCAACCTGTGTGGAAGAAGTTTGAGAAAGACATTGGTTCAGATCTTATTAGTGCGGCACTTGCATCCAACCAATAATCAACACGCCCAAGCTCTTTGGGTAAATAAGTAAAAATACAAAGCACTACGATTGGCCCTCGTGTACTCATTCATGGGGAGGAGGGCCCTTTTCTCCCAATAATGACGTGATGTAATTATGGAACAGACTTTTTTTGCCAAGGCAGGGCGGATCACCGATGCCATTGAAGAGACGTTGATTGCGTTTTTTCTTGGCGCGATGACATTGCTGACGTTTGCCAATGTCATTTTTCGCTATGTCTTTAACGACAATATTCTTTGGGCACTGGAACTGACGGTATTCATGTTCGCATGGATGGTTCTGGTTGGCGCATCATATGGTGTGAAGAAGCACTTTCACATTGGTGTCGATGTCATCATCAACATGGTGTCGGAGCCGAAACGAAAAGTCCTCGCACTGCTTGCAGCTGCTGGTTGCTTAGCGTTTTCTATTCTGCTTTTGGTCGGTTCTTGGAACTACTGGTATCCGTTTGTCACTGAGCGTGCATGGTATGAAACCGACGATATCCCGATGCCAGAGATGTTTCAGTTTTTAGCCGATTGGCTCAATGAAGGTGAGCGCTATGAGAAGCTGCCTCGCTTTATTCCTTACTTTGCTTTGCCCCTTGGTATGGCGCTACTCACTTTCCGTTTTGTGCAAATCACTTGGCAGATCGCAACAGGCAAACTGGACCGCTTGATTGCAGGTCATGAAGCCGAGGAAGAGTTAGAAGCGCTAAAAGAAGAACTCAGTGAAGCCGCAGACGCGATTCCAAATGGTTCTTCATCATCAGATCGCAAGGAGCAGTAAATCATGGATATTCTGTTTTTATTCTTGATGGTGATTGGCTTCATGCTGATCGGTGTGCCAATTTCTGTCTCGCTGGGCCTTTCCAGTATTCTTTTCTTATTAATGCACTCGGATGCGTCTTTGGCTTCCGTTGCCCAGACATTGTTTAACGCGTTTGCTGGCCACTACACTTTGTTAGCGATTCCCTTCTTTATCTTGGCCTCAAGCTTTATGTCTACCGGTGGCGTGGCGAAGCGTATTATCCGCTTTGCGATTGCTATTGTTGGTTGGTTCCGCGGCGGTTTAGCGATGGCGTCAGTTGTGGCATGTATGATGTTTGCGGCGCTATCGGGTTCATCCCCTGCAACCGTAGTAGCGATTGGTAGCATTGTTATCGCTGGTATGATCAAGAACGGCTACTCGAAAGAGTTTGCAGCGGGTGTTATCTGTAATGCGGGAACGCTGGGCATTTTGATCCCACCTTCTATCGTGATGGTGGTGTATGCCGCTGCAACGGATGTGTCGGTTGGGCGTATGTTCCTTGGTGGCGTTATTCCGGGGTTACTGGCGGGCGTGATGTTGATGATTGCGATTTACATTGCCGCGAGAATCAAGAACCTGCCAAAACAACCTTTTGTTGGTTGGAAAGAAACCTTCGATGCCGCCAAAGACGCAAGTTGGGGTTTATTGCTGGTGGTGATCATCCTTGGTGGTATCTACGGCGGTATCTTTACGCCGACAGAAGCGGCGGCGGTGGCGGCGGTGTATTCATTCTTCATTGCTAACTTTGTCTACAAAGACATGGGGCCATTTGCTGACAAGCAGAACACTAAACCTGCATTGGTTAAAATCTTCCAAACGTTTGTTCATAAAGATACTAAGCATACGCTGTATGAAGCAGGCAAGCTGACCATCATGTTGCTGTTCATCATTGCTAATGCTCTGATTCTTAAGCACGTGCTTACCGAAGAACGCATCCCGCAAATGATCACCGAATCTATGCTATCGGCGGGTCTAGGGCCGATTACCTTCTTAATTGTGGTTAACGTGTTGCTGCTGATTGGCGGTCAGTTCATGGAGCCGTCTGGCTTGCTCATCATCGTCGCACCGTTGGTGTTCCCAATCGCGATTGCACTGGGTATTGATCCGATCCACCTTGGCATCATGATGGTGGTGAACATGGAGATAGGCATGATAACCCCGCCTGTGGGGCTCAACTTATTTGTGACCGCTGGTGTGGCGAAGATGTCGATGATGAATGTGGTGAAAGCGGCATTGCCATGGGTGGCGGTGATGTTCCTCTTCCTGATTATCGTCACTTACGTGCCTTGGGTATCGACTTGGTTGCCAACGACATTGATGGGGCCAGAAATCATCACTAAGTAATGGTTTTTAGCCATAAAGACAAAGAGGTGTGACTATTCACACCTCTTCATCTAGGGATTTATAGGCTGGTCTTCTTGGGTCCGGTTTCACTCGACGCTCGTAACCGAGCCATTTCTTTTTGTTTTTACGCCGGTCTTCTCCCGAGCGCCTCTCTTCTTGATAATGCCCGTCAACCATCACAGTATCGGTGATCACGGGGATTTTGATCTTTTCTGTCATATATCCGTTTAAGCCATCTTTTCGTTGTTATAAAAAGTATGATTCAAGTTGGATATAACGACAAACCGCAAACTGCGTTTTATTTATATAGATCCTTATCTATCTGATAGCGTTGCATTTTGTCGTACAGGGTTTTTCGAGGCACATTCAATTGTTCCATGGTCTGTTTGATACTGCCGCTGTTCTCCAGTAATGCACTTTCAATCGCCGCTTTCTCAAATTCCGCTACCTGCTCCGCAAGGCTAGATGAAGAAGACGAGGTCGACGCGGTATCTCCCAACTGGATTAATTTACCCAGTAAGACAAATCGTTCCGCCGCATTGCGTAACTCACGAACATTGCCCGGCCAGTCATGGGCCATTAACTGAGCCAAATCTTGTGAGGAGAGACTAGGGGAGGTTTTACCGTAACGAGACGCGGCAACCAATAAAAAGTGATGGAACAGTGCAGGAATGTCCTCTTTGCGCTCGCGCATTGGCGGTAGATCGAGAGTGACCACATTGAGGCGATAATAAAGATCCTGACGAAATGTGCCTTCCTCTGCCGCTTGTTTTAAGTCGACCTTAGTAGCGGCAATGACTCGAATATCCAACGGCAGCAATTCGTTCGAGCCAACACGTTCAATCACCCTTTCTTGAAGCACCCTTAGCAAACGAATTTGTGCCTGAATCGGCATAGATTCGATTTCATCCAAAAACAGTGTACCGCCCTGTGCAAACTCAAACTTACCAATGCGACGACTTTCTGCTCCAGTAAACGCACCTTTTTCATGGCCATAAAGTTCGCTCTCGATAAGGTTTTCTGGGACCGCGCCGCAGTTAACGGCAACAAAGTTTTGATTGCGGCGATTACTTTGTTCGTGAAGAGACCGAGCAATCAGTTCTTTACCTGTACCGGTTTCACCAAACAACAAGATATCCGCATCGGTATCGGCAATGTGAGTGATAGTTTCACGCAGCATTTGGATACTTGCGGTTTCGCCAATGATTCGCGGACCAAGGGTTTTACTTGCTTTGAGTGACTGGCGCAGTTTTTCGTTTTCATTGGTGAGCTTTCGCTTCTCAATGGCCCGCTTAACGGTTTCCACTAGGTGCTCTGGCGCAAAAGGTTTCTCGATAAAATCGTAAGCGCCCTGATGGAGAGCTTGTACGGCCATGGAGATATCGCCGTGTCCGGTGATCATGATGACGGGGAGGTTTGAATCGCGCTGAGTGAGTGTGGTCAGCAAGTCCATGCCAGAAATTCCCGGTAAGCAGATGTCGGTGATCACGACGCCCGCTTCTTCGCCTTGCTGCATGGCAATTAAAGCCGATTCAGCATCCGGAAAAAACTTGGCATCGATATCCGCCAGCTCAAAAGTTTGCTCGATGGCCAGTCTGAGATCGGCTTCGTCGTCAATAAAAAACACCTGACACATGGTCTCATCCTTCTGGTTGTGCGGCGAGCGGTGTAACAATAGGTAGGCAGAGTGAGAATCGAGCACCGCCTTGTTCTCGATTCTGTGCGCTTAATTTGCCATTCATACTGGCTAAGATTTGTTGGGAGATAGAAAGCCCTAGCCCCAAGCCATTTTGTTTGGTGGTAAGGAAGGGTTCGCACAGTTCTGAAAGGGTAAAATCACCCAATCCTGAACCGTTATCGTCCACATGAATCCAGACGAGTTTGGTCTCGCGGTCTTGAACCACGGACAGCTCGATTTGTTTGTCTTCTTGCTCTCTAAGTGCCTCTATCGCATTGGTGATTAAGTTCACTAACACTTGTTCGAGTTGAATCGTATTAACCTGAACGTCGACATCCTGCCCTAACAAATTGGTTGTTAGGGTCACTCGTGCTGATTTTAAAGCAGGCTTCATCAACTCTTTTGCTGAAGCAATGACGGGTAGTAGCTGAGTGTGAACCAACTCATTACCACTGGTTTTCTTGGCAAAAGACCGCAGTTGTTGACTGATGTTAGCCATTCGGTCGGTAAGGGCTGAGATGCGAGTAAGGTTATCTTCAACATGGTCGAACTTCTCTTTATGGAGGAACAGTTTTCCGTTCTCAGCGAAACTACGAATAGCCGCCAATGGATTGTTGAGTTCATGGCTGATGCTGGCTGACATTTGCCCCAACACCGCTAACTTGGCCGCTTGAACCAATTCGTCTTGAGTCTGACGCAGGGTTTGTTCGGTTTCGCTGCGTTGAGTAATCTCGGCTTGTAACTCAGCGGTACGCGCCATCACTTGGTATTCAAGTTTCTGATTGGCTTCTTGTTGGATTCGCTCAATTTGACGCTGGCGTTGTTGACGGTGGTAGACGAGCTGGCCAACCAAAAATAGAACCGTGAAGCTAAGTGTTAACACGAGTAAATAGCCCATGGTGATCCAAACTACTGATTGCTTGGGAGATAGCACTCGGATGGTGAGTTTGAGATCTTGCAGAGGGAGAGAAGAAACCACCAGTGTTCCTCGATTGTATGGGGAGCCTTGCTTCGCTTCTGTATGCGCCAAACCCATATCGCCAACAAAACCCAGTGACTCGATGGTGGTGTCTAAATACTGGCGGCTAGCCCAAATCTCTGCAGCTTTTGGATCGTCGAGTGGCTGTAAGCTTTTGAATAGCCAGTCACTCCGGCTACTCATAAACACAATGCCATTTGGGTCACTTGCAACAAAGACGCTTTTGGGGTGTTGCCAGTTATCTTCTATCTTACTTAAATCCATTTTGACCACCACGACACCAAGCACGCCCCCGGCATAGACGATTGGGTAGGAGTAGTAGTAACCGCGCTTTCCTGAGGTAGATCCGAGGGCGTAATATTCAGCACGCTGACCGACAATCGCCTGTTTGAAGTAGGGACGGAAAGCAAAGTTGCGGCCGATAAACGAACGCTCCTTGCGCCAGTTACTGGCGGCTATCGTCGTGCCCCATTTGTCGATCAAATAAGTGTCTGAAGCGGCAATGACATTGTTGACCGATTCTAAATATCGATTAGTGATTTCCAGTTGGGCACTGTTGTCTGGATTGAGTAGGGCTTCAACCAAAGGTTCGTCTTTGGAGAGCAGGTGAGGGATGTGCGCGTACTTATCTAACTTGTTCTGAATATGGCTGGAGAACCGCTCTAACTGGGATTGATGTTTATCGAGCAAAGATTGGTAGCTGGTCTGCCAAACCCAATGCCCACCAACGAAGGCACAAAGGAAATAGAAGGCGAAAAAAATCAGTAGAATACGACTTTTTTGCGACATCCTTGCGCTCCCTTACATATTGTTTTCACCACGTAAGAAAATGTTAATAGTTTGTAGGGATGAATGGGGATTTCGTTTCCAACTCTGTGGAGTAAAACAAGAGCAAGATCTCTTTTTAGGCTTTTCAATAAAAAAAGCTGTCGATTCTCTTGAAAAAGTCGCTATTGTCCCCATTCTAGATATGCTGGCTGAGGCGAAGCGATGCTAAAAGGGCATTTTTCGTAAAAATTGAGTCCGTATTCGAGAATTTAGCGCAGACAATGTCCACATAGTGGCTATTGGCTCGACAGGATTGCGACAGATCGCTAGAATGTCGCGTCTAAAAATTCTGTCCTGAGGCTAATAGGAGATACCTTTTGCGTTTGCTGAGGATATCACTGATTAGTCCGGTGTTGGTTTCCAGCATCGATACTCGGTTTTAACTTAGGTGTTCGGACAGGACACTACACAAGGATGAAGCGTGAACTCAAAGAGTCTCGCTCATAAGCTCGGGAAGACCGAGCCACTTTAGAGGTTTATATATAATGCAAGTTACTGTTGAAACGCTAGAGGGCCTAGAGCGCCGTCTAAACATTACTGTTCCAGCTGCAAACATCGAAGACGCTGTAACAGCTGAACTACGCAACATCGCTAAAAACCGTCGTTTCGATGGTTTCCGTAAAGGTAAAGTGCCTCTAAAAATGGTTGCTAAGATGTACGGCAAAGCAGTACGTCAAGACGTTCTTGGTGAAGTTATGCAACGCCACTTCATCGAAGCGATCGTAAAAGAGAAAATCAACCCAGCTGGCGCACCAACGTTCGCTCCAGTTGAAAACAACGAAGGCGCAGATCTAGTATTCACTGCAACTTTCGAAGTTTACCCAGAAGTTGAGCTAAAAGGTCTAGACAGCATCACTGTTGAAAAACCAACAACTGAAGTTAACGATTCAGACGTAGAAGAGATGATCGAAACTCTACGTAAGCAACAAGCTACTTGGGCTGAAGTTGAAGAAGCTGCAGAAGCTGGTAAGCGCGTAAGCATCGACTTCGTTGGTTCTATCGACGGTGAAGAGTTCGAAGGCGGTAAAGCTGAGAACTTCCCACTAGAAATGGGCGCAGGTCGCATGATCCCAGGTTTCGAAGACGGTATCGAAGGTAAAACTAAAGGTATGGAATTCGAAATCGACGTAAACTTCCCAGAAGATTACCACGCTGAAAACCTAAAAGGTAAAGCGGCTAAGTTCGCAATCAAAGTGAACAAAGTTGAAGCTCGTGAACTACCAGAACTAAACGACGAGTTCGTTTCTAAGTTCGGTGTTGCTGAAGGTGGCGTTGAAGCACTTAAAGCTGAAGTTCGTAAGAACATGGAGCGTGAACTTAAGCAAGCTGTTAAGAACCGCATCAAAGAGCAAGCTATCGACGGTCTAGTTGAGCAAAACGAAATCGACGTACCAGCTGCACTTATCGACCAAGAAATCCAAGTTCTACGTCAACAAGCTGCACAACGCTTCGGTGGTAACCCAGAAGCAGCTGCACAGCTTCCACGTGAACTGTTCGAAGAGCAAGCTAAACGTCGCGTAGTTGTAGGTCTTCTACTAGGTGAAGTAATCAAGTCTGAAGAGCTAAAAGCTGACGACGAGAAAGTGAAAGCACTTATCGAAGAGATGGCAACTGCTTACGAAGATCCATCAGAAGTTATTGCTTACTACGAGCAAAACGAGCAAATGATGAACAACATGCGTAACGTTGCTCTAGAAGAGCAAGCTATCGACGCGATCATCGCTAAAGCACAGGTTACTGAGAAAGAAGTAAGCTTCAACGAGCTACTTAACCAACAACAACCTGCTGCTTAATAAGCAATATCTTGCGTAGAAGGTTGACTTAACGTCGATTATTCTGCTAACAATGGTCCGTATGATACATCATCATCCGGGCCATTTATTTTAGGGACATAAGAATATGAGCTACCAAGAAAAAAACGCAATGTCGCCAATTATTGACGCGCTAGTGCCAATGGTGGTTGAACAAACTTCCCGCGGCGAACGCTCTTACGACATTTACTCACGTCTGCTTAAAGAGCGCGTGATCTTTTTAACTGGTCAAGTGGAAGACCACATGGCAAACCTTGTCGTGGCTCAACTACTTTTCCTAGAATCTGAAAATCCAGATAAAGATATTTTCCTATACATCAACTCACCAGGCGGCAGCGTAACAGCAGGTATGTCTATCTACGACACCATGCAGTTCATCAAGCCAAATGTAAGCACAGTATGTATGGGTCAAGCTTGCTCTATGGGTGCGTTCCTGCTTGCAGGTGGTGCGCCAGGTAAGCGTTACGTTCTGCCTAATTCACGTGTGATGATCCACCAACCACTAGGTGGCTTCCAAGGTCAAGCTTCTGATATCCAAATTCATGCTCAGGAAATCCTGACCATCAAGCAGAAGCTAAACAACCTATTAGCAGAACATACTGGCCAGCCTCTTGAAGTGATTGAGCGCGATACCGATCGTGACAACTTCATGTCGGCAGATCAGGCAGTAGAATACGGTATTGTGGATGCAGTGTTGAGCCACCGCGGCGAGTAATTTAGCCAGCGCATTTTGGCTAAATTTGATATACACTCATTCATAAAGAGTAAAGGCTAAGAGGTTAGCGAATGACAGATAAAAGCAAAGAAAGTGGCAGCGGCAAATTGCTGTACTGCTCTTTCTGTGGCAAAAGTCAGCACGAAGTTCGCAAGCTAATCGCAGGTCCGTCAGTTTACATTTGCGACGAGTGTGTCGACTTATGTAACGATATCATTCGCGAAGAAATCAAGGATGTTCTCCCTAAGAAAGAATCTGAAGCGTTACCAACGCCAAAACAGATCCGTGAACACCTTGATGACTATGTGATCGGACAAGATTACGCGAAAAAAGTGCTCGCAGTTGCGGTATATAACCACTACAAGCGTTTACGCAATGGTGATACAACGAGCGAAGGTGTGGAGCTTGGTAAAAGTAACATCCTTCTAATTGGTCCTACTGGTAGTGGTAAAACACTGCTTGCTGAGACGCTAGCTCGATTCCTGGATGTGCCATTTACAATGGCTGACGCTACCACACTAACCGAAGCAGGTTACGTTGGTGAAGACGTTGAAAACATCATCCAGAAGCTTCTGCAAAAATGTGATTACGATGTAGCGAAGGCTGAACGCGGCATTGTATACATTGACGAAATTGACAAAATTTCTCGTAAAGCTGAAAACCCATCAATTACGCGCGACGTATCTGGTGAAGGTGTTCAGCAGGCGCTACTAAAACTTATCGAAGGTACGGTTGCATCGGTTCCGCCACAAGGTGGTCGTAAGCATCCGCAGCAAGAATTCCTACAAGTGGACACGTCTAAGATCCTGTTCATCTGTGGTGGTGCATTTGCTGGCCTAGATAAAGTGATTGAACAACGTGTAGCGACAGGCACAGGTATTGGTTTTGGCGCAGAAGTGCGCTCTAAGAACGAAACCAAAACAGTCGGTGAACTATTTACTCAGGTAGAGCCTGAAGATCTAGTGAAATACGGTCTGATCCCTGAGTTCATCGGTCGTCTACCAGTAACAACAACACTGACTGAGCTTGATGAAGAAGCGCTAATTCAGATCCTATGTGAGCCGAAGAACGCACTGACCAAGCAATACGCAGCATTGTTCGAACTAGAAGACGCAGAGCTAGAGTTCCGTGAAGACGCGCTACGTGCTATCGCTAAGAAAGCGATGGAGCGTAAAACGGGTGCTCGTGGCCTACGCTCAATCTTAGAAAGCGTTCTGCTAGAAACCATGTATGAACTGCCATCAGCGACGGACGTAAGTAAAGTCGTAATTGATGAATCAGTGATTAACGGTGAGTCAGAACCATTGCTCATTTACAGCAACGCCGACAATCAGGCCGCTGGAGCAGAATAAATTCAGCCATGAATAGAAAGGAGGTAAGTAATTACCTCCTTTTTTTATTTCTCTTATTGAATCCAAATAATTAGACCCCATATACTGCCTTAAGTAATACGTTAAACGTGAAAGCGGAAGAGAGAATTATATGAACTTGGAACGTTCCGAGCGTATCGAGATCCCGGTATTACCTCTACGTGACGTAGTGGTCTACCCACACATGGTCATTCCATTGTTTGTTGGTCGCGAGAAATCGATTAGCTGTCTAGAAACGGCGATGGAAACAAACAAACAAGTTCTGCTTGTGGCACAAAAGCAAGCTGACACTGACGAGCCGACGGTTGACGACCTATTTGAAGTAGGTACGGTAGCAACCATTCTCCAGCTTCTTAAGCTACCTGACGGCACCGTTAAAGTGCTGGTTGAAGGTCAGCAACGCGCTAAGATTAACCACTTCAAAGAAAGCGAATTCTTCCTTGCTGAGGCTGAGTTTGTGGTAACGCCAGAGCTTGATGAGCGTGAGCAAGAAGTGATTGTTCGCAGTGCGATTAACCAATTTGAAGGCTTCATCAAACTGAACAAAAAGATCCCGCCAGAAGTACTGACTTCATTAAGCGGTATTGATGAAGCGGCGCGCTTAGCAGATACGATCGCAGCGCATATGCCTCTTAAGCTGGTGGACAAACAACAAGTACTTGAAATCGTTGATGTGACTGAGCGTCTTGAGTTCCTAATGGGCCAGATGGAATCAGAAATCGACCTTCTTCAAGTAGAGAAACGCATCCGCGGTCGTGTTAAGAAGCAGATGGAAAAATCTCAGCGTGAGTACTACCTGAATGAGCAAATGAAAGCGATTCAGAAAGAACTTGGCGAGATGGAAGACGCACCTGACGAGTTCGAAACACTGAAGCAAAAGATTGAAGAATCGAAAATGCCTCAGGACGCACGTGAAAAGACAGAACAAGAGCTGCAAAAGCTTAAGATGATGTCTCCAATGTCTGCAGAAGCGACAGTGGTACGTAGCTACATCGACTGGATGGTAAGCGTTCCTTGGAACAAGCGTTCTAAAGTGAAGAAGAACCTTGCGAAAGCAGAAGAGATTCTAAACGAAGACCACTACGGTCTAGAGCGTGTTAAAGAACGTATTCTTGAGTACTTAGCGGTACAAAACCGTATCAACAAGCTGAAAGGCCCTATCCTTTGTCTTGTAGGTCCTCCTGGTGTGGGTAAAACATCGCTAGGTCGCTCTATCGCAGCTGCAACAGGCCGTAAATACACTCGTATGGCTCTGGGTGGCGTGCGTGATGAAGCGGAAATCCGCGGCCACCGTCGTACTTACATTGGCTCATTGCCAGGTAAGCTTATTCAGAAGATGTCTAAAGTTGGCGTGAAAAACCCGCTGTTCCTTCTGGATGAAATCGACAAGATGTCTTCAGATATGCGTGGTGATCCATCGTCAGCATTGCTAGAAGTACTAGATCCAGAACAAAACAATGCATTTAACGATCACTACCTAGAAGTAGATTACGATCTGTCTGATGTAATGTTCGTCGCGACGTCTAACTCGATGGATATTCCGGGTCCGCTACTTGACCGTATGGAAGTGATTCGTCTTTCTGGTTACACAGAAGATGAGAAGCTAAACATTGCCAAACGTCACCTTGTTGATAAGCAAGTGAAGCGTAACGGTCTGAAACCAAATGAAATTACCATCGAAGATTCGGCAATCATCGGCATTATTCGCTACTACACGCGTGAAGCGGGTGTTCGTAGCCTAGAGCGTGAGATTTCTAAGATCTGCCGTAAAGCAGTGAAGAACATCCTGCTTGATACAAGCTTGAAGTCAGTGACGGTGACAATGGATAACCTGAAAGAGTACCTAGGTGTTCAACGTCATGACTTTGGTAAAGCAGATGACAGCAACCGTATTGGCCAAGTAACTGGTCTAGCTTGGACACAAGTTGGCGGCGATCTACTAACGATCGAAACGGAAGCGATGCCTGGTAAAGGTAAGCTGACGCAAACTGGTTCTCTTGGCGACGTAATGAAAGAGTCGATCCAAGCGGCAATGACGGTTGTACGTTCACGAGCTGAAAAGTTGGGTATCAACTCTGACTTCTACGAGAAGCGTGACATCCACGTGCACGTACCAGAAGGCGCAACACCTAAAGACGGCCCAAGTGCGGGTATCGCAATGTGTACTGCGCTAGTTTCTAGCTTGACGGGTAACCCGGTAAAAGCTGAAGTAGGTATGACAGGTGAAATCACTCTACGTGGTGAAGTTCTACCTATCGGTGGCCTAAAAGAGAAGTTACTTGCGGCACACCGTGGTGGCATCAAAACGGTACTGATTCCGAAAGACAACGAGCGTGATTTGGAAGAGATTCCAGAAAATGTTATCGCGGATCTGAAGGTTATCCCAGTACAGTGGATCGACGAAGTTCTGAAAGTTGCACTAGAGCGAGACCCGACGGGCGTTGAGTTTCAGTCTCAAAAATAGTGATGTGCAGCAAAAATAAGTAAAACTTTACGCTGATAGGCCTAAAAAGGCTTGTCAGCGTTTTTTTTGGAGGCTAAGTTAAGTTCGAAAGCTTGCAGCCCTTGAAGGATAAGGGGCGAAGCATATTTTCTTAATTATGGAACGAAAGTCATCACAAAAATAATCACAGATGACACAAAGGGGAAATCACAGTGAATAAAACTCAACTAGTAGAACAAATCGCAGAAAACGCAGACATCTCTAAAGCATCAGCTGGTCGCGCTCTAGACGCATTCATCGAAGCAGTAAGCGGTACGCTTCAGTCTGGTGATCAAGTTGCTCTTGTTGGCTTCGGTACATTCAGCGTTCGTACTCGTGCAGCGCGCACTGGCCGTAACCCAAAAACTGGTGAAGAAATCCAAATCGCAGAAGCTAAAGTACCTTCTTTCAAAGCTGGTAAAGCTCTAAAAGACGCTTGTAACTAATTCTTTGCGTCGATGACGCAGAGCTGGTTCAGCGAACGGCCGTTGCTTGATTTTTGTCCAAACAGTCAGATTTGAACAAAAATTTACAAACTAAGAGCCGAACTTTCTTAAATTATGCGCATCCTACTGATGCGCATTTCTTTTTCTGATATTATCGCGACATTACATTTTCTATTAGAAGCAGTCGGCTTCAATTGTGGAGAGCAGTTAAATTATGATGGATCGACTACGCGAAGGCGTGAACAGCATCGCGGTCAAAATTATCCTTGGACTTATCATCCTTTCTTTCGTATTTGCTGGTGTAGGTAGCTACATCGTTGGCGGTAACAACAACGCAGCAGCGAAAGTAGGTAATACCGAGATTGCTCGTGGTGAGTTCGAGATGGCTTACCAAAATGAGCGGAACCGCATGCAAGCTCAATTGGGTGATTACTTCTCTCAAATGCTGGCTGACCCTGCATACGTTGAATCTTTCCGCAAATCTGTTCTAGATCGTATGATCAATGACGTGCTGCTTGACCAACAAGCAGAAGCACTTGGCCTTCGCATTAGCGATGCTCAAGTACGTAGCATGATTCTAGATATGCCTCAGTTCCAATCGAACGGTAAATTCGACCAAGAGATCTACCAAGCATCTCTACGTCGTGCAGGTTTCTCTCCAGATTCTTTTGCTGAGTACATGCGTCGTGAATTGGTTCGTGAGCAACTGTTGAACGCACTACAAACCAGTGAATTCACTCTACCTGGCGAAGTTCAATCTGAAGGTAAACTGTTCACTCAGACTCGTGACGTTCGCACAATCACTATCGATTTGAATGAGTTTGCTAAGAAGGTAGATCTGACTGACGAAGAAATTCAAGACTACTACAAAGCAAACCCAGAAATGTTCACTCGTCCTGAACAAGTTAAGGTTGCTTACATTGAGCTTTCAGCTGACGAGCTTAAGAAGCAAATCCAAATTTCTGACGAAGACGTTAAGAAATACTACGATGAGCACTTAGACAAATACTCTACAGAAGAGCAGCGTCGCGTAGCACACATCCTTGTTGAGGGTGATGACGAAGCGAAAGCACAAGCGATTCTTGACGAGCTAAACGGTGGCGCTGACTTCGCTAAACTAGCAGAAGAAAAATCAGACGACTTTGGTAGCGCGGAAAACGGCGGTGACCTAGGTTGGATTGAGCGCGACGTGATGGATCCTGCATTCGAAGAGGCTGCATTCGCACTTAAGAACCCTGGTGATATGACAGGTCTAGTGAAGTCTGACTTCGGCTACCACATCATCAAGCTAGAAGAGCTTAAAGGTGCGGTTGCTAAGCCGTTCTCTGAAGTTGCAGCTGAAATCAAACAAGAAATGGTTGACCAGAAAGCGGTTGATCAATTCTACGAACTGCAAAACGAACTTGAGAAAGTGGCGTTTGAATATCCAGATTCTCTAGACGACGCTTCTAAAGCCGTTGGTCAGAAAGTGAAGACAACGGACTTCATCTCTCAAGTTGATGCGCCTGAGGTTCTTAAGAACCAAGCGGTAATGCAAGCAATCTTGAGCCCAGAAGTGAAAGAAGATGGTCTGAACTCTGAAGCTATCGAAGTGGCGCCAGAGCACATCATCGTCGTTCGTGTTGAAGACGCTCGTGACGAGACGGTTCTTCCTCTTGCTGACGTGAAAGACCAAGTGGTTGCTGAACTGTCTCGCGTTAAAGGTGAGCAAGGTGCAATTGAACTAGGTACTAAAGTTGTCGCAGCTCTGAAAGATGGCAACAAAGACATCCTTGCAGAAAACAACCTAGCGTTTGGTGAGCAAGAATCTGTTGATCGTCGTTCTCCACTCGCTGCAACAGTATTCGCTATGGCGAAACCTGAAGGTGACAAGCCTGTATACGGTCAATCTAAAGATCTAGAAGGTAACGTTGTAGTTGTTGAGCTTGATGCGGTACACGCAGAGCTAGACAGCGCGCTAGAAGAGCAAGTTGCGATGCAAATGCAACGTGCTTCGTCTCAACAAGATCTTACTTCGGTAATTGCAGTACTGCGCGCAAACACTGACATTGAGTACTTTGTTGTGAGCAACTAAGCATTACTGATGTAATTTGCATGTTAACTAAAACGGGTCGCATTAGCGGCCCGTTTTATTTTTATCTTAAGAAACTTCAATACAAACAGCGCTTTGCCTAGAGTAGTTTTCGTTCTGATACAACTACCAAAGGGAGATTGCTCAAATGAAATGGATGTTAACGCTGTGCTTATTGATACTCGCGCCGATGAGCTGGGCGGAAACAAAGACTAAAGCAGATAAGTATGAAGGTATTGAGATTACGGTTAACGTTAACTCTGCCACTGCAGAAGAGATTGCGACGCTACTTAATGGTATTGGTGAGAAGAAAGCGCAAGATATTGTTGAGTATCGCAACGAGCACGGTCCATTTAAAACCGCTGCGGATCTTACAAAGGTGAAAGGCATCGGTGAGGCGACTGTGAAGAAGAACGAAGACCGCATCCTGCTGTAATCGACGTTCTTGCCATTAAAAGCAAAGTTTTTGTTTCCTATTACTGCTTTCCCGAACCAAGCCTCTTTACTGGTTCGGGATTTTTTTACTCTTCTTTGGGGCTATTTACAGAGTAGTGGTGAACTGGCTTTCAATTCTAGAACCTCTAGCCAAAGATACGACGATGGGTCAGTTTCTCTAACCAAGCCATACTCAAACCACCTATTGCACCAAACAGGTGAGCATCCACCGCCACGCGAGCCCCAATCATCGCTGCAGTGCTTGTTGAAGGGCCGTAGAACTGCTCCCAAGCGACTTTAGCAATCAAACCACCTACCAGCACTAAACTGCTTCTTCTACCGTCGAAAACCTCAGCCAGCGCCCAGAAGCCGAATAAGCCGTGCAGCACACCCGACAGCCCGACGTAAACCGACATATTGGTGAATAAGTTCATCGCACCAACGAAGGTACACAAAACGAGAAATACGATGATGAAATTACGCACGGTAGGGCGGAAGATAAATCCGATCACCCATAAACCAGCGAGATTCATCCCGAGGTGAGCAAAGTTGGTATGCGTGAGATTTCCTGTTACGATTCGCCACCATTCGCCGTGGCGTATATTGTAGGCGTGCCATTCGGTTAGGCTTGCCATTGGTTCGAATTGCAGTATTAAACAGATAACGCTGATGATGCTCAGCAATGTATAAAGGTTCACTCTATGTCTCGTTATTGTTCTCAGTGTGGAAAATCGCGCAAAGCTTGTATTTGCCAATGGATTGTACCGCTAGCAAACGAGGTTGAACTTATCATCCTTCAGCATACGAGTGAAGAACATCGTCCTCTTGGTACGGCACGAATTCTCAATTTGAGTCTAAATCATTGTACTTGTTTGATCGGAGAAGACTTTTCAGATAGCGAGGCCTTGAATGCGTTGCTTGAAGATGACACTTATCAACATTTCATTCTTTACCCTTCAGAACAATCGTTGTGCCTTTCAGACTTGGCGACGGTCGGAGAGGCGGCAGATAAGAAAACACGTTTGATTTTACTCGATGGCACTTGGAAGAAAGCTTACAAAATGTGGCAACTTTCGACCAACTTGCACTCCATTCCAACAGTGAAACTGCCAGAGGATCTGCAAGGTCATTACACCATTCGCAAGGCACCATCGAACAACAGCTTATCTACCGTGGAAGCCGGCTTTCATGCACTGAACCTGATGGAGTCTGGGAAAGATTTCACGCCTTTGTTAACGGCGTTTGAGAAGATGATTGAATTTCAAATCGCCCAGATGCCTCCGGGCGTATTTGAAAAGAACTATCTGAAAGACGAGTAGCGAACCGATAGAGTACTTCTCTAAAGGACTATTGAAGAGAACAACTGTCGATGCAGCTTTTGTGCGTGGCCATCGGTCATCGCCGAGATGTAATCCGCTATCACACGCATTTTCGCGCTCTCGTTAGCCGCCTCTTGCCACAATGCTTGAGTATGTGTCGGAAGTAAGCGTTCAGGATCCGCACTTAACGCTTCAAACAAATCCATAATGATCTGTTGTCCTTTGTACTCAACAATCTGAACCTGATGCACTTGAATCACATACTTACTAACGAAATGTTTGAGTACTTCAAGCGCTTTTGCCATCTGTGGTTCTAGACACGCGTTCCAAGCCAACAATGGGTTGCTGAAAGGTTCATCTACGACCTTAATTGAAATACTGGTCAGCAGCGCATTCACCATGCCGCCAATCGCATCTTTACGCTCATGATGCTTACCACTAAACAGCATTTGTCCAATTGAGCCAATGTGCTCTTCAAACCACGCATCGCCACAATCGGCCAATTGACTGGCTGCGCCTTCTTGCCATTGCTGACGAGTAACCATTCCTAGCACAATTGCATCTTCCAAGTCATGCACGCCATAAGCGATGTCGTCTGCGAGCTCCATAATTGAACAGTCGAGCGATTTGAATCGAGTTTTGCAGTGTTCAAAGTCCGATTCTGGACAACAGCGCATTTGGCTTAACAAGGCTTTGTCGTTGTCGGTTAATGGTGCGATGACCCAATCGAACAAATCTTTATCACAGTCGTAAATACCTTTTGCTGGGCTCCAGTCTTTGGCTTTCAATTTGCGCTGGTGCTCGACTGGTTTCGGCAGGCAAACCGCGCGAGTTTGACTAAGCAAGGCTGGGTACTTGATCAGACCGAGTAAGGCACGGCGTGATAGGTTCATGCCAAAGTGTTCGGTGTAAGGCTCTAGCTTGGTGACAATGCGAAACGTCTGGGCATTGCCTTCAAAGCCACCATGCTCACGCATCATATAGTTCAGTGCTACTTCACCGCCATGCCCATAAGGTGGGTGGCCAATATCGTGCGCCAAACAGAGTGAATCAATCAAGCTGTCAGACGGCAGAAGGTCTCGAAACTCAGGCTGTTTCTTCTTAAGTTGAGCCACAATGCCCGTACCCAATTGCGCAGCTTCGAGAGAGTGTGTCAATCGGGTACGGTGAAAGTCTTCCAAGCTGTTTCCATGGACTTGAGTTTTTGCCTGCAATCGACGGAAGGCAGCCGAGTGCAGAATACGAGCTCGGTCTCGTTGGTAGGGGCTACGATGATCGTCACGACGGATCTTGTGCTCATCATCATGGCGCTCTTGCCATAAGGCATCTAATTCAAACGACACTTTTCTCTCCATCAATTAGCTGATTTCATCCAGCGATAATTCAAAACTTGGGGCAAAGGTATGAAGGAAGTATTCCATTTCCGGTGTTTTGCGTTCTTGCAGAGTGATGTCGAGACGCTTTTTCGCTAGAGCAAACTCGTGGTTGCCAGCGCTAAGTTCTTCGAGACATTTTAAGTAAGCGCAGATAGAGTCTGCTTGTTTGACGATCAATGCATCTTCTTTGTGCGCAGAGTGCGATAACAAATAGGGCGCAAAATCATCTTGGAATTCTTCTGGCAGCATAGATAACAGCTTTTGTTCAGCTGCCGCTTCTATCTTTTTATATTCTTTAGAAATTTCTGGGTTGTAATACTTTACTGGGGTTGGAAGATCACCCGTTAAGACTTCACTGGAATCGTGGTACATAGCGAGAATAGCGATGCGTTCAGGGTTTAAGTTGCCGCCAAACTTTTTGTTTTTGATTAGGGCGAGGGCATGAGCAACAAACGCGACTTGCAAGCTGTGTTCAGAAACGTTTTCCGGCGATACCGAGCGCATTAAGGGCCAGCGTTGGATGAGCTTCATTCGTGCCAAGTGGGCGAAAAAATGGCTTTCTTTCATTGCTGTCTCCAATTTTGATTCTGATACAAAAAAAGGAGCTCACTAGGAGCTCCTCTAAGCATATGAGAGATCAGCACTAATTACTACTGGCTGTAGGTCGTCAAGAATCGTTCAAAGCGACCAATCGCGGTTTCGAGATCTTCTACGTGAGGTAGAGTTACGATACGGAAGTGATCGGGCTTCGGCCAGTTAAAGCCTGAACCCTGAACCAACAGGACCTTCTCTTGTTTCAAGAAGTCCAACACCATTTGTTGGTCATTTTTGATGTTGTACATCTTGGTATCGATTTTCGGGAATAAGTACATCGCGCCTTTTGGCTTCACACACGAAACCCCAGGGATCTGGTTGATCAGCTCGTAAGCACGGTTACGTTGCTCAAGCAGACGGCCACCTGGCAGGATTAGCTCGTTAATGCTTTGGTAGCCACCCAATGCGGTTTGGATTGCGTGTTGCATTGGCACGTTGGCACACAGGCGCATGGAAGACAGCAGCTCAAGACCGTTGATGTAACCTTGCGCCAAATGTTTAGGGCCAGTTAGGAACATCCAACCACCACGGAAGCCACAAACACGGTAAGCTTTCGACAGGCCGTTGAAGGTCATCACCAATACGTCGTCGGTTAGCGTGGCAACTGATGTGTGTGTTGCACCGTCGTAAAGCACTTTGTCGTAGATTTCATCGGCGAAGATCATCAGTTTGTGCTGACGTGCAATCTCAATCACTTCCAACAGGAAATCACGGCTGTATACGGCACCCGTTGGGTTGTTCGGGTTGATGAGAACAATACCGCGTGTCTTTGGCGTGATTTTCTTTTTGATGTCTTCTAGGTCTGGATACCAGTCTGCGCCTTCGTCACATAGGTAATGAACAGGCTTACCGCCAGACAGAGCAACAGACGCCGTCCACAACGGGTAATCTGGTGCTGGGATCAGCATTTCGTCACCGTTGTTCAGTAGCGCTTGCATTGCCATCACGATTAGCTCTGAAACGCCGTTACCTACGTAAACATCTTCAACATCAAGAGAACGAATGCCCTTGCGCTGGTAATGCTGTACAACAGCTTTACGCGCAGAGTAGATACCTTTGGAATCACAATAGCCTTGAGAAGTTGGTAGATTGCGGATGACATCTACTAGAATCTCATCAGGGGCGTCAAAACCAAATGGGGCGGGGTTACCAATGTTTAGCTTTAGGATTTTATGCCCCTCTTCCTCCATGCGTTTAGCATGTTTGAGTACAGGACCCCTAATGTCGTAGCAGACATTGTCGAGTTTTGACGACATCCCGATATTTTGCATTGTATAATTCCTAAAAAATCGTTAATTTCTTTATTAAAGTACAATAATTTGTTTTTTATTAGAATAAAAATCTGTAAATTATCCGTTTAATGGCTAACTTTTGTCCGGTTGTTATCACAGGATTTTGCAAAAGATCGCATACGACCTTGATTTGCTTTGGGTCTAAACTTAGAGTAGCCGTCAGTTATCACTTATCCTCACATATTTCGAGGTTGATTTGTCACAGTTCCATCAAGCCGTAAAGAGAATTATCGAGCGAGTTCAGCAAACGGAAGGCAATCAAACACGTTTAGTCGAGCCACTCAGCGAGAAACCCAATTTCGCGTTTATTGACTGGCTTGAAGCACAACCACTTTTTCCCAAGTTTTACTGGCAGTCCCGTGATACTCGTGAAGAAGTTGTTGCCCTAGGTCAGCTCCATTCTTTTGTTGAGCCCGGCCCAGCTTATACGATCCTTGGCGAAGGCCAACGCGTATGGGGTGGTCGCTCTTTCGATGGTCAGCACGAGAAGAATCGTCGCTGCATGCCGTCTTTCTTTTTTCTACCGCAAATCGAGCTGATTCGATTCGATCAGCAATGGTCACTCGCGGTGAATATCTCAGAAGATAAAACACGTACATTAGCAGGCTTGAAAAAGCTGGTATGTGACGTGCCTAGTCTTGCGCCAATTTCATCTCATATTCGCTCAATTGACCATGCGCCAACACAGCCTGAATGGAGCGCGTTGGTCGAAAAGGTGCTCACAGGCATCGACAACGATGAGTTTAAAAAAGTGGTTCTGGCTCGCAAATCGACAGTAATGCTGGATTCAACACTTTCTGCTGCGCAGCTTCTTAAAGCGAGCTACCTAAATAACCATCACAGCTTTCACTTTTTGTTGAGTTTAGACAGCAAGCACAGCTTTATGGGTTCGACGCCAGAGCGCCTATACTCGCGAGTGGGTCATGAGCTGCACACAGAAGCGCTGGCTGGCACGATTGGTCGCGGTGACAACGCGACGCAAGACATGGAGCTGGCGAACTGGCTGTCGCAAGACTCTAAGAACCTCAATGAAAACCAATATGTGGTGGATGACATCATTGATCGACTAACACCGCATTCGGAGCATGTTGAGGTAGAAAAAGAGCCTCGATTGGTTCGTCTGAGAAAGGTCCAACATCTTAAGCGTAATATTAATGCGGATCTGAAAGCGGGCATCAACGGTGTTCAATTGCTTTCAGCTTTACAGCCAACTGCCGCCGTTGCGGGTTTACCGCGTAAAGAGTCGATGCAATTTATATTGGATAACGAGCCGTTTGCACGCGGCTGGTATGCAGGCTCGATGGGATACATTAGCCATGAGCGTGCAGAGTTTTGCGTCGCAATAAGAAGTGCGTTGGTTCTGAGTGACCAAGTACAACTGTTTGCTGGCGCGGGTATTGTTCCAGGCTCCATTGCAGAACACGAATGGGCCGAGTTAGATAAAAAAATGTCGACGTTACTTTCTCTTATTTCAGACCACCCGCCGCTTGGGGTTGCATCATGAGTGCAGATCAAGCTGTTTTAAATCGCATTTGGTCTGAAACCATCCTGACAGAATTGAACCGCTTTGGTGTGAACCACATTTGTATTGCACCCGGTTCTCGCTCCACACCTTTAACGGTCGAGGCGGCAGATAACCCAAATTTTACCATCCACACCCATTTTGATGAGCGTGGCTTGAGCTTTATGGCTCTGGGACTTGCTAAAGCAAGTAAAGAACCAGTGGCGCTGATTGTTACATCGGGTACAGCGGTGGCGAACTTGTTGCCTGCGATTGCAGAAGCAAAGCTGACGGGTGAAAAGCTGGTGGTGCTAACTGCAGACCGCCCGGTTGAACTTGTGGGCTGCGGTGCAAACCAAGCCATTAATCAATTGGGTATTTTTTCAGAACATGTTTCTGACAGTCTTAACCTGCCGAGTCCTACGCTATCAACCCCGTTGAATTGGTTGCTTACTTCTGTTGATGAGGTGATGTTTACGCAACGCCTAAGAGGCAGCGCGGTTCACATTAACTGTGCGTTTCCAGAGCCTTTGTACTCCAATACAGAAAAGAGTACCTATCAGGGCTACCTCGATACCGTTGCCGGTTGGCGAGATAGTAAGGTGACGTATTGCCAACGCTTCAATCCAAAAACCAGCAGTGCAATACCAAGCTGTGGTGACAACAAAGGCTTGGTGGTCATTGGCAGTTTGCCTTTGATTCAAGCGCAAGCGGCACGTGCATTTGCTGAGCAGATGGGATGGCCAGTACTGGCTGATCCGCAAAGTGGTGTGAGCTCAGATTGGGCACATTTCGATTTATGGCTGCAAAATCCAAGAATGGCGAGTCAGCTTGATGACTGTGATTTGATTGTTCAGTTTGGTAGCCGAATCATTTCTAAACGTTTTAACCATTGGCTAGAGAAACACGTATCACGCAACCAGCAGGGTGGTGATACACAATATTGGTTTGTCTCTCCTCGGTTAGACCGTGACAACCAGAGTCATTTACCTCAATGGCACTGGGCTGAGCAACCAAGCGCTTGGGTAGAACGCACGTCTGGTTTCTCATCAGAACACGCTGGCTGGGCAGATGAGTTGGCTGCGGACATCAAACAGGTCACGCAGCATGCCAAAGGGCTGTTTGTTTCGGATCCTAAGAGTGAGTTAAGTGAAATTGCATTGGCGATTGATGTTGCCGAGCGCGCTCAAGGTGTGGATCTGTTTGTCGGCAACAGTTTGTTTGTTCGTTTAATCGACATGTTCGGTAAGCTTGATAACACAGAGGTTTTCACTAACCGTGGAGCGTCTGGCATTGATGGCCTGTTTGCCACTGCAAGTGGTGTACAACGCGCGCGGAATAATCCGATGTTGATGTTTATTGGCGATACTTCTGCGCTATATGGCTTGAACTCGTTGGCACTGTTTACGCACAGTGAGCTACCTTCGGTCTTGGTGATCACCAATAATGATGGCGGTGCGATTTTTGATTTGTTGCCAGTGCCGCAGGAACATCGTGAGTCGTTCTACCAAATGCCTCATGGTTACGAGTTTGAGCATGCTGCGAAACAGTTCGGTTTGCAGTATTGTAAGCCAAGCTCGTTAGCGGAATACCAATCCTTGGTTTCCGAACATTTTGCTTCAGGGCAAGGCGCATTGGTGGTCGAAGTGCAAACGCCATCGAACCAAGCTGTCGAGCATTTAAGATCCTTCAATAAGAATTTGCATGCTCTATTCTGAGCGCTTCCCTGCAACGGAAAAGCACCAAGGTGGCATTTTGCCTACTCTGGTGTTTTTACATGGTTTGCTCGGCAGTGGCGAGGATTGGCAACAGTGCTTAAGTGCTTTACCTCAGTATGACCGAGTAACGATTGACTTACCCGGTCATGGACACAGCCAATCTATTTTTTGCAGCGATCTGAATGATTGCTGCAAATTACTCAATTCCGCACTATCTTTACTATTTCCTTCGCAACAACCGCTTATCCTGATTGGTTACTCAATGGGTGGACGCATTGCTATGCATGGCCTTGCTCACCAATGTTTTCCAGATCTCAATATTTGTGGTGCCATTGTTGAAGGAGGAAACTTCGGGCTTCAAAGCGAGTCAGACAGACAGGCACGATTCGAAAACGATTCGCGCTGGGCAAAGCGTTTCAAAACTGAGCCTCTTGCCTGTGTTTTGAACGATTGGTACCAACAGTTGGTCTTTTCTTCACTAAACCATGAGCAAAGACAAACATTGGTGGCGAAACGAAGTGCTAATCTTGGTTCTGCAGTGGCGGATATGCTGATTGCGACATCATTGGCGAAGCAATCTTATCTGTTGCCAGCATTGCAGCAACAAGCGGTTCCGCTTTATTACCTCTGCGGCGAAAAAGACAAAAAATTTAGCCAACTGGCTGAGACAAGCGGGTTGGCGTATCGACAAATTGAGGGGGCTGGACATAACGTCCATCAAGAGCAACCACAACGATTTGCGATGCAAGTTGATCAAATAATTCATTCTCACTTTGAGTGAGAGCAACGAGAACAATGGGAATCACCATGGCTAAAACAGTAGGCATTTCTGAAGAAGAACTTTACGCTCCGGTTCAATGGAAAGATTGCGGCGACAAATACGAGGATATCCACTACCACAAATCTGAAGATGGTATCGCGAAAATCACCATTGCACGCCCTCAAGTGCGTAACGCGTTCCGTCCTCAAACGGTAAAAGAGATGATTGATGCGTTAGCAGACGCACGCTATGACTCAGGTGTTGGCGTAATCATTCTGACTGGTCTAGGTGAAGACGCATTCTGTTCTGGCGGTGACCAGAAGATCCGTGGCGACTACGGCGGCTACAAAGACGACCAAGGTACGCACCACCTAAACGTATTGGACTTCCAACGTGATATTCGCACTTGTCCAAAACCAGTGATCGCATCAGTAGCTGGTTGGGCAGTGGGCGGTGGTCACGTACTGCACATGATGTGTGACCTAACGATTGCTGCTGACAACGCTCAATTTGGTCAAACAGGTCCTAAAGTGGGCTCATTTGATGGCGGTTGGGGCGCATCTTACATGGCTCGTATCGTAGGCCAAAAGAAAGCACGCGAAATCTGGTTCCTATGTCGTTTCTACAATGCTCAAGAAGCGGTAGACATGGGCCTAGTAAACACGGTAGTACCACTAGCGGATCTAGAGAAAGAGACCGTTCGTTGGTGTCGTGAAGTGCTGCAACACAGCCCAATGGCACTGCGTTGCCTGAAAGCTGCGTTGAACGCGGACTGTGATGGTCAAGCAGGTCTGCAAGAACTAGCGGGTAACGCAACGATGATGTTCTACATGACAGATGAAGGCCAAGAAGGTCGTAACGCATTCAACGAGAAACGTCGTCCAGACTTCGACAAGTTCCCTCGTAACCCATAATTCGTATAAGAAGAGGAGCCATTGCGCTCCTCTGTTTCGTTTTTCGTCCTGAGCGTCTCGCCCTCTGGGAGACTAGCGAGCTCTCTCGTTAAAAAGCTCAGAATATACGGCATTAAATAGGATTCGAATTATGCGTAAAGCGAAGATTTACCGTTACTGTCTACCAATGGACAGTGGCGTAATACTACGTGATAACAAGCTGACGGAACGTAAAGGTTATATCCTCGAATTAACGGACGGTGACAAGGTTGGTCGCGGTGAAGTTGCCCCTTTGGTTGGCTTCAGCCTAGAAGGCACTGAAGAAGCGGGCATTCAGTTGCAAGCACAAGCAGAGCGCTGGGTGGCAAACTTGCCTTTAGATTACAACCACATGTACCCATCGGTTGCATTTGGTCTGTCTATGGCCCAGCTGGAGCTTGAAGGCGGTTTACCTGCACAAGGTAAGTACCAAGTCGCCCCTCTGTGTAACGGTGACCCAGACGATCTGATCCCGAAACTGAACGAAATGGAAGGCGAAAAAGTCGCGAAAGTAAAAGTGGGTTTGTACGAACCTATTCGTGACGGCATGCTAGTGAACTTGTTCCTTGAGTCGATTCCACAGCTGACGCTTCGTCTCGATGCTAACCGTGCTTGGACACCAGAAAAAGCCCAGCAGTTTGCTAAGTACATTGCACCATCACTGCGCCAGCGTATTACCTTCTTGGAAGAACCATGCCGCTCTCCGGGTGATAGCCTGTCTTTCGCTATCAATACGGGTATTGCAATCGCATGGGATGAAACACTGCAAGATGCGGTTCGCCGTGAAGACTTCAGCTTAGAAGATCTTACAGGTGTAAAAACCATCATCATCAAGCCAACGCTGATCGGCTCAGTTGATTTTTGTATTAAGCTGATTGAAAAGGCGAAGACATTAGGTATTAAAGCCGTAATCAGTTCAAGCATTGAATCAAGCCTTGGTCTGAACCAACTTGCTCGCTTAGCACAATGGCAACTACCTAATGAGATCCCAGGTTTGGATACGATTGGTTTGTTCAAAGCGCAGCTAGAGCAAGGTTGGCCGAAGTGTGAACTTCCCGTTCTTCCGCTATCTGAGCAGGAGTTAGTGTGGCATTCAGCATAGATACTGTTGCGATTGCACCATGGAAATATTGGGCTCAAGTGAGCCCTTTTTCTATTGCGCTTGAGACGACCAAAGAGCAAGTTAACTGGCAACAATTGACTGCTCGTGTTGATTTGTATTCTCGCTACCTTCAACAACAGGGTGTGGCGAGTGGAGACGTGGTGACGTTAGTCGGTAAGAACCAAGTTGAAACCTTGTGGTTTTATCTTGCTGCGCAGCAGATAGGCGCAATTGCTGCGTTGACCATGCCGCAGCCATTTGATGCACTTTTAGGTAAGCTAACGACGCTATATAAGCCAACCCAACAACGTTTTGTGTGGTTTGCTGATGGTGTTGCCAGTGGCTACTCTGAACAGCAGTTATCGCAACTAGGTATCATCCAGCTTTCGACTCTGGATAGCGAATCGCAAAGTGACCAAAGTGACCAAAGTGAAGTTGACACTTCAAACGAAGGCTACGCACATGATGCTTTAGCGTCTATTGTGTTTACCTCTGGCTCAACAGGTACGCCTAAAGCCGTGGTGCATACTCACCGTCAGCATCTGGCTTCTGCTCAAGGTCTGTTAAGCGAATTCCAATTCAACCATCAAGATACTTGGCTGCTTTCCTTGCCGCTTTACCACGTATCAGGCTTGGCGATTGTCTATCGCTGGCTATTTGCTGGTGCAACACTCAAAGTGGGAAACGGAAATCTTGCTGATGATATTCTTGGTGTCTCTCACGCTTCTTTAGTCGCGACCCAGCTTAAGCGTTTACTGGATGAACAAGTCGAATTGTCTCTCACGCACGTCTTACTGGGCGGCAGTCATGTTGCCCATGAGTTGGCACTGCGAGCAACACAGCAGGGCATTGAAACTTGGCTAGGCTATGGCATGACAGAAGCGGCCTCTACCGTAACGGCAAAGCAAATCGATAGCGTCAGTAACGCGGGCCACCTATTGCAAAATCGCGATATTAAGCTGGTGGAAGAGCGTATTTATATCGGCGGGAAAACACTAGCAGCAGGCTATTTCAAGCAAGGCTCAGTCACCTCACTTCTGAATGAAAATGGTTGGTTCGACAGCAAGGATCTTGGAGAGTGGCAAGGCGACGAACTCAAGATCATTGGTCGAGCAGATAATCAATTTATCTCCGGCGGTGAGAATGTTCACTGTGAAGAAATTGAAGCGGTACTGAACCAAATTGAGAGTATTTCACAAAGCATTGTTGTGCCAGTAGAGGATGTTGAGTTTGGACACCGACCAGTGGCTGTGATTCAAACAGAGTCGTTACTAGACAAAGCTCAATACGAACAACATCTGCAAACTAAGTTAGAAAAATTCAAATGGCCAGTGGCGTATTACGCAATGCCTCAAACCCTGTTGGGTGGGGGAATCAAAATCTCGCGCAAAGCGGTGAAAGACTGGTTAAAAAATGAAGTGCAAAACGGTGACTAAGCGTTATTGCACTTCAGGGGGATGTGGTGATGGTGAGTCACCACAATTCTTTAGTTAGCGAGCGCGAGTTTCATCTGCTCAGCTACTTTATCTACTTTTCCTAGACCGATAATCACTTGTAAGCCGCCTTTACCAATCATGACAACGCCAGCAGCACCCAATTGTTTAAGCTTAGCTTCGTCAGCTAGGGATGAATCTTTCACGGTTAAACGAAGTCGAGTAATACAGTTGTCCACTTCTAGGATGTTGTCTGCACCGCCAATTGCTGCGATGTAGTCTTTTGCTAGCTCGCCAATATTCTCGGTGACTTCTTTTTCCATGTCCTCACCACGACCCGGCGTACGCAAGTTGAACTTGATGATCGCGAAGCGGAACACGCTGTAGTAAATCGCAAAGAAGACCAAGCCTTGTGGGATCAGCATGTACCATTTGGTTGCCAGTGGGTTTTGGCTTGATAGCACAAAGTCAACGAAACCAGCCGAGAATCCAAAGCCTGCCATCCACTGCATGCTTGCTGCAATGTACATTGAGATACCAGTCAGAACCGCGTGAATTAGGTATAGCACTGGCGCTAGGAACATAAAGCTGAACTCTAGAGGCTCTGTAATACCAGTGAAGAAGGACGCCATCGCTGCAGCTAGCATGATAGAAAATACTTTGGTTTTATTCTGCTTATCAGCGCAGTGATAAATCGCAAGAGCAGCGCCCGGCAGACCAAACATCATGATTGGGAAGAAACCTGCTTGGTACATACCCGTTTGGCCAACTACAGCTGTACCGTTAGCAATAGACTGCGCGCCGCCTAAGAAGTTTGGAATGTCGTTGATACCAACCACATCAAACCAGAAGACAGGGTAAAGCGCGTGGTGCATGCCGATAGTTAGCATTAGACGGTTAAAGAAGCCAAATAAACCCGCGCCAACCGCACCCATGGATTCAAGTTTGGTTCCGAAAATAATTAATGCATCGTAAATCACAGGCCATACGTAAAGCAGAACAAAAGCCAACACCATACCTGCGATGGAGGTGAGGATTGGTACTAGGCGTTTACCACTAAAGAACGCCAGCGCTTTTGGTAGCTCGACTCCAGAGTAACGGTTGTAGATTTCAGCGGAGATAATACCCACCAAGATACCGATGAACTGATTGTTGATTTTGTTGAACGCATCAGGCACTTCGTCAGCACTAATATCCATTAGCTGTGTGACGGCACCCGGTGCGAGTAGCGTCGTCAGTACCATAAAGCAAATGAAGCCAGACAGTGCTGCTGAGCCATTTTTGTCTTTGCTCAATCCGAAAGCGACACCAACGGCGAACAGTACCGCCATGTTATCGATGATGGCTCCGCCTGATTTAATGAGGAATGCCGCTAAGACACTTTCAGAGCCCCAGCCGACCGGATCTATCCAGTAGCCAATCCCCATTAAGATTGCCGCAGCGGGTAAGGTCGCTACCGGAACCATTAATGCCTTACCGACTTTTTGCATGTAGCCGAGTATATTCATATTTGCCCCTATAATTTTAATGCCACCTAAAACATGATCTATGTTTGAAAGTGACGTTTTTATTAAGTTTCTAAGGGCTATTTGAAACTTAATTATCGACGCAAACAAACGAATTCACTACTATCATGAATTAATATTTTTAATGCATGGTCGATCATGGCAAACCAACAGTTACTGCTTCGAAACCTTCATACCTTTAGCATCGCAGCGAAGTATCTTAGCTTTACGCAGGCAGCAAAAGAGCTGCACTTAACGCAAGGAGCCGTAAGCCATCGCATCAAAGTGCTAGAACAGGAGCTTGGTTTCTCTCTGTTTGTTCGAGGCACTCGCAAACTCGAACTGACATCAGAAGGGCATCGATTTCAAAAAACGTTATCTACGTCACTCAGTACCATTTTTAATGAGATTGAAGAGATTAAGTCGACGGACTTGGTGGGGGAATTAAACATTGCTGCATCGCCAGGTTTTTTGAATGGATGGCTGATGCCTCGTATTGCGGATTTCCAACGTCATTTCCCAGGGTTTAACCTCAACCTTTTCGCCCAAGAAAACCAACTCGATTTGGTGACCAATCAGATTGATGTAGCCATTTTTTACGATACGGATCATTTGGTTGATGTGTATCGCCAGCGACTATTTGGCGAAAAGTACATTCCGGTCTGTACGCCTCAGTACATGAAAGAACTGAATATTCTGGAAGATGGTATGGAGTCACTCCGACGGATTAACTTTATTCATGCTCTCGGTTCAGATGTATGGCAGCGATGGATGACTTATATGGAGCTGGATATCGATATTTTCCAGCATTTTTACTGTGTGAGTCATCGTGATATGGCAGTGCTAGCAGCAAGAAATCACGTCGGGGTCGCGATGGGGCGCTATCGATTCGTGAAAGACTTTTTAGATAAAGGTGAACTGGTCAGCCCTTATCCAATGATGGATACCCTGCTGGGGTATGACTTAGTTTGCCCTTCAGGCTACGAGCATCGACCTAAAGTGAAAACCTTTATCTCTTGGATAGAAAGTCAACTTAGTTGATTTCGCAATGAATTAGTCGAAAAGGGAATTTCGTATCCTTATAACTCTGAATCATAATCATGCTCAAAGATTAAGGAATAAAGCATAAGGTTCAGGATGATCAAATTAGCGTTAGCGGCAGCGGTGTTATTGCAAATCGGCGTTGCTGTCAGCACCGAGGGCTTAACGCGCTCGTTAGCTGAGTTAACCGCCTTTCTAGTGGCGATTGCTTTAGTGTTAGTACACAAAAGTCAAAGCGCACAAAAAGCGGAATCAACTCAGCCAGATAAAATCAATCAAGGTTTAGTTGAGAAGTAACCAGCCTAAAGACGTAGTAGAAATCAGTACCCACAGTGTGACGCCAAATAACAATGGCTTAGCGCCTGCCGACTTCAGCTTCGATACTGAAATGCTGCAACCAATCAAGAATAGACACACCACAAGGGCTTGCTTAGCAATAGCAAAAATGCCTTGGTACACCACTTCAAATTGCGGGAAGAAGTCGCTGAATGCAATCGCAGCGCAGTACCAGAAAATGAAGTAAGGAATGACTAACTTACTCTTACCTTCCTCTCCGTTACCGCGAGAAAAAATCACAGCACTCACTAGCGCGACAGGAATGATCCACAGTGCGCGAGCAAGCTTCAATGTTGTTGCCGTGGTTAGTGCTTCTTCACCGTATGCAGATGCTGCGCCCACAACGGAAGACGTATCGTGAATCGCAATCGCAGCCCAGGTTCCGAACGTATGCTGATCCAAGCCGATCGCGTGACCAATCACAGGGAAGATAAACAGCGCCAGAGAGTTGAGCACAAAAACGGTCGCTAGAGCTAAACCAATTTGTTCATCTTTGGCTTTGATCGCAGGCGCGACAGCAGCAATTGCGCTACCGCCACAAATTGCGGTACCAGAAGCGATTAAGTAGGCTGTGGTGCGCTCTAGCTTAATCATTTTGGCAATCATCATGCCGATCACCAGTGTACCGAGAATGGTTGCGATGATAAGACCAATACCATCAGAAGTGACGGCGAGAGCCTGTTCAAAGTGAATACCGAAGCCTAAACCAATGATCGAATAGGAAAGCAGCTTCTTAGTAAAAGAGGCAATAGGAAGTTCAGTCGGTACTAGGCTAAAACTCGCCAGTAGAAAACCGATCACAAGCGCAATAGGAGAGGACACAAAAGGGGTCAAACAAAACAGCAGTGCCAATCCAAAGGGGATATTCTTTGTATTCAAGGGTGTCGTTCGTTGTTATGAGTTAAAGCGTGAAGTATACAGTAACGCTTTGGGTCAGAAAGTCTTAATGAATTGAACATATGTTCAGTAAAACTAAACACATGTTCAACATTCTGAAATTATCTTGTGGTGAATCTAGCGCCAGTCACCGCGAAGCGTTTGCACCTTTTCAAACATGGCTTGTGCACTGGCTTGTTTTGGATCAACAGGCGTGCCTGCTTCGATTTCTAACTTAGACCAGAAACGCGTTGGTAGCCCTTTGCACGCGCGACCTTTTGCGCGGCTGAAATAGCTGCCCCACAAGCCTTTTAGCGCCATTGGAATGACGGGGACTGGACTGCGACGAAGTATGATATCGATACCGCGCATGAACTCGTTCATCTCACCATCAGAGGTTAGCCGCCCTTCAGGGAAGATACACACAATATGACCTTCACTCAGCGCTTTCTCGACATCATTGAAGGCACGGCGGATAGACGTTCGGTTACTTGCAGAAATAGGGATCACGCCAGCTCGACGAAGGAAACCTCGTAGAGGAGGAAGATTTGCGTAGTCTTCTTCCATCACAAATCGAATCAGGCGAGGGCAAACTGCACTTAATAGCAGTGAGTCCATGTAGCTGACATGGTTACAGACGATCAACGCACCACCGTGTTCTGGAAGGTGATGCAGGTTCTTATGTTTGACACGGTAAATGGTGTGAGTGACCACCCACATCGCAAAGCGCACCACAAAGATAGGGATCTGCAGGAAGATGTATGCAGCGACCAAAAAATTCAGGATTGCCAGCAGCGCGAACAGTTGAGGAATGCTCATCTCAAGCACGCTCAGGCAAACAATGCCTAATACAGCGCTGCCGACCATGAACAGAGAGTTAAAGATGTTCAAGCCAGCAATCACTTGTGCACGTTCTGTCTCTTTCGCTCGGTGTTGCATCAGGGCATAAAGTGGGACGATAAACAAACCACCCGAAATACCTATCATCAGTAGATAGAAGAATAGAGGCCAGAAAGCGCCATAGCTAACGAACTCCGCGAAAGTGTGGAATCGAGGTAAGTCCGTTGGAATCGATGTTGCCATCAAGAAACCGAAAATGGTGATCCCCAAAGCACCGATCGGTACGATACCCACTTCGATGCGGTGGTTCGACAGCCAGTTGCACGCCATAGAGCCGACAGCAATACCCACCGAGAAAAGTGCTAAAAGGAAAGAAACCGCGCTTTCGGTGCCGTTCAAGTAGACCTTAGTGAAGTTCGGGAACTGAGTCAGGTAAGCCGCACCTAAGAACCAGAACCAGCTGATTGCCATGATGCATTGAAAGACAATTCGATCAGACTTCGCAATGGAAAGTGTGAGTTTGGTTTGTTTGTAAGGTTGCCACTTAAATTGAATATCTGGAGCGCCTGCTGAGGCAAAAGGGATAAATCGGCTGGAGAGGTAGCCTAGCACTGCAAAGATGACAACGCAGAATGCCGCAAGATATTTGGCATTGTCTGCGGATGCGATAAGACCTGAGCCCAGCGTACCGACCAAAATCGCGATAAACGTACCCGCTTCGACTAAGGCGTTACCAGGGACTAATTCTTTCTCATTGAGTTGCTGAGGAAGCAGTGCGTATTTGACCGGCCCAAAGAACGCGGACTGCGTGCCCATCAAGAAAAGCAGTAATAGCAGCACGCCGTAGCTTTCGGTGATGAAACCAATCGCGCCCAGTAGCATGATGCCGATTTCAAACAGCTTTACCTTACGAATAAACCAAGACTTCTCGTATTTATCAGCTAGCACCCCTGCAGATGCGGAAAATAAGAAGAAAGGCAGTATAAATAAGCCTGCCGCCAAGTTAATAAACAGGTTGCTAGAGATCGGTAGTGCACTAGAGCCAGCAAAGGCCACAAACAGCAACAGTACGTTTTTGAATATGTTGTCGTTGAAAGCTCCGAAAAACTGGGTGACAAAATAAGGGAGGAACTTTCGCTGCCTAAGCAAAGACGACTGGCTGTCTGATGACATGAATAATCCTTTATTACCAGCTGATCAGGTAGTTTGAAATCAGGTTATCAATAAGCTCTTTACCATCAATAGGTTCACTAGAGAAAAACTTATCATCGACGCTTAGTAGCGTGATTCCATGTACCCCAGACCATAAAACGCGACTTGCTTGCAAAACTTCAGATTCGGTTCGGTGTGGTGCAATTTGCGCAAGCAGAGATTCCAACATGCCAGTCATGCCGTCGATGCGTTTGGCATGCCACTCTGGAAGCTCCGCACCATTCATGTTGTGCTCAAAGACCAGTTGCCAGCGATGAGGGTGTTTTTGTGCGAAGTCGTGGTAACAGTAGGCCAGTTCAAAAAGTGCCTGATGAGTATCCTTACTATTTTTTGTCGCGGCTACGGCTTCTTGCTGTAACTCATCCAGAGTTTGGGCCACGGCATGTAAAAGCAGCAGGTTGTAGTTACCAAAGATATTAACGAGCGTGCTTGGTACGTAACCAATCATGTTCGCAATCTTACGAAGACTAAGCTCGTGGTAAGAATTCTCGTCTAAAAAGTCTTTGACTGTGGAAAGCGTCAAGTTGACTAGCTCTTCTCTGGTGTGATCGTTTCTGCGCGCCATAATTTAAAACTACTTATTGAACATCGTTCAATATGATAGTCAGCTACTGATTGAGCGTCAATAACGCAAACAAGTCATAAACCTATGGGTTGGCAATATTCTGATACATGTCTTCTATTATGGAATGTTTCATTGTTGTATCTGACGGAGTATGATGGTCACATCTCATATTTAGCGTGCTACTGATATTGGATGCTTGTTCATCACATTGTTCGGCAGCATGGTTAAGTACTTATCGTCAATTTTAAGGATAACGATGAAACGTTTATTTTCGATTGTCGCCCTACTGATGTTTACCGTTGCTGTAACACCTATCGCGGAAGCGAAGAAGTTTGGTGGTGGTAAGTCTTTCGGTAAGAGCTATAAAACGGCTCCTGCTCCTAAACAGCAGCAACAAAACACAAACACCATTGGTAAAGAACAAGGTGCTAAATCGTCAAGCAAGAAAGGCTTGATGGGCGGCTTACTTGGTGGTCTTCTTGCTGGTGGTCTATTGGCAGCATTCTTTGGTGGTGCGTTCGAAGGTATCCAGTTTATGGATATCCTGATCATTGGTTTGATTGCCTTTGTTATCTTCAAACTGATGCGCGGCATGCTTGGTGCTAAGCAAGGCAGTATGAATCAGCATCGTCAACAGCCAGCATTTGGTGGTAACGCTTCTAAGTTCGAGCAACCAAACATGCAGAACTTTGAACAGCAGCCTAACAACACAAATGCAGGTGGTTTTGGTGGTTTCGGTGCACAAACTGACATCCCGCATAACTACCCACCGGGTTTTGACCAAGCCGCATTCATTAATGGCTCTCGTGAGCACTACCGAATCCTGCAAGGCGCGTGGAACCACAACCAACTTCATACAATTGAAGAGTACGTTTCACCAAGCCTATTTGAAGACTTGAAAGCAGAGCGTGCGAAGCTAGATGGCGAGCAACACACTGATGTGATGTACGTAGATGCGGAAATCGTTCGTGCTGACTACGATGCGAACAAAGCACAGCTTAGCCTGCAATTTAGCGGTCGTTACCGTGATGCAGAAGAAGGTATCGAAGAAGACATCGAAGATATCTGGCATTTAGAACGTGACCTAACGGTACCAAATGCACCTTGGTTGATTGTTGGTATTCAAGGTTAATCACCAACAGCGTTCAATTTAGTCTTAGTAAAATCCCGCTTTCGAGCGGGATTTTTTATGTCTGGAGATCAGAGAATCGAAACCTATCGATATAACTTCGAGTGGTTAAAGTCGAGCGAATAGGGTTCTTAAAAGGGAGACGATGAGTCACACAGTAGGGAATAGTGAAGATAGAACTAATGGGGTGATCAGTTGCTTGATTCCATTGACTGAAAGAAACCAACTAACACTTCGATTTTCTCTCAAGTCGAGGTAGTTCAAAGAGCTTAGGAGCCGTACTACTTAACGAAAAGGCATTAAAAGTCACGCCTTGAATTAGACTAGATTTAGCCAGATAGTGAGGTAAGCCATTGAAAAATGATAGGTATAGAACGAAAAAAGCCAGCTCAATGAGCTGGCTTCTTCAATATGGTGGAGGGGG
>NZ_JAHGAD010000034.1:0-2170 GCF_030248375.1 Vibrio sp. B181a | reverse complement strand
TCGGGTCTTAGTGATACCCGACTTTTGTACCACGGACGGTACTCACACACACAAAATCCCCTTATTCCAACACACTTCACACCCTCCGACTTTTGTACCACCGAATGGTACTCGCGTCTTGACATCCCCGAGACTCTCTCTTAATCTTGGTGCATCACCTTTTTACTTTGGATTACACATGGCTACCGATAAACGACGCATAACCATCTCTTTACCTAAAGACGTTGACGAGGCTCTAGCTGAGTTTTCAGAAGTTAGCGGGCAGGCTCAATCTGCTTTTGTTGTTTCTTGTTTGGTTGAGAACGTTCAGGCATTAAAGCTTATGACTCAAGCAATTAGAGAAGCTAAGAGCGGAAATGTCAGCGGATATGAAAGCTTAATGGCTCAAGCTCTTGGCGCTACACTTTTGAAGATGAATGGATCTTCTGAATCTGAGGAATAGAAATGGGACACGGGAAGTTTGTCAGGTCTATAGAATCTGTTCCTCTTATTCCTGAGGTTCAGAAGCTTTTAGAGGTTCATCGAAAAAACCCTGTACCGGAGAATTTCGTTACTTTCGAACCTACGAACCCGAGCCTTATGATTGACTGGCTTTCTGTTAAGTTCCTTTTTTGGTCTGACGAATGCCTCAATGGAGGCAACGTTATATCCACCACTCCTGACGGCGAAATCGAATACACACTTGATAAGCACCTAAAGGTTGACGGGAGCCATGATTCCCGCCTTTTAATTCGGACTGAACCAGCTCGACTTCCTGAGCTTCCCCAATTAAAAAATATTTGGATTCTTTCTGTTTCTGGTAACCCTGTTAAGTGGTTTCAGGGTCACAATATTTTCGGCACTTCCGACCTTTGCAATTTGGTTTATGAACTCTTTGATTCCCTAGCTAAAAAGTTTGGAAAAGAACAACCTGAATTCATCCGTGACGGCATAAGAGAAGGTCAATACACGATTAGTAGAATTGATATAAACGGGATGTTTGAGCTTGGTTCTCGCTTGGATGTTTTGTCGTGGTTGTCTGCCCTTGAGCGAACTGCAAGAACACGGCACGGGACTGCGGTCGCCAAGGGCAACACGGTCTACTTTGGTAAGAATTCAGAAAGATGGAGTATCAAGTTTTACTCCAAGGGACAGGAGATTGAATCCCATAAACTACCAGCACCTCTCCAACTAACTTCACTCCCTGATTTTGCTAATAACAAACTTAGGGCTGAGCTTACGTTAAGGAGCAAAGAACTCGTTAAGCTTGGGCTGAATGTTGGATCTTCTTGGTTTAATATTGATATATGGGAAGTTTATAAAGAATACCTTGGGCGTGTTGAGATGAGTGAACAAAAACCAATTGATGATATTACTTTAAAGTTACCGCGCCACCTCGGTTTAACTTACCTTTCTTGGAAAGAAGGCTATTGTCTTAAAACAACTTTACCTAAGAACACTTTTTATAGGCATCGCCGCGAACTACTTGAATTTGGCATCGATATTTCTATACCAAACGCCAAGGAACCTACTTCCAATGTTGTCCCGCTAAATCGAGTTATTGAAATGCGCCCTTGCGGTATTCCAGATTGGGCATTTGGAACTGAATTGTTATTTGAACCGAGAAAACTATCGAGGGGATAATATTTTAATTTCGCCTTGGGCATGTCTCCTACAACATACCCAAGGCTAATCAAAACTAACTGTACTGGAGTTAATTATGACTAACTTAAATTATTCTATTTCTGGCTTAAAAGATCTACTTACTGATTTAGAAAATCTTTCTACCTGTATTGCAGGTTTACCAAGAGAACATGTAAGCGCCTCCGTTCTTGGGGAATTATCAGAGAAACAATACGAACTCATCCAGTTTGCTAATGGATATTGCATGATGCTCCAAGCACTCGAAGTAAATCCAAGTTTGTTGGAAGAATAAAAATTATGGGGCCTTGTGCCCCTTTTTTATTTTTCCGATAAACCGACAAGCGGAACCGATGCCGAACCCTTGTCTAAATACTAGAATCCGCGCGTCAGTTCCCCCTGGACTCTTGTGCGGATTTCGCATTTCACCCACCTGCCAAAAATATGCATTTATGTCAGCTAAGACTAATTCTCGTTTGACTGCATCCTGCGAGACGAACGACGAAGCGAGGCTGAGCGCAGGAGAAGGCGCGCAGGTGCAATCTTCGGG
>NZ_JAHGAD010000033.1:0-3457 GCF_030248375.1 Vibrio sp. B181a | reverse complement strand
CACCGTGTTTCCGCTTTATGAGCGCGTGCATTACGCCACGCCGCTAGGCAGCTCGGCCAACTTACCCAAGGAGCATTGGTGATGCTAAATCGAATCAAACACTCAGTGAGCGACTTTTTCACCGAAGGCAAAGCGCTGGAAGCGCCGGGACTGGATTACAGCGTGCCGCCGTCGTTTGCGGCCAACCTGCCTTGGATTAACGTCAGCGATAAAGGTCTGGTGCAGCTGGAAGATGGCCGATCGATGGGCCTGTTTTTTGACATCACCCCCGTGACCACCGAAGACAAAACCCAAGATGAATTAAACAAAATCATTCGTAGTGTCGCGCATTCGCTGACCTCTCTGGTTGATGAAGACCACCCTTGGGTGGTTCAACTCTTCGCACGCGATGTGGACAACTTTGGCGATATAACACAGACGCTGTGGGATAACGCCCGTATCAAAGACGACTTCACGCGCGCCGTTCTGGATGTGGATAAACGCCATTTTGACCTAATTGGCCGTGAGCAAGGGATTTTTGCGGTAGACAGTCGTCCCTGGCGAGCGCGTGAGCGTCAAGTTCGCCTGGCGGTGTATCGATGGATGCCCGAAAGCGCCACCCTCGAACAACAACAAAAGAATCTCAGAGAACTGCGAAGCATTCGACGTCGCTTACTCTCTCCTAGCACGTTTAACGACCAAGGCATTGCCATCCAATCCAGCACAGGGGAAAGCATCCACGCTTGGCTGGCACCGTTCTTCAATCCGTCCGGTATTCGCGGCGAAACACTGCGTTATCGCCCGGCGCGCAGCGTGATTGACCAGGATTTTTCTGAGCGGTTACTGCGAAGTGGTATTCGCTCGGATGTCGAAAACGGCCTGTGGTGGTTTGAGGGGGATAAAACTGTCGGCATGCGCGTTATGGAACTCGATACGTGGGATAACGAATCGTTTCTGGCGGGCGCCGTCTTTGGTGAGGTCGCGGAGGATGGCGACCGCCGCCCTCAAAACGTCGTGTTTGATGAACTGCCACCGGGCACCATGCTGTCGATGACGCTCATCGCACAAAGTAAAGCGCAGGCCCGAGCGCGCATTAAAACCATCAAAGACGCAGCGGTCGGCGATGAGCCCGAACTGGAAGCGCAGCGAGAAGCGTGTGATGATTTTAATGTGCATATTGAAAAGCACCCCCTTTGGCGCGGCCAACTGGCCTTTTATATCCAAGGGGACAGTGTGCATGACATTGAAGACCGCACCGATTCATTACGAGCCGCATTCAACGGCCGTAACCTCTCTCTGCGCTTTATCAAAAACAGCGACCAAGAATCCCCATTGGACAGCTACCTGCGCTGGTTGCCAATGAATTACCATCCCGAGCAAGACGACAAACTCTGGTACTGCGGTTGGGTGTGGCTGGAAGACATGCTGCGCCTGTCTCCACTGTTTGGCCGCGCCACCGGTACTGGTAGTGATTTGTTCCACTATTACAACCGAGGCGGAGAGCTGTTTGGCTTTGATCCGCTGGGCGATTTTCTCTCGAACGGTCACTTAAATCTGTTCGGACCGTCGGGCTCGGGCAAGTCGGCCACGTTAGTCGGAATGTGTTTGCGGTTACTGGCGATGAAACGCCCACGTCTGTTCATCATTGAAGCCGGTAACAGTTTTGGTTTGTTTGGCCAGTTTTGTGAGCGCTATGGGCTGAGCGTGAATCGTATTCAGGTCAACGCCCACTCTCAAGGATTAATGGCGCCGTTCGCCGATGCCAAACACCTGGTTGGTCAAGCCGTACCTCACGTCAGCGACGATAGCGCGCTCGACATTGAGCGTCTCAATGACCACGACTCCGAAGACGATGAAGAGCGAGACATCTTGGGGGAGCTGGAAATCATGGCCAGACTGATGATAACCGGGGGTGAGCAACGTGAAATCAACGACTATCGCCGCGCGGACTCCTCCATGGTGCGTGAAGCCCTCAAAGCCGCTGCTGAGCGATGTCATCAAACACAAGAGCAAGTTCGCCCTTCCCACATCAAAGACGCCCTCATCGCGTTCAGTGAAGAGGCCACTCGACCAGAAGCACGTCGCGAGCGCGCTCGCGTGATGGGCGAAGCCATTGCATTTTTCTGTGACGGACTGGAAGGTCAAGTGTTTAACCAAGAAGCCGAAAACTGGCCGGAGGCCGATGTGACCATCATTGATTTGGGGTTATACGCCAAGACCGGTTACGAAGCCCAAATGGCGGCGGCGTACATTTCCTTGATTAACCGCATCAACGGCATTGCCGAACGCGACCAATACACAGGACGAGACATTGTGACGCTGACCGATGAGGCGCACCTCATTGTCACCAATGAGTTACTGGCACCGTATGCGGTAAAAATTGTCAAGATGTGGCGAAAACTGTCGGCCTGGTTCTGGCTCGCCACCCAAGATTTAGCCGACTTCCCGTCCATTGCACGCAAGATGCTCAATAACGCCGAGTGGTGGGTCATGCTCAACATGCCCGAAGATGAAATAAAAAACCTAGAAGCGTTTAAAAAGCTCTCGGACAGCGAAAAGGAGCTCATTCGCTCCATGCAATCGGAAAAACACAAATACAAAGAAGGCGTCGTGACGGGCATGGACAATACCTTGATGCAACGCTTTCGAATTGTGCCCCCGGCATTGTATCTGGCACTGGGTGAAACGGATGGGCCGTCGAAAAAGGCACGCAAAGCGTTAATGGACGAGCAGAATATCGATGAGCTGGACGCCGGTCTACTCAAAGCCCATCAAATTGAGCAAGCCAGACGTGAGTATCAAGGGGAGTGGTCATGAGCAAGCAAGCCCTCGCTCTCACGCTGTGTGCCAGCCTGCTGTATCACCATACCGCCACCGCACAAAGCGTGACGACCCCAGAGGTCATCGCCAGCGCACTCTGCCCAGACTGCTTGGATTATCAAATCATTGGCACCTGCCTGTGGATGACCTGCACACCTGTCGGATGCAGCACGAGTACCTCCATCAAAGTCAAACATCGACTCCCTGATTTTGTGGTGATGAGCTATGGCGAAACCGGGCAAGCGCCTTGGCAAGACACCGCCTGGATGTCTCCTGACAATCCGTATTCAGAAAACGGCGGTCACAGCGCCAGACGCAGCGTACAAGGGCTCGATAACACCTCGCTGCGGTTTTATAACACCGATGTGATTGGCCACCCTGGCGGGCAAAGCGTGTTCTCATTGCTCGCAGGCTTTGGCTTTTTTATTCGCTCTCAAGTCACGCCAATGATGCCGCATTACCTCTCCAGCCTTGACCCGCTCGGTTGGCGCTACAACCTGCCAGATGCATTGTCGATAGAGGCATGGAACCCACTGGCCGATGCGCTGGGTAACTTTGGGGATGTGTATCCGCGTGGCGGCTTTGTGCTGCAGCGCCACCCCTTTAAATCCGCGGCGCTGAGCGCGTTTCGCGCCCTGCATGTGGTGACTCGCCGCGG
>NZ_JAHGAD010000032.1:0-6672 GCF_030248375.1 Vibrio sp. B181a | reverse complement strand
CGAACGGCATTACGCAATATTTACGGGGCTTTCTTTATTTGCGAAACTGTTTATTGAAACGTTAAGCTTCTATCAGCCCTTGCTTTTTTAGCTCCGCGGTTATTGCATTACGGGTTCTACCATGCTCTTCTGCGAGCGATGCTATTGTCGTACCAGAGGAAAACTGCTCAGATAAACGCTCGCGCTGCTCAGGAGTCCAAGGCAATCCGGCGTTCTTTGGTAAACCATTCGATTCATTTTCTAACTGTCTTTGCTCAATGGTTCTTTTGGTTTTGTTCGCTTTTGATGATTGCTTCAAATCTTGCAAAACAGCAAACATTGCTCGAATAACGATAGGCTCATTGTAAAGAGATTCACTTGGCAGCGCCTCTCCTGTTATCGGATTCGTGCCATTCGCTAAGGCTTCTATTACTTTCCAATGTGCTTCCATTACTCTCCCCTTGAGTTGCTTATAGCTCCTATCAAACCACCAGCGATAAGTTAGTCAAAGTAGAACATAAAGAGTTTTGAGAGACTAGCAATTAGAAACAGACTGATATTTAGTTCAATTACATCGCCTCTTTCTAACCGGTCGCAAATCTGTACTAAAAGCGAAAACCTGCCATAAGCTGAACACTAACTAGCATAGGGATAGACCAAGCTACAACGCTTCGATATGGCAACATATGAATGAGGAGCGACGGATGACGTTTCAGTTCCATCATTGGAAAGTGAGTAAGCCAATGCTGCTCCGGACTTGTAAAGCATGCCCAAAAGCGTCGTGTATAAGGGTGAGCACAGATAGCATACACGTAGCGGGAACAGATTGACCATACTCCTAGAAAGCCAACGAGCTCAACGAGAAAGAATGCTTCTAGGCTAATAGGCGACACGGAAGGTCCACTTAGCAATACAATAGCAATGAAAAGCCAAATCTTATGGTTCATATACGTTCCTTGTACTGTTCTTCCTTAACTCTTCCAATCCTTGAAGCGCTTTTAACGTCGATGACTCCAGAAGCGGCTTATCGTATTTTCGTCTGATGTTAAGTGCTTCATTAAACAGCGCTTCTGCCTCTTTCAATCGCCCCTGCTCTACATACAACTTGCCCAAATGCTGATAACTAAAGCTCAAATACAGCTCAGTAGCAGACGCCTGACTTTGTATGAACAAGCTTATCGCTTCATCATAGTCGCCCATGTACTGTTTTGATGTCGCCACAACGTGCAAAGCCCAAAACTGATGCTTGTTACTCAAAGCGCGTTTCACGACACGCTCTCCGATGTTTATTGAAGTTTGGTAGTTGCCTAGCACTCTTAAGCTGTCGGATAACAAAATCTGTTGCCATTGTACCGCCTCTGGCTGCCTTCGAAGCCAAAAGAGAAGACATCTACTCCCGCTTTTGCATAGTCGTGTAAGCGCATCAAAGTTGGGCTTATCTCTTTGAAATCTCATCATTGCCATTTCTGATTGTGATTTGAGCATTCTCACCACTGTAAATGGCTTTGCTTGGCTTACCATCAATAAAATGCAGCGCGGCATAATCGCTGAGTCCGTAGCAGATCACATCAAGCTGACTATGGGCAAAACGCTCAAACAGGTCGTGCTTCTCGTCGTTCTCAACAAAATGAGCAGATGCTAAACCTTTCAAAAGACCGAGCCCTTTGATGATGGAGTAAGCCTCTGGATCACTATCGGTAATCCCATAATCGAACCAACAAATAGCGCCAGCACTCATCCCGCAAAGTATGATGCCGCGGTTGTAACACTCTTTGAGAATGTCATCGATGCCCCACTCTTTCCAGAGAGCCAACATAGAACGGGTATTGCCACCGCCAACGTAAATCACATCTTGCTCGAACAACTTGGTTCGCCAGCCTTTCTCTAACTTGAACAGAGGAAAGTGTGTGAGGTGTTCGCTCAACTTAGCATTGTGGAAACGGGTGATAACTTCTTCCGCATCGCCAGTAGCAGTTGAGAGATAACAGATTTTTGGGTTCTTCTTACCCGTTAAAGACAAGATGTACTGGTCGAGTTGGCTTGGGTTCTCTCCCATCATCCAACCTCCTCCGCCCAGAACGACGCATTGTTTTTGCAAAAGATGAGTTCCTTCTATTTTGGCTCAAACCGATAATGACCGGTTATAGGGTAATCAAACAACATATCCTCCAATACGACACCTCCTCCTATGTTGTGAACAATCAAAGGTCGTCGTTTGTCTGTCGATAAATCATCGGTAACGATACCAATATGAGGGAGGTTCCCGGGTAGCATCCACGTGACAATGTCACCAGGCTTGAAATTATGACCTTCACTTGAGATGGATATTTCGGTTCCATGACGTTGAAAGAAGACCTGTAAATTGGGGACTCTGCGATGATCAATGTTTCTATCGGTACGGACCAAGCCCCAAATTCGTTTGGATGGATATTCAGAGAAGTTGTCTCTCATATCTTCATGAACAAGAACTTGCAGATCAACGCCTAATTTCCTGTAACTGCGTATAACCACATCAGTACAGACTCCGATATCAGCAGCGACATCGCCATTAGGATAGCTAATTTGGTAGTAGCTTCCATCATAACTAATGTCGTACTGGGTCCGTTGCTTCGCTGCATCAACCAATGATAACGTCGGCTCCGCAATAGCTGGCAAGGACACAAACATGCTCCACACAAGACTGAGTTTTTTCATAACAAATTAAATCCGTTTAATCAAAAGCAACTTAAGTACGTTGACGTACCATTCTTCAGCCCTCAGAAGCTGTATTGCTGAATGGTGTATTGGACGTCACCATACAAGGTCAAAAACCATTGCTTTTAAACTGTGTAAACTCACCTTCAGAGTCAAATGCGCCAAATCTCTTTTTGTCTAATTTCAGACACGCCTCAAACTGAATGCATGTGATGAAGTGGCAAAGCCTGAAATAACCATGAATGGATGCAACACTTGCGGCACCATACTCTGCTCTAAAATAGCATCACTTAAGGCCACAAAATAGGGTTACCGAAGTACGTGAGCAACGGATAAACGGACAGTTCGACATTCCTACCAGATAGCAAACTGAATATATCAACACCTTCTATCTTAATGATTCTAATGGTATTTTATGTTTATCTCGAATTGAGTTACTTCGCATTGCGAATTTATATCAGACCGTTTTTCTGTGATTGGTGCTTGTTAACTTCTAACTGCAATCGAATACAATACATATGCACCCCGTGCAATAAAAAAGGAATTATATGAAAACGCTTATTTATGACACGCTTGTCAACCTTGCTAACCAAGAACCTGAACACCACGCAAAAATCCGCCAAAACCTTTATGAACAGTTGGATTTACCATTTGATAAGCAGCTTGCTCTCTACGCATGCGCACTTGGCCCAGCCAGCTCTGGTAAATTAGAAAGCCGTCAAGGTATCGACAATGCGGTAGACAGTGCGATTAGATTATTGACGACGCCTGAACGTTAATTAGTTTCGCACTACCAACGGCTCAACTCCCCTATGAGCCGTTTTAATTTTTACATCCTCTTGTCACATCACTTAGGGACACACTATGTCTAAAGTTGCCATCATCACCGGCGCTAGCCGCGGGATTGGAAAAACCATTTCTCATTACTTCGCCAAGGAAGGATACACTTTGGTGTTACTTGCCTTAAATACAAAAAACCTTGAACAGGCTCAAACTGAGCTGAAGGTAAAGTATCCCTCATGTCTAGTTGAGACGGCGTCTGTCGACTTCAATAACCCTTCTGATGTTGAATCAGCTATCAAGTCCATTATCGAAATGCATGAAAACATCGACGTTTTGGTGAACAGCGCAGGTGTCTTGGCCGCCGGCAATACGGACCTCTCGCTAGCTACGCTCTCTGAGTTAGTAAACGTCAACCTGCTGTCGACAATCACGGCTTGCAATTTAATTGCTGAAAAGATGAAACAGCAAGGGTATGGAGAAATATATAACCTTGGCTCTACGGCTGGTTTAGTTCCAGTCCCTAAGATTGCTGCATATTCTGCGACAAAAGCTGCGATGGTAAGTTACAGCCAATCACTTTATCAGGAGCTGCTTCCTTTTGGAGTTAAGGTATGCTGCTTATGCCCTAGTGTCGTAGATACCGATATGACCAACGATGGACGTATTGATAATAAGTTGAAAATTGAAACCCAAGATCTTGCGAAAGCACTCAGTTTTGTTCGAAGCCTATCTCCAGGCGCTGCAGTAAACACGCTCTCCATCCGCTGCAGTGTGATTGACTTAGAGTAATTGGTTGCTGGCAAAGAAGGTAAGAACTACGGCCGACAAAAGTTAACGAAAACCAACCGCATTCTTTTGTACTCAGCAAGGCTTACGTAAATACATGCTGAGTACCTACTCTGGGGTTTAGTTATCTCCATGTGTTCACACAAGACACCAACAGAGTATATTCATGCGCATCGTTAGAAAGTGGCGCATTTTCAAACTTGTTACTAAGTGTTTTTCCCACGCAGCCCTATTAAGTTTCCAAATGGGTCCCCAACTTGGCACATTGAAAGCCCATCTTCAATTTCCATTGGTCCTCGATAAAGACACGCACCGAGTTCTTCAAAGTGAGCCAGAGCAACACGTAAATTATCTACTGACCAGTAAACAACCGTACCACTTTTACCAGCTCCAACCTTTTTGTTTGCTTGGACTATTTCTAGTGAGAAACCATTTAGATCAAGCGCTGTGAAGTCAAAGTCAGGATGGTAAACCGGAACAGCTTCCTTCAGGGAAAGCTTTCTTGTACCATTCAAGCCCTTTCGCTACATCTGGGACATGAACAAGAACCGCTGATGGATTCATAATTTTTCTCCAACCACATAACTCCAAATTAAGGTGTGAACAACGCTAACACCTAAGCTAAACCATTGTGCCATAAACACTAAACTGGCTTGAAGTGAAAGCGCCAAGCGTTGTGAATCACTCTTGAATAATTTGTTATAAGGTTACGCACAACAAATGATTACTGTGCCTAACCCATAATCAACTTCACCACATCGCTTGTTTAAGTGGATGCTTTTTGGCAATACAAATCGGCTTTCAATTAAATCAAAGTCTATTGGCTTTTTTAAAATACAAAGATAACCAGTAGGATTAGAGCTCCACGTATAGTCAGTAAAAACTTCATTCCCGCTTTCCAAGAGCAATTCAAGAATTGGATTAAGAATTTTGTATTTGGGACCAATAACCTTATCTGTAAGCTCTATCATCAAATACCTTATAACGCCCTGCTAAGGGGGGAACTACACAATGAGGTGCCGCCGCATACTACCTTAATCACTAAAACCAACGCATAGTAAAAATGCCACGCGTGGTGAATCCCTCTTGAGCAATTTGTTATGTGAAAATGCAAAGTCAGTACCCAATATCTAGAATCAGAAGCAACGTTAATGAAAAAGTAGACCAGTACCATATGCTCGCGTTCCATTGACGAACTATCAAAGTTTGGTAGAGCAAAGCGACAATAAATACTAGCTCTAGAAAAAGCTGGAAAGGAAAGATTAACAATGAGAAAACCATCCCATACCCAGAAGCTTGACCTACTTCGCTAGGATTACTCATTACACCGTCGATAAAATACTCAAAATATAAGTAAATGAAATGGTTCAGTGTTAGTGCAACTAAAACAAACCTCACAATGATCACGCTCCAACCTTTTGGTTTGAAAAAGTATTTAGTCCATATAAGGGACTGTCGAGCATCAAATCTTTATAAACTCGACGTCAATCTCAGTTTTGTTCGCATAACACCAAATTAAGATGTGAGCAACGCTATACCGATGTCCCTGTAAGCCCCTTAATCACATAAACCAACACATAGTGACAATGCCAAGCGTTGAGAATCACTCTTAAATACTTTGTCAGGTTTCTGCTTTTGGCGAGCCTTGAACATGTAAAAAGCTACTAAACACGTTTTTTCGGGTGACCCCCTTTGGGTTAGATACGAAAGGAATGATCATTTCTGCCTTGGATAATACTTTTATATTCCAGAGTGTATCCCCTATAAACGGAAATGATATTGAGCCGTCTTTCTGAAGGGTCAGTTCTTGTAAACACCCTGTTGAATAAGCACTACCTATATACAAGTAATCGATCAGCTTTGCATTAAGATCAAACAAATATACTCTCAGCGTTTCTTCATTAAGGATGTCATCAGTGACAAAGATAACGTAACAGTTATCATACTTTACGCCATACTCTACTTGTGCACCTTTGACAAAAGAATTTGCGGGCCTGCCTTCAATAGCCAGTAAGATCTTGTTAGATATGTACTCACTGCCTTTCTCAACGTCACGTATTTCCAATTTATCTTTTGATAACAGTTCCATATCAACTACCACGCAATACTCATTCCAAATGCAGCTAATGTTCCACCTATAAAAGCCCCCACACTTACACATACTGGAGCTCCCGGACCACAAGCTAAACCTGCTATTGCCCCTCCTGCAATACCGCCGCCAATCCCAGCACCTGCAACTAAAGCCTCGCGGCCAGCTGTCTCAAGTTTGTTTTCAGAGGTGGCAATGGTGTACACAGAAAGACCGATAGATAAAACAATCAAACTGTAGTGGCATAGTGAATTTGGCCACCTGATTAAGAGGTGATGTATGATCATCTCGATACTAAAACAGGTGATATTATGACTAAGCGTGAAAGACGCACTTTTAAC
>NZ_JAHGAD010000031.1:0-1841 GCF_030248375.1 Vibrio sp. B181a | reverse complement strand
GCATAGTAAAAATGCCACGCGTGCCGAATCACTCTTGAACAATTTGTTAGAAGCCATCACTTCGCAGTATCTAGCATTGAAAAAACACTTGTTTTCAGTTCCGCAGTGCTCAAATACGTATTTGTTTGGGGCTCAAAAGTCGTAGCACTATAGCCCTCGGATAATAGATACGCTGTTGAAAGAGCTGATGTCATTTCAGAGAAATCACCTCCCCACCTCAGAGTAACTACCACCGGTTGTTTATATTGCTGTGCGTCAAAAGAAGACAATTTGATTGAGGCTGTGTCATATGCAGATGTATGAATTTCCAACCCTGACTTTCTACCCTCCACTTTGGCTGGCAGATACCCCTTAATATCTCGAAGCTCGATACCAGCTTCATAAACTATCGGAATCGATACCTTCTCTGCCAGTTCATTCATTTGAGAAGTGTTTGGCAAAGTTTCTAATGCCAAAACTACAAATAATTCCATTGCCATTTTAAGTTACCTAAGTTTGAGTGGCTTCTAACGCCCTGTTAAGGTGTGAGCAATGCAATACCGATGTTGCTGCAACCACCTTAAACACCAAACGCAACGCATAGTGAAAATGCCACGCGTTGCGAATCACTCTTAAACAGTTTGTTAGAGTGCATTTTCGAACGTTACTTTTGCATCAAATTTACTAGTAACCGTCTGATATAATTGACCATTAATAAAGTGCAGGGCGGCATAATCGCTAATACCATAGCACGGTACACTACTGTTATTTTGAGAAAAATCAGAAAATAAGTCAGCCTTTTCATCACTGCCATTAAAATGAGCTGAGGCTAGACCACGCACGAAACCCAAGCCGTCAATAACTGTATATTCTTCGGGATTGCTGTCGGTGATGCCTAAGTCAAACCAACATATAGCCCCTGCACTCATACCGCACAATACCACACCATTTTCGTAGCATTCTTTGAGTATTGTATCTATGCCCCACTCTCGCCAGATAGCTAACATTGAACGGGTATTACCGCCCCCAACATATATAACGTCTTGCTCTTGCAGCTTTGTGCGCCAATTGGAGTCTGGTTTGAACAATGGAAAATGGGTCAAATTACAACTAAGACCTGAATCGTAAAAACGTTGAATAGCTTCTTCTGCGTCACCAGTTGCTGTAGAAAGATAGCAAACTTTTGGATCACGCTTGCCCGTAAGATCAAGTGCATAACGGTCTAATTTGCTGTGTTTTTCTCCCATCATCCAACCACCACCGCCTAAAACAACGATGTGTTTATCCATAAACTATACTCCTATGTTGAACTCGGCACTCTAACGCCCTGCTAAGGGGTGAGCAACGCAATACCGAAGCCGCTGCATACCACCTTAATCACCAAAATCAACGCATAGTAAAAATGCCACGCGTTGCGAATCCCTCTTAAGCAGTTTGTTAGCTGCGTTCTTGATTAGAAGTACTGACTTACAAAATTTAAGTAACCTTGCCGACCAAGTTGCTTTGTCCATTTAGAGATTGATTTTCCAATTACCTTTAAACACTCCAATAGATCATTGTTACTTAGCTCTGAATTGAGAGACAAAATTTCATTGATTGCCGCGTCCAACGCCGAGAAAACACGCAAATCTAAACCATCTAAATTCAGTTGCTGTGCTGGCTTACCTTTTACCTTTGATTTAAAAATATTCACCATAGACTCTACTGCTCTAGCGACTTGTGAGTCTAGCAAGTTTGGTTCTGCACGGAATACACCTACAATTGATGATTCCAATGCTTTTAACTCGTTTTCAAATTTTTCTTGAACTTTCATAAATATATTCTCTGTTCTTATCATTACCTTGAGCAGCTAACGCGCAGTT
>NZ_JAHGAD010000030.1:0-6599 GCF_030248375.1 Vibrio sp. B181a | reverse complement strand
CTTGACCACTACAAAGTGAAGTGACACAATATCCGAACCAGAGAAAAATGCTTCCTTTGAAGCAGCAGCTTCAAAGCCATGTTCAAGCGCAAGATTTCTAGATTCCTCACTACCCCAAACAACCACTGACATTTCAAATGCTTTTGCATATTGGGCAACTCGTTGTCCAATTTTTCCGTAGCCCCAAATACCAAGCTTCAAGCCCTTTAGAGTGCGACCTAAACCAAGCACTCCAGAGTTCTGCCACTTATCATTTTGGAGATTAGCTGAATAAGTTGGTACGAGGCGACTTGCCGCCATAATCAACACCCAAGCTAATTCCGAAGGAGCAACAGGAGAGCCACGCCCCTCCAACACCTTTACTCCATACTTTTCGCATAGGTGGACATCAATATGATTGCTGACTTTACCTGTTTGACTGATAACTTTAAGGTTAGGTAACTGTGCAAGCAGTGACTCTGTAATCACTGTCCGTTCTCGGATTAAAACAAGAACCTCGGTGTCTTTTAGCTTAACTACCAACTCCGTTTCAGGAAGTGTTTCGTTTAAGATGGACACATCGTGATGTGATAGTAATTCGAAACAATCTAACGTTCTAACCACATCCTGGTAGTCATCTAAAACTGTTATTTTCACGGAACTCTCCTTGTTGTTATAACGTCTTGCTAAGGTGTGAGTAACGCAATACAAAAGCTACCGCACAGCGCCTTAATCACATAAGCCACCGCAAAGTAAAAATGCCACGCGTTACGAATCACTCTTAAGCAATTTGTTAGTACATGCGCTACTTCTATTTATGCGCTCCAAGATATTGAAAACTGAGATGATATGAAAGGCTTTGAACACTGAAGTGAGACGGGCAGCTACAAAACTTTACCCCGATTGAAAGACGAAAGTTGGCTAGAAGAAAAACGCACTGAACTGCCCTACTTTCACTTGCTTCAAATTAGAAAAGGATTCTTTCCTCGTACTTCAACAGCCACAACAAAAGTAATCAAGGTTCTCTCAAAAGCCACCACGAAAATGAAGAAGCACCAAAGAAATAGGCTAAGAGTTAGAAGCCGTAAACGATGAAATCAAAGCGAACACTTCGCATATAGTGCCACCGGAAAGAACGTGAAAGGCACTAACTGAAAGGTGTAAATACGAGCGCCAAAACAGATAAACACCAAAACTTATGACCTTTGATGTCAAACCCGTACTAACGCCCTGTTAAGGTGTGAGCAACGCAATACCGATGCTCCCGCATACCACCTTAAACACTAAACGCAATGCATAGCAAAAATGCCAAGCGTTGCGAATCACTCTTAAACAGATTGTTATATGCACATTAATCCAGGCTAAACTGAATAATTAACAGCTCAATGTCTGAATCTGAATCATTTATTAAACCATGCTCACCATAAGGCTTATTTTTTATCATATCGCCTTTTTTAATCTTAACCTCTTGGTTATCAATAGTCATTGTTCCAGAGCCTTCGAGAATGATATACATCTCTTCGTTGTTGCCATGTTTATGGTAACCCACCGCAGAATTTGGTGGGATAATTTGTCTGTCGATAAAATCGCAGCTGCTAGCGAAGTCTGACTTACTCCAAATTTCATATAACTCGACAGAGCCAATCCCATCATGGGCAGAGTTCTGAATTTGTTTTTCCGTTTCTAAATAATTACGAATCATCTGTAATTCTCTCTGTGCATATAACGCCTTGCTAAGGTGTGAGTAACGCAATACAAAAGCTACCGCACAGCGCCTTAATCACCATAAGCCACCGCATAGTAAAAATGCCACGCGTTACGAATCACTCTTAAGCAATTTGTTAGTACATGCGCTACTTCTATTTGTGCGCTCCAAGATATTGAAAAGTGGCATGATATGAAAGGCTTTGAACACTGAAGTGAGACGGGCAGCTACAAAACTTTACCCCGATTGAAAGACGAAAGTTGGCTAGAAGAAAAACGCACTGAACTGCCCTACATTCACTAGCTTCAAATTAAAAAAGGATTCTTTCCTCGTCACTCAACAACCACACCAAAAGTAATCAAGGTTCTCTCAAAAGCCACCACGAAAATGAAGAAGCACCAAAGAAATAGACTAAGAGTTAGAAGCCGTAAACGGTGAAATCAAAGCAAACACTCCGCATATAGTGCCACCGGAAAGAACGTGAAAGGTACAAACTGAAAGGTGTAAAGACGAGCGCCAAAGCAGATAAACACCAAAACTTATGACCTTTGATGTCAAACCCGTACTAACGCCTTGTTAAGGTGTGAGGCACGCAATACCGAAGCTTCCGCATACCACCTTAACCACTAAAACCAACGCATAGTAAAAATGCCACGCGTGCCGAATCACTCTTAAACAATTTGTTAGCAGGACATTACGCAAGTAGCCGATGCTTCATTGACATAACTATAACCTTCGATAGTGACTGTAATCTGCTCTAAACCAAAAACTGACTCTGACGTTATCACTATAGGAAAGTTTAGTCTTATCAGGTCGTTATGACTGGGCTTCGTAATGCCAAACCAAAAGCCTACGGTTTTGCCATTTACGAACATATTGGGTTGAGAATATTCGACTTCAGCTAATCCGTAATGAATGAAACCAATAAACTCATTACCATTCGCATCGACGAATTTCGCCCTGACAATGATGTTAGAGTTGGGATCTAATGCATCATCTTGGCTAGCTTGACAAATGACAGTCTCATCATGACTATCATCTTTCCATGAGGGAAACTGCCATACAGCATGATCTTGTATATCTTGGGGAGTTATTTCCCATATTTGCTTAGCCATGTTACTCCTGTACTGCTAACGCCCTGTTAAGGGGTGAGCAACGCAATACCAATGCCGCCGCATACCACCTTAAACACTAAAACCAACGCATAGTAAAAACGCCACGCGTTGCGAATCCCTCTTGAACAGTTTGTTATACGATTTTTCCGCAGCAATTTTTGTACCTTTGACCACTACCACAGATACAAGGGTCATTTCTTGAAGGTAAAGACTTCGAATCGACTTCCGATGTATCTATTTCACTAAGCAATGCAATTAGTTCTTCAACCGCGATGGCTTCACCAATCATTACTTGAGTTAAGCTTCTCATATGGACCAGTAAATCTGCGACAATTTGAGACTCAACAAAACTTTTTTGATTACCATGTTCATCAGTGTAAGTGAAGCACACACCGCTAGAGTTTTCAGCTAGGACGTCTATCGCATTTTGGTGGTATTGGCTAATTGGAGCATGCTTACTTACAACGATACCGAGCACCTTATTATCAGATGCTCTGAAAAGAGCCCCACCTGAGTTTCCAGAATTAAATGCCCCATTAACAACAAGATGCTTCTTGTTGCCTCTAGGCAACTGATAATTTTGAAAACCTGCCAAATATCCCACAGACAATAAAGGAGCAGGTCCGTTATACCCCAGGGGGTAGCCCCAAGTAACCACTGACTCTCCAACCGACAGTTCTGTGGAAGTAGCTAATTCTAAACCGCCAGTTAAATGCTTTGAAGGTCTTAAGATTGCTAAGTCTCTAGCCTTATCAATCCAAACTCGAGATATAGCGATCTGCTCTCCAAAAGCTGATACTGCAGTTATCTGATGAGCATTACAGTTGGATACTACATGCTCATTTGTGACTATTAGACCGCCTTCGATTAAGAAACCCGAACCTTTTGAGCCAGTTGCGGGACAAACTATCATATAAACAGATTCAACAGAGCTTCTTCCTGTCTCACCTGCTGCGTCTAAAGTCCACTGAGTGGACACTGGTATATTTCCCAAGATTCTCTCCTAATCGTATAACGCCCTGTTAAGGGGTGAGCAACGCAATACCGAAGCCGCCGCAAACCGCCTTAAACACTAAAACCAACGCATAGTAAAAATGCCACGCGTTGCGAATCCCTCTTAAACAGCTTGTTATATTTGTTTCACAAAAGTCGCATTAGGCATAGCCTGTGTAATCCAATTGACGGCATTCGCGGGAACAAGAAATGGAATGATAGTATTTGAACTTAGCATTGCATGACTAACTGTTAACCGATGCTTCCCATCAGCGACTAGAGCTAAGTTTAAACCTAGATGCTTAACAAAAAATGGGGGACTTAGTGGACAGCCATTAACCCAATTATCAATAACCTTTGCAATCTTAGTATTGCAGTGCAGATCATGCCATAAAGTATGCCCCTCATATATTGAAGGTTCATAGATGCCTGCAAACACCTCTGAAATTGGTGCTTCGTATAAATATATACCAGCTTGAATAAGCTCTTGCGAAATATCATTAAAAGCTAAGCAATTAGCAGACGTATCCCAAGTAGGTGAAACTATCACACCCTTATTCTTATAAGCTTTTACTAATTCTTGCTCTTGCTGCCAATTCATTCTATTTCCTTTGAAAATATAACGCCTTGTTAAGGTGTGAGGCACGCAATACCTTAGCTTCCGCAGAACACCTTAACCACTAAAACTAACGCATAGCAAAAATGCCACGCGTGCCGAATCACTCTTGAACAATTTGTTATATTTTTTTTGCTATGACTGAGAAGATATGCCAATTGTGATCCGCACCTTGGGCTGTTTGGCCAGAAATTTGATGCTCTTGCCACCTTTCAATTTTAAAATCAGCAAATATTGCTCGTAATTTGTCTTCTGTAAAAACCGAAACCTCAGGCCAAAATGCCTCTTTGTCATATTCAGCACTAGCCATTGTGTCATTTGGACCTAAGAAAGACCCACAAAATACTCCACTACTTGAGCTAAGAGAAAAGCTTATCTTGGACCAAACATCGTTGAACTGATTTGGTGGGCAGAAGAATAAACTTGCGTCGGCTACGACTAGTGACACATCTGGATAAGTAAATGAACTAAAGTCATCGTTAGACAAATGTACACGCTCATCACCTTTAAATCGCGCCTGACATCGATTTATTGATTCTTCCTCCACATCAAAAGCATACACTTCAAAGCCTTTAGATCTCAAAAAAGCAATATCAGAACCGGCACCGCACCCACAATCTATAGCGATACGCTCTTCACCGACTAAACTGAGCGCGTAAATTAAATCTTCTCGTACGACACGATTTTCCGTCGAGTCGTAGTATTCCTTAATTTCTTTAGTACTCACCCATAACTCCCAGAAAAATATAACGCCCTGTTAAGGTGTGAGCAATGCAATACCGATGCCTCCGCATACCACCTTAACCACTAAACCTAACGCATAGTAAAAATGCCACGCGTTGCGAATCACTCTTAAACAGTTTGTTAGGTTTATGATTTTACGATGTAAGTGACAGTATTCTTTGAATATAAGCTGCTTTAGCCTCAGGATAATCTTGCCTACTGACGCCATTCGCAACTAAGCCCTGTTTGAGGGCATTGTACTCAATTAGCAACTCTCGGTTTTGAATGTGAGCATCTCTAAATTGAATATGTCTTCTTAACTTTGAGTCGCCGTGCTTATAAGCATGAACATGGATATAATCGAAGCGCTCGTTGTCGTTGTAATATGTGAAGAAACAACGACCTTCAACTCCCCGTTCTCCTTTGCAAGTAAAGCCTAGAGATTCGAGCGCTAGAATGTTTTGCTGCAAAGTTAAAGTGTCATTATATGCGATACCTATATCTATTATCGGTTTTGCAATTGAACCTGGAATCGCTGTACTACCAATATGATAAATAGTCACACCACTCAAGCTAGGCGCAATCACGCTGACAATTAGCTCATAGGCTTCAGACCATTTATGGACGTAGTCGGTTAACTGGACTGTAAAACGCTCTAGCCCTATACCTAACTCTTCAAGTCGCTTTATCAACTCAGTTTTATCCACTTTAACTTCCCATGTTAACTCGTAAACCTAACGCCGCATTAAGGTGTGAGCAGCGCTTGGCTATACTTGAGCGAAGCGAAACTGCCAAGCGTTGCGAATCACTCTTAAATGCTTTGTTATGTGAATTATGCCCGCTTTCCTAACCCAGGAGCACCTCCCGAGACAAATGGTGTGTATTTCGTATCAAAAACGCTTCCTAAAGCTGTACCTTGAGGTTTAGTCTTTTTTGATTTTCCATTTTGCATCTTTCGTTTTGATCGTTTTTGAAGCTCTAACTTACAACCATGATTAATCTTCTTTTGAAGAACATGACAAACTACGATCTGACGGTTTAAAGCCTTATCAGAGACTAATTCTGACATGGCAATTTCACGCTCTGAACGGCAAATCTCTTTCTCTAGATCTAACTGAGTATATTTTAAGTCAATCGCTGATATCGATCTGCCTGCATTTTTCGGCAAAGACTGAGATAGAGCCCATTCATATGTACCTTGAATCAATTTCCTTGCTTTACGTTTACGCTTGGAAATTTCGCTTTTACATGAGGGAGTTAGTTGCAAAAAATAAGCTTTACACTCCAAATGATGTTTATTCAGATCAACTTTGGAAGAAAAATTTTCATTACAAACGATACATTTAGCCTGTTCCATCTTTACTCCATTCACATAACGCTCTGTTAAGGTGTGAGCAACGCAATACCGAAGCCGCCGCATACCACCGTAAACACTAAACGCAACGCAAAACAAAAATGCCACGCGTTG
>NZ_JAHGAD010000003.1:0-40058 GCF_030248375.1 Vibrio sp. B181a | reverse complement strand
TCATTGAAACCTAATTTGATACCGAAGTATCTAATTGGATTATCATCAACGAGTGCCCACACAGATTGATAGGTCTATATTTTTAAAGAGCTTGCTTATCGAGAAGTTTTTTCTCTCAAAGCGGAGGTGCATTCTAACGAGATAATTGAGAGTGTCAAACACTTTTTTCAATTTATTTTCTCAGAAGCTTTTCACCTCTCCGACTCTGCTGAAGCCTTATCGCGTCTGCCGTGTCGGTGGATGCGCATTATAGGGAACTCTGATCCGTTCGCAACCCTTTTTTGAAAAAAAATGGAAAAAACTGACTGTTCGATGACTATTTCATCAAAAAAGCAAAAAAGAGGGTAAAAAAACCTCTTTTTCTGCCTCAAAAGCCGTATTTAAATGAATGCGTACGCGTCTGCGAACATACGTTCACTCTTCGCTTTCTTGTTCTGAGTGAACTGTTCACGTGCTGCGCCAGCCATTTCGAAACGACCTGCAATATAAATATCGTAGTTTTCTAAGCTTTCGAAATCTTCACTCACCGCTTGTAGTACGTTACCAACTTTACCTTGCCAGTCGGCAGGTGCTTCTTCTACTACTGGAATAAAGTGAACGTTAGCAAACTTTGCAGCGATCTCGACTAACTCTTCTTTAGCGTAAAGTTGGCAATTGTCGCGCGCACCCCAGTATAGATAGATAGGATTGGTTTTGCTCTGTGCAACACAGTGATCCAGAATCGAACGCACGTAACTAAAGCCAGTACCACCAGCAATCAATAATAGTGGGCGTTCGCTTTCTTCTTGAACCCAAGCATCACCATGTGGAGCATCAATCTCGATATGACCATCTGTTTCTAGTGCCGCTTGCATTGCTTCAACGACTTCTAGTGCGTAAGCGTTGTGTTCCGCCGCACCGATGTGCAGTTCAAGTTCACCTTCATGACGACATGGGCTGCTCGCAATAGAGAAAGGACGTTTGTCTTTTTCACCCATCACTACCATAAGGTACTGACCTGCTTTAAAAGGTACAGGTGATTCTGGATGAAGAAGGATTTGATAAGTATTACAAGCTAACGGCTGAATAGACTTTACTTTACATTGGATGGTCATGGTGTTCCTCTCGCTTACTCATCAAAAGTAAGCACTAAATTACTTTCTGTATAGGCTTGGCAAGGGAATATCCAACCTTGCTGTTGCTCTTTTTCGGTTAGCATCGGTTCGAGGTGGTAACTCACCTCGCCCGTTAGCTTTTTACACATACACATGGCGCAAGCGCCAACTTGGCAACGGTGTGGGAAGCGAATATTGTTGTTGAGCGCAGCTTCCAACACCGTCTCACCTTCTTTTACTTGGAACCTAACGTCCATTGGTAGAAGGTGGACTTGATGACTCATAGAATACCTAACTGGTCCCAAATCTCATCGACTTTAGCCACAAGTTTAGGATCTTTTTTGATAGGCGTACCCCACTCGCGCGTGACTTCGGATTCGAACTTGTTGGTCGCATCCAATCCTAATTTGGATGAACTATGAGTCTTACCATGCACTTGAATAGTGTCTCTATCTGGATCCATTCGGGTTGTTACAGCCCAAATGATGTCATTCCAATCTCGTGCATTAACGTCATCGTCGCACAAGATAATGAATTTGTTATCCGTGTACTGAGCAAAGAAGTCCCAAAGGTATTCCATCAAGGCTTGCGATTGACCAGCTTGGTCTTTCTTCATGGTCACAACAGCGAACTGGTTATTAGCTGTTGCTGGTAGATAGATATCGACAATCTCAGGGCGTTGCTGTTTCAACTCATTCAGTTCTGTTTCAGTAATCGCTTTGCTGTCTCGCTCAGTGACCTCGGTTCGCGTCGCTAGCTCGGCATCCCATTTAATAGTTGCATCTAACCCCATCTTGGAGCCAAGACCAACCACAGGCGAAGCAAAGTCAAGTGAGTCGATTGGCGTGTTGTCTATCATCAAGGTGTCACGTACAGGCTCCATATGCTCTGACATGGCTTTAACGACATCATTCCAATCTCGCGCGTTTACCGATTCATCGCACACAATAACAAACTTGGTGTACATGAATTGACGTAAGAAAGACCACACACCCATCATTACGCGCTTGGCATGACCTGGGTACTGCTTCTTCATAGTGACGACTGCCATTCGGTACGAACAACCTTCAGGCGGTAGGTAGAAGTCTTCAATCTCTGGGAACTGCTTTTGCAGAATCGGCACAAAGACTTCGTTTAATGCCACACCCAATACAGCGGGTTCATCTGGCGGACGGCCTGTGTAGGTACTGTGGTAGATTGGGTCTTTACGCATGGTAATGTGCGTAATGGTAAACACGTGGTGCTTTTCTTTTTCGTTGTAGTAGCCAGTGTGGTCACCATAAGGACCTTCATCGGCAAACTCGTTCGGGTCAATATAGCCTTCCATCACGATTTCAGCGCTCGCTGGCACTTCCAAATCATTACTAACTGACTTAACGACTTCCGTTTTGCTCCCACGTAGCAAACCTGCAAATGCGTATTCCGATAGCGTATCTGGCACTGGCGTTACTGCACCAAGAATGGTAGCTGGGTCTGCACCAAACGCGACCGAAACTGGGAAAGGTTTACCTGGATGGGTTTCCATCCAATCGCGCAGGTCAAGCGCACCACCACGATGAGCTAACCAACGCATGATGATTTTGTTCTTGGCAATTTTCTGCTGACGGTAAATGCCTAGGTTCTGACGTTTCTTATTCGGACCCTTGGTCACGGTTAAGCCCCACGTAAGCAATGGCGCAACGTCTTCTGCCCAGCAACTCATCACCGGGATTTTATCCAAATCGACTTCATCACCTTGCCACACAATCTCTTGGCACGATGCTTTTCTTAAGCGCTTGGCTGGCATGTTCAATACTTGCTTGAACACTGGCAATTTTTCCAATGCGTCTTTGAAGCCTTTTGGTGGCTCAGGTTCTTTCAAATAAGCCAGCAGCTTACCGACTTCTCTTAATTCTTTAACGTCTTCACGTCCCATACCAATCGCGACACGCTCTGGCGTACCAAATAGGTTCGTCAAAACAGGTACGTCGTATCCAATTGGGTTCTCAAACAACAGCGCAGGGCCACCAGCACGCAAGGTACGGTCGCTGATTTCTGTCATTTCGTAAGCGGGGTCGACGGGGTGAGTGATGCGTTTAAGTCGACCTTTCTGTTCTAGGTGGTCGATAAATTCGCGTAAATCCTTAAAACTCATAGGCCTTCATGCTGGCTGATTAAACTGTCCGCAGTATAACAAATAGGAGGACGCTAAGATCCTCCTATTTTGTGTGGGTATGTGAACTCGATAGCGACAAGAGTTGTTACTTAAAGAGCATCAACAACGGTTATTCCAAGAATTCCGCAATCTGTCGTGTTTTTACTTGGTGATTGTTTGAGACCAACTCTTCTAACCACGAGTGATGCCCTTGCTTTGCGAGTTCTCTAGCAACCAAAGTAGCTTCTTCTGAAAGTGCCATCTTGGCCACTAGGAATTGTTTTACGTCAAGAGAGAGTGGATTGGATCTTGTGAGCAGTTCAATCGCATAAGGTTTTAAGGTTGGATTGACGGTGGAATTCATCAATTGTTGTAGTGAAAACTCATCACCAACTTCTGCTAATCTGGCTAACTCTGTTTGGCTGTTGTAATCCGCACGCATACGCCACAACAGATCGTACATCGCCTGATTTTGGCTTACTTGTGCCAAACGCACAATCACGGCTGTGGATGGCAGCCAGCTGGTAACATTAGCATGGGTTAATTGTTTGGTCAGTGCTTCAAGCGCGTCTGGCGATAAGCTGTCTAGCTCACGGATAAGTAACGCTTCTCTGGTTTGCACTTGATGCGTCGTACCTGTTAACCAATCCTTGAGGTTTAGCTCCTGCCGCTCTGCTTCCAAAACAAATTCTAACGTTCTCTGATCCTGCTTCCAGCGTTTTATCAGACGGCTAGCAATGGCCGGGAAATTAAACGCAGGTACACTGAATTCATAACCATCCCCTCGCTCAAGCACTTGGTAAGTTGGAGTTATGCTGATTTGGGATTCGACAAAAATCGACATTCTTGGCGTGAGGATGAGTTCTTGTTGCTCTAGCTTTTCGAGCAAAAGGAAACGGACGACTTCTTGTTGAGGAAAGGCAAGCCGGTCTAGGGCAAATTTAAGCGAGTCAACCTCGTCCCTGACTGCGTAATCAAGCAGTTCAGATACTTTGGTCTGTATTTGAGAGTCCTGAAGCCACTGCTCTACCACGGTTTCCTGCATTTCCTTGGCAGTTAACGTCGCGGGTAGTGTGATAAGTGACAAGCTCAGGAGTAATGACGACAACATTCCTTGTTGCATGTTAACCTCCCGATAACATTTTCTTCATTCTGCTGCTTCTATCGGGAGAAAGCAATAAAAAAGCCACCGATATACGGTGGCTCTTCGCAGAATTGCTTATCTGAGACTATTGACGACGCATTGCATCGAAGAACTCGTCGTTGGTCTTCGTCATCGCTAGCTTGTCGATTAGGAACTCCATCGCGTCAGTTTCGCCCATTGGGTGAACGATCTTACGTAGAATCCACATCTTCTGAAGTTCTTCGTTCTTAGTTAGAAGCTCTTCACGACGTGTGCCGCTGCGGTTGAAGTCAATCGCAGGGAATACACGTTTCTCTGCAATCTTACGGTTCAAGTGGATTTCCATGTTACCTGTACCCTTGAACTCTTCGTAGATAACTTCGTCCATCTTAGAACCAGTATCGACTAGAGCCGTAGCAAGGATAGTTAGGCTGCCGCCTTCTTCTACGTTACGCGCAGCACCGAAGAAACGCTTAGGACGGTGTAGTGCGTTTGCATCCACACCACCAGTTAGTACTTTACCTGATGAAGGCACTACGGTGTTGTATGCACGAGCTAGACGAGTGATAGAGTCAAGCAGGATAACCACGTCTTTCTTGTGTTCAACAAGACGTTTTGCTTTCTCGATTACCATTTCCGCTACTTGTACGTGACGAGAAGCTGGCTCATCGAACGTTGACGCTACTACTTCACCTTTAACTAGACGCTGCATCTCTGTTACTTCTTCAGGACGTTCGTCGATAAGAAGTACCATCAACTCACACTCTGGGTGGTTGTATGCGATGCTTTGAGCGATGTTTTGCAGAAGCATTGTCTTACCCGCTTTAGGCGGAGCAACAATCAGACCACGTTGACCTTTACCAATTGGCGATGCCAAGTCTAAAACACGTGCTGTGATGTCTTCTGTAGAACCGTTACCGCGCTCCATAACCATACGCTCGTTAGCGTGTAGAGGCGTTAAGTTCTCGAATAGGATCTTGTTACGAGCGTTGTCTGGTTTGTCGTCGTTTACTGTGTTGACTTTTAGCAGAGCAAAGTAACGCTCACCGTCTTTTGGTGGGCGAATTTTACCAGCAATTGAGTCACCAGTACGTAGATTGAAGCGACGAATCTGACTTGGCGAAACGTAGATGTCGTCTGGACCAGCAAGGTATGAGCTGTCCGCGCTACGTAGGAAACCAAAGCCGTCTTGCAGAATCTCCAGAACCCCATCGCCAAAGATGTCTTCGCCGCCTTTCGCGTGCGCTTTAAGAATTGCGAAGATGATGTCTTGTTTTCTTAGACGAGCTAGGTTCTCAAGACCCAGGCTTTCGCCAAGCTTTACAAGGTCAGACACAGGTCTGTTCTTCAGTTCAGTAAGATTCATGGTGGTGGATGCTTGTTTAGTCAAAATAAGATCTGTTTTCTAGTTAAGATGGATTTGGTCTCAGGATCGACCAAGAAGAGAAATTTGTTCAATTAACGCGCGATAAGTTAGCACTAATTAATATTCTAGTCCAGAGTTAGAAAAACAAAACCGCGCATTGTCATATTGCACGGTTTTGTTTGTAATCACTTGGTGATTATAGGTTTGCGTCTAGGAACTCTTTTAGTTGAGTCTTAGACAGAGCACCAACTTTCGTTGCCGCTACGTTACCGTCTTTAAATAACAGTAGCGTTGGAATGCCGCGAATACCAAACTTAGGTGGTGTACCTGCGTTATGGTCAATGTTTAGTTTACCGATAGTGAGTTTGCCTTCGTACTCGTCAGCGATTTCGTCCAGGATAGGAGCGATCATTTTACAAGGACCACACCATTCTGCCCAAAAATCAACTAGAACCGGGCCTGCAGCGTTGATTACATCGTTTTCAAAACCGTCATCAGTAAGCTGCAAAATCTTATCACTCATCTTCCACTCCAATGTGTTTTTCGAAACTGGTTGGATGATAACCAGTAAATAGATGCCCTATTGGAATGTATTTACTTTCTTATTGCAAGCTTTAGCTGATATTCTATCGCCATGAAAAAGACGCATATCACAGAGCAAAAGTTCGCCGATTTGGGTTTAAAGCCCCAAGTTACTGAAGGATTGGAGAAAAAAGGGTTCGAATATTGTACCCCTATCCAAGCCTTGGCGTTGCCGGTACTGCTCACCGGCCAAGACATTGCAGGCCAGGCCCAAACGGGTACTGGTAAAACCCTCGCGTTTCTTACTGCTACCTTCAACCACCTTCTGACCACGCCAGAGCACGAAGGTCGTAAGCCAACTCAACCGCGCGCAATCATTATGGCGCCAACGCGTGAGCTAGCGATTCAGATCTTTAACGATGCTGAGCCTTTAATTGCGAGCACAGGTCTTAAAGCGGCTTTGGCTTACGGTGGCGAAAGCTACGATAAGCAACTTGCCAAGCTTCAAGATGGTGTAGACATTCTTATTGGCACTACTGGCCGTATCATCGATTTCTACAAGCAGCGCGTATTCAACCTAAACAACATTCAAGCGGTTGTTCTAGATGAAGCCGACCGTATGTTCGATCTTGGCTTTATTAAAGACATTCGTTTCTTGTTCCGTCGTATGCCTGAGCCAAAAGAGCGTTTGAACATGCTGTTCTCAGCGACGCTGTCTTACCGCGTACAAGAATTAGCTTTCGAACACATGCACAACCCTGAGCATGTTGTGGTTGAGCCAGAGCAAAAAACTGGTCATCGCATCCAAGAAGAGCTTTTCTACCCTTCGAATGAAGACAAGATGGCACTGCTTCAAACTCTTATTGAAGAAGAATGGCCAGACCGCGCGATCGTTTTTGCTAACACTAAGCATAAGTGTGAGTCGATTTGGGGTCACCTAGCAGCCGATGGTCACCGTGTTGGTCTACTGACTGGCGATGTACCACAGAAGAAGCGTGAAAAAATCCTTGAGCAATTCACTCGTGGTGAAGTTGACCTACTAGTCGCAACTGACGTTGCAGCACGTGGTCTTCATATTCCTCAAGTTACACACGTATTCAACTTCGACCTACCAGATGACTGTGAAGATTACGTTCACCGTATCGGTCGTACTGGTCGTGCTGGCGCAAGCGGTCACTCTATTAGCTTTGCTTGTGAAGATTACGCAATCAACCTGCCACCAATCGAAGAATACATTGAGCACGCAATCCCAGTTTCTGATTACGACGCTTCGGCTCTAATCCAAGATCTGCCTACACCACTTCGTATGCGTGCGCCTCGTACTCAGCAACGTCGCACCAATACAGGTGGCACTCGCTCTGGTAACCGCAAGCCGCAAGGACGTCGTCCTCGTCAGCCGCGTCAATCAGCGCCAAAACAATCATAAAAGGAAACTGAAGTCGTTTATGAGTCAAGCAGGATCATCACCGCTATACGCCGCCATCGACCTCGGGTCGAACAGTTTTCACATGCTCGTTGTGCGTCACATCGATGGCAGCGTTCAAACTATGGCTAAAATTAAGCGCAAAGTTCGTCTAGCCGCGGGCTTAGATGAACATAACTCTCTTAGTATGGAAGCTATGCAGCGAGGATGGGACTGCTTAAGTCTATTTGCAGAACGCTTGCAGGATATTCCTAAACAGAACATCCGCATTGTAGGTACCGCGACATTGCGAACCGCGACCAATGTGGATGTTTTTCTAGAGAAGGCGAACCAAATTTTAGGTCAGCCTATCGAAGTGATTACCGGCGAAGAAGAAGCTGCCACTATATATAAAGGTGTTGCACACACCTCTGGCGGTAGTGGTCGTCGCCTTGTGGTCGATATAGGCGGTGCAAGTACCGAGCTGATTATCGGTGAAGGTTTCGAAGCCAAAGCACTGACCAGTCTGAAAATGGGCTGTGTGACTTGGTTAGAGAACTTCTTTAAAGACCGCCAACTGAACGCACGTAACTTCGACGCTGCCATTGAAGGCGCGAAGCAAACTCTGATGCCGATCTTAGAGCAGTACACCGACCTAGGTTGGGATGTATGTGTTGGGGCATCTGGTACCGTTCAAGCACTACAAGAGATAATGTTAGCGCAGGGTATGGACGAAGTGATTACTTACTCCAAACTTAAGCGCCTACAGAAGCAGGCGATGCTTGCTGATCACTTGGAAGAACTCGATATTGAAGGTCTGACCCTAGAGCGTGCTCTGGTATTCCCAAGTGGCTTATCCATTTTAATTGCGATCTTTGAGCTACTAGAAATCGATGCCATGACATTGGCTGGCGGCGCACTGCGTGAAGGCTTGGTGTACGAGATGGTTGACGAGCTTCGTCAAAACGACATCCGTGCACGCACCATTTGCAGCGTACAAAACCGTTACCAGCTAGATTGCCAATACGGCGAACAAGTCGCAAAACTTGCGGGCAAACTGCTTGAGCAAGTTGGCGATGAAGCTTGGGTTGCAGAACCTCAGGGTAAAGTCCTGCTGGAAACAACAGCCAAGCTGCACGAGATCGGTCTGACTATCGACTTCAAAAAAGGCGGTGAGCACAGCGCTTACCTGCTACAGCATCTGGATTTGCCTGGTTACACCCGTGCACAGAAGTTCTTTATCGGTGAAATTGCTCGCCGTTACCGTGAACAACTGACGTCACTGCCTGAGCAACATGCCCTTTCAGGCACCAGTGGTAAACGCGTACTGCGCCTATTGCGTCTTGCGGTTTTACTCAGCCATCGTCGTAATCCAGATCTAGAGCCATGTGTGACTCTCACTGCGGAAGGCGACAAACTGACGCTAAGTATTGATGCGAAATGGCTAGAGGCAAACCCACTGACAGCCGCTGAGTTGGAAATTGAGTCCAACCGTCAAACAGACATTGGCTGGCCGTTAAGTATCGTGACTTGCTAAACCTCACGATAACTTATTGCTTAGTTGAAGGTCCCTATCGGGGCCTTTTTTATTGCTCATTTTTACCTTCGTACAGCTTAGGGAGCTTTTGGACACCCATGATCTAATTACTCCCTACGCTGTACAAAACGCTCTAAACCCAAGTAAACAGGCACAAAAAAGCCGCTTGATTTGAGCAAGCGGCTTTCGGGGTTCCCACTGATATTAAGACTGAACGCTTGTCGTCACCTTAAAGTCAGGGTTCACCGCAGTCAGTTTCTTAATTAGGTAATTCAGTAATACGCCGTACATAGGAACGAACAGACCAAGACTGATAATCAGTTTGAAGCCGTAATCCACCAGCGCGATTTCCGTCCAATGCTCCGCCATAAATGGATCTGGACTTTGGTAGAACGCAATGGCGAAGAAAGCGATGGTATCAAGTGCATTACCGAAAAGCGTTGAACATGTTGGTGCCACCCACCATTGCTTCATTTGACGTAGGCGGTTGAACACGTGCACATCCATGATCTGACCAAGTAGATACGCCATGAAGCTAGCAATCGCGATACGAGCAACGAATAAGTTAAATTCCCCTAGGTGACCAAAACCTTGGAATTGACCTTCGAAGAACACCACCGATAAGAAGTAAGACACTGCCAAAGCAGGCAACATCACTAAGAAGATGATCTTACGTGCCAACTGAGCACCGAAAATACGCACGGTTAAATCAGTCGCTAAGAAGATAAATGGGAAAGTGAATGCACCCCAAGTGGTATGGAAACCGAAAATAGTAAACGGTAGCTGAACTAGGTAATTGCTAGACGCAATAATGACTAGGTGGAATAGAACCAGATAGATAAGGGCGTTGCGCTGCTGCGCAGGGGTAAAGTTACTCATGCGATACCTTTTTAGTTTGGTTTGGGGGTGAGGGAACCCAAATCGAGTCACTGAATAAAGTGGCTCTTACCAACAATGTAAAATGAAAAATAAACTGGCTTGGCTCATTCTGAGCGAAGCGGTGGGCGATTATACATTAACCACTTTTCGCCGCAAGCCGTCTGTTTTACGCAAACGTTTGAGCATAAAAAAGGGTGTTTCATGTGAAACACCCTTTCTAGAAAAATTCTATTTTTAGAAGCCGCGTTGGAACAATCCTGCGAGATAATCCAACTCTTCCCTGCTCTCTTCAATCGCTAAAGCTTCAAACCAAATCGCTTCGCTGTAATGCTCTGCTTTCATAAACAGTCGGCAACCTTCAAAGTCGATCAGCCAAGAGTGAATGTCCGCATCCCATTGCTTTTCCACCACAGTAGCAGAAAGCAAGCCAACTAAACGCTCACCTAAAGCAGGAAAGCTATCAAGGTCAAAGCTCGGCGCAGTAATGATTAAGCGCCCTTCTTGTGCCATGTAGTCCGCTAAGCCAAATTCCTTTTGCATCTTGGTTCCTTATCCGTGGTGAGTAATGTGTTCTTGAATCAAATCGAGGAATGGATCGGCGTACTTCTCTAGTTTGCGCTGACCAACGCCGCTGACTGCCAGCATTTCGCCGTAAGACGTTGGCAGAATTTCCGCCATATCAATCAAAGTCGCGTCACTGAAGACCACGTATGGTGGCAAACCATCTTCATCAGCAATCGACTTACGCAGCTTACGTAACTTAGCAAACAGCTTTTTGTCGTAGTTCTTGCTGGTCAGTTTATCTGACTTCGCCGCACGTGCTGCGGTGTCTAAACGTGGTACCGCTAACTCGAGAGTCACATCGCCACGTAGCAGCGGACGCGCCTCTTCAGTAAGTTGCAGCGTTGAGTTACGCGTGATGTTTTGGAACAGCAGCCCTTTGTGGATTAACTGACGGAAGATACTCACCCAGTAATCGTGGCTGTGGTCGCGACCTATCGCGTAGGTAGAAATCTTATCGTGCCCGTTTTCACGTACACGAATATTTTGCATGCCACGCAGCACTTCCACTACATAGCCCATACCAAAGCTCTGATTCACTCGGTACACACAAGACAGCGCCTTACGCGCTTCTTCCGTGGCATCAAAGTGCTTCGGTGGATCTAAGCAAATATCGCAGTTGCCACATGGCTTCTCGCGATATTCACCAAAGTAATTCAATAGCACCTGACGACGACAAGTTTGCGCCTCAGCAAAGGCACTCATCGCATTCAGTTTGTGGGTTTCCACCTGTTTCTGTGGACCGTCGTCTTTCTCGTCTAACATACGACGCAGCCAACTGATGTCCGCTGGGTCATACAACATCATCGCTTCCGCAGGCAAACCATCACGCCCTGCACGACCGGTTTCTTGATAGTAGGACTCGATATTACGCGGGATATCAAAGTGAACCACAAAGCGCACGTTTGGTTTGTTGATGCCCATACCGAATGCCACAGTCGCCACTACGATTTGGATGTCATCACGTTGGAAAGCTTCTTGAACGTAAGCGCGCTCATCGGCATCCATACCTGCGTGATAACCAGCAGCACGAATGTGGTTGTTACACAGCTTCTCAGTCACCATCTCAACTTTCTTACGGCTACCACAATAGATGATGCCGCAATTACCCTTTTGGGTTTCAAGATAACGAACGATTTGCGAAACTGGCTTGTGCTTCTCAACTAAGTTGTAGCGAATGTTAGGACGGTCGAAGCTGCCTAGATAAACCTCTGGATTATTCAGTTGCAGACGCTCAAGAATATCTCGGCGCGTTGCGTCATCCGCCGTCGCTGTCAGCGCCATAAATGGCACATGGGAAAACTGCTGCTTAAGTTGACCAAGCGCGGCGTATTCGGGACGGAAATCGTGCCCCCACTGGGAAATACAGTGCGCTTCATCGACGGCAATCATCGATAGCGGCAAGTTTTCCAAGCGCTCAATGAAGTCACGCATCAATACGCGTTCTGGCGAGACGTACACCAACTTAAGATGCCCGGTATGCATACGGTTATACACGCTGAGCAGCTCTTCACGAGGCATGGTCGAGTTAATGCACTCAGCCGCCACGCCGTTGGCTTTAAGCTGATCGACTTGGTCTTTCATCAGCGAAATCAGCGGAGAAATCACCAAAGTAATGCCAGAGCGAACCAAAGCAGGAATTTGATAACACAGCGACTTACCGCCACCCGTAGGCAGGATAACTAAGCTGTCGCGACCTTCTACCGCGGCGTCAATCACCAACTGCTGACCATCACGGAACTCTTGGTAACCAAACACATCCTCCAACACACGTTGAGGCGTTACAGGCGAGTCTGATTGTTCGGCTAACAAGGTCGAGGTCATGAATAATCTCAGATTGGGTCTTAAAAAGAGGTGCTTATGCATGCCACTAGCACGCAAAGTGAGGGCACATTGTAATGGGGTTTCATGGTGAATAAAACCGCAAATTGTTAGGTGATTCAGCTCACGACTCGTATACTGATTTTCTGCTCTATAAAAACTCAATTAGGTGACATCCCATGACACCAGAAGAACAACAACGTGCACGGCAAGGCGTCCTGCTTGCAGTTGGTGCGTACACCATGTGGGGCATCGCACCCATTTACTTCAAATCGATTGCTGAAGTCTCACCACTTGAGATCTTAAGCCACCGAGTGTTTTGGTCTTTCTTTTTGCTAGCCGCACTCCTCCACTTTGGTCGCCAATGGCGCTCGGTTCGAGACATCATTAAAAATAAAACCAAAATGATGTATTTAGTTTCCACCGCCATTTTGGTCGGAGCTAACTGGCTGATCTTCATTTGGGCGGTCACTTCAAATCATATGCTCGATGCCAGTCTAGGCTATTACATCAACCCGTTAATCAATGTGTTACTCGGGATGGTGTTTCTGGGCGAGAGGTTACGTAAGCTGCAATGGTTCGCAGTCGCGCTGGCGGCTTGTGGTGTATTAGTGCAGCTGATCGTGTTTGGCTCTGTCCCTGTGGTTGCTATCGCACTCGCCATGAGCTTTGGTTTTTACGGCCTACTGCGTAAGAAAGTCAGTGTGGAAGCACAAACGGGGTTATTCATTGAAACTCTCGTCATGTTGCCTGCGGCAAGTATCTTTCTGCTTTTTATTGCCAGTACCCCAACCTCAAACATGTTTGAGAACCCATGGCAGCTGAATACCTTACTGATCGCTGCTGGTGTGATCACGACCCTACCGCTACTGTGTTTTACTGGCGCTGCAACCCGTCTAAAGCTATCGACGTTGGGCTTCTTCCAATATATTGGTCCAAGTTTGATGTTCTTGCTTGCGGTACTGATCTACGGCGAACCGTTCACCAGTGATAAAGCCATCACCTTCGCCTTTATTTGGGGCGCCTTGGTGGTGTTTAGCTTTGATGGTCTGCGTAACAATCGTAAGTCACGCAAAGCAAAACAAACCAACTAATATGAATGCACAAATGCCCAACTCAGCTTGGGCATTTTTCTCTTTCTACAAGCCCTGCCCATATGAAAGCAAAAAACATAAATTACTGTTATGAAAGAAATTTAAAGCTACAACTCTAGTAATGTTTGTTTTCGTTATTATCTTCTCCCAAAAGATCACACCTTAGATAAAACCCTGCTTTCTTCATGGAAATCTTCTTCATTTCCATTAACGCTTGATATGCACATGAGCACTTAATCATTTCGATTGGATGCTCATGCTTGTGTCACTGGCTATGGAGAAGAATATGGAAAATTTAACTCAACAGCAGGCGTCTCGATTCCTCGATTTAGCAACAATGGGGGTTAAACAGTCTGAACTCGAACAGTTTTTATTACTTGATGACAGAGGACGTTGGATAGAGGAACAAATCAACCAGCCGTATACCAAGCATCTCGACCGAACTCGCTACCAAGCGAATTCCAGAGGGCTGACTCAGAGTAACCAAGATTGTCGTGTTGGCGCTTGGTTTGATATTGCACTTGGAGATGCAGCGCAACTTCGCCAACGCGTTGCTTTCGCGTTGAGCCAGATCTTTGTCGTCAGCGAAAAGGATGGAAACCTGAACCAAGACGCAGAAGCATTGGCCCACTACTACGATGTTCTCGCGAACGGTGCATTTGGGACATTTAAGAATTTACTCCGCAATATCACTTTATCCTCAGCGATGGGGCAATACCTCACCATGAATGGCAACAAGCCACAGAGCGTAACAGGGCAAGCACCGGATCAGAACTACGCTCGTGAAGTCTTGCAGCTTTTTACCATCGGCTTATATCAGCTCAATATGGATGGCTCACTGATTCTTGATGCATTTGGTAATCCGATTGAGACCTATCAAGACGCCGACATAGAGTCTTTAGCTCGGGTGTTTACAGGTTGGGATATTGATGGCGGCAACACATTGACGCCAATGGTTGAAGATAACAGCCTACATGATATGGACGAAAAGCAGGTCCTTGAACGAACCTACCCTGCAGGCCAAACCGCCACTCAGGACCTCGAGTCTTTTCTTGAGCACATTACCTTACACCCAAACGTCGCGCCTTTTATTTCCATTCTGCTGATTAAGCGTTTAACAACATCAAACCCTAGTCGCGACTACATCGAAAGAGTGGCGACGACATTTCATAACAGCAATGGCAACCTGGCAGAAGTCATACGTGCAATTTACACCGACAATGCCTTACTTGAAGCACCGAATGACAACATGGCAAAAGTAAGAGAACCCATTCTAGCCATGACCTACCTTTACCGAGCGATGGAAGCTTATCCTGGCGGAGGCAACGATATTGTTTATGACCCCATGCGTTATAAAGAAACCTTCAATCAGTACCCTCTTGGTGCCAACTCGGTTTTCAATTTTTATCAACCTAGTTATCAGCCTCCAGGTGCACTCGCAGAAAAAGGGTTAAGCGCCCCCGAACTGGCCATCATTGATTGGAGCCAACTTATCAACATGGGTAACATTTTTTATCGCAGCCTCCTCGACTATGGCCAAAACCGTGGTAACAGCAGCAATAAGAAAGAACTCTATATCGCACCTAAAGCCCTTGAAGACATGGCTGAATCTGGTCAAGGCGAACAATTGGTGGCGACCATCAATCAACTTGTACTCCACCAGCAGGGCTCGCCCGATGTGATCACCCGGCTTCAGAACATCTATAACGGCCACAACAATAAGTTTTATGCCGTTCCTAAGATGTTGTTTATTGCCTTTATGTCTCCCGATTTCATGGTACAGGAGTAAGTTATGTCGATTACACGTAGAAGCTTTTTGAAAGGCGCCTCGGGCACCGCGGTATCTGGCATGGTGCCACTCTCTCTTTCTTTGCCAATGAACAGTGCGTTCGCTAATACCACCAATGATTACCGCGCTATAGTTTGTCTTTTTCTTCACGGCGGTAACGACTCATTTAACATGATTGTGCCGGGCAATAACGACGCGCAATACACCACCGCTCGACCTGATATTTACCTCAGCAATGAGGAAAAGCTCTCGATCCCTGATTCAGAAGCAGGCCAAGCGCTAGCAATCAATGCTCGTATGCCTAACCTTGCCGAAATGCTGAATCAAGGCCAAGGTGCCGCACTGCTTAACATCGGTACCTTGGTAGAGCCCACCAACAAACAAAACCTTTACGACGTCAAGAAGCCGAATAATCTTGGAGCACACAACAAGCAACAAACGGCTTGGCAATCAAGTTGGGGCGATTCGGGTTATCACCCTTATGGGTGGGCCGGTTTGATGATGGATGTTTTGAGTAGTGGTAGCGTCGTCTCAGATTCCATGTCGTTTTCTGGTAATGAACTCCTTACCGGAACAACCTCAAAAGATATTTCATTATCTTCAGGAGAGATAAAGGCAATGGATGCATTGGGACATTCCAATGCGGTCAACAATCAGTTCACTGCGCTTGTGAATTCTCCTTACGGTTCTGACTTCAAGCAAACCTATAACCACCACCTTAAGGGCATCTTAGATTTCCAGATTGAGCTGCAATCAGTGGTCGATACTTACCCAGAAGACACGAACATCCCAAGCTCATCGCTTGGTTTACAGTTAAGAATGGTAAGACGCATGATGCAAGCCGCCACCGATTTAGGACACCAACGCCAGGTCTTCTTCGTCAATCTGGGCGGTTTTGATAACCACCGCAGCCAAAGAGGACGACATGACGGTTTGTTGGAAACCATTGATTTAGCCGTCAGTGCCTTTCACCGCTCGTTGGATGCGTTATCCCTCTCCGAAAAAGTGGTCACTTTTACGCTATCCGATTTCGGCCGCACCATTGAGAACAACAGTAACCAAGGTACTGATCATGGCTGGGGTAGCAATCAGCTAGTGGTTGGTGAGGCGGTCAATGGCGGACGCAGTTACGGGCGCTATCCTAGTTTTGTTCGTGACGGTGACGATGCGTGGGGCAACAAGTTCATTCCCTCACAATCGTCTGAGCAGCTGGGGGCAACCTTATGTCGCTGGATGGGGCTCAGTGAGCAAGGTGTCGATCTGATTTTCCCTACTCTATCTCCAAGCCACAACAACGCTTTCTCAAGCCGTTATCTTGGTTTCTTAGGAGACTATCTCGATAAAGAGCAAGAAGCTGAGTTGCCTATCTTGGCCGTCAGCGCCAGTGAAACGCGTGTCGATCATACGCCAGAAATGGCCATTGATGGTGACCTGTTTACCAAGTGGACTGCGAAGGGACAAGGAATTCAATACCTGATTGAGCTGTCGGCAACCTCGACCGTCACCAAACTACTTTACTCACAAGCGAAAGGCGACGTACGCCAATACCTATTTGATGTTGAAGTCAGTAATAACGGGATAAACTTCGAATTGGTGACGCAAGTCCTTACCCCTGGGAATACCACTGGCTTCGTCGAGCAGCAGATTGGAAAAGCAGGCGTTAACTTTATTCGCCTAACATGCAACGGCAATAATGGCAGCGATCCTAAGCTAGTCTTGTGGAATAACTTCCAAGAGATAAAAGTCCTTGGGTACACGGCTTAACGATGCTCGCTCAAGCTAAGTGATCGTTTTTTACAAGACATTTCAGAAATTGATGGATAAGCTTGGTTATATTGTGACCAAGCTTTTTTCTTTAATGGAACATATTCAATACTACGCAACCGACCATAACGATTTGAGTCTGATTGAGGCGAAATACCAGACCTTTGCTTTCCAAAGGCATTACCATCTGGATTTTCACCTCGGTCTGATCACGCATGGCGCGCAGAAGTTCCAATTCCAAGGCAACAGTCACCATGTCGGGCACGGGCAAATCGTGCTTATGCCGCCAGATGAGTTGCACGACGGGCAATCTAAGCTAGAAAGTGGCTATGAAGTAAATGTGTTTGCGATCGAACCTCACCTATTGAGTGATCTGGCCGATCTTAAGCAAAACGGTCAAATAATACACTTCAACGAGCTGATCATCTCGGATCCACAGATATTTTCACAACTTAGTAACTTGCACGGGCTACTTCGTCGTGAAAACCTCAGCCAACTCACCAAAGATTGCCTTCCTTTTGAAGGATTTAACCAGCTTTTTGATCGCTACGGATCGCTTGAGCGACAGAAAGTGGTGCCGTTAGGAAATCAATCGCTTGGAACATTAAAAGATTATCTAATGGCGAATCTCGACCAAGCGGTGCGTTTGGATTCACTTTCAGAGCTGTGCCAACTGAGCCCGACACAGTTCCAGCGCCACTTTAAAGCGCAAACAGGCATGACGCCTTATGCTTGGTTTGCTCGCTTGCGCCTCGAGCAAGGCATGAAGTTACTGCAATCTGGCCAATGCGGCACCGACGTCGCCCATCAAATCGGTTTCTACGATCAAGCGCATTTCAGCAAAGCATTTAAACAGACCTACGGCGTTTCCCCTTCTCAAGTGACTCGATAATTTCATTGACCGAAAAAGCTGTCAGTTTTTTACAAGCGCGACACGATGCTTGATACGACAATAGCCACATTGGTTATATTTGAGATGTATTATGAATGAATCCACTATATTGCTGACATTGGCCAGCATCCACTTTATTGCCCTAATGAGCCCAGGCCCAGACTTTGCGCTCGTGATACAAAATGCAGCGCGCCACGGGCGCCAAACTGGTTTGTACATCGCATTGGGTTTATCTGCCGGCATTTTACTGCACTCTTTGTTCAGCCTGACAGGCGTGAGTTATATCGTCCACCAGCACCCAGTGTTGTACTCCGTGGTACAACTGCTCGGTGGTAGTTACCTTCTCTATTTAGGTATTGGGGCATTGCGCGCCGTGATCTCAATGATCAAAAACCCATTGGCGGATCAACCTAAGAAGCAAAATAACCTAGTGATCAGCAACAAACGTCAGGCATTTGCTAAAGGGTTCGCGACCAACATTCTTAACCCGAAAGCCTTGGTTTTCTTTATCAGTTTAATGTCGAGCTTAGTCCCTGCCGGCATGTCAGTGACTGGTAAAGGCATGGCTCTGATGATTCTGTTTGGTTTATCGCTGCTTTGGTTCTCTAGTCTCGCGTGGATGCTGTCGACACAGCGCCTTCAACGTAAATTGCAACAAGCAGGCATCTACATCGACGGTCTGTGTGGCGTGGTATTTACTCTCGTGGGCAGCAGTATTTTGTACCAAACCATCAGCACTTTTATCGGATAAAGTACTGATTTAAAAGCGTAGCACAATCGACATTTCTATGATTGCTGACTCGACGTGACTCTTCATGACTGCCAAGCTGGAAACACAAAACTGGCAACATGGAGAGTCATCATGCATTGGACGTTCAACCGACTCGTGACCACGGGTCTTTTTCTTACTTCCCCACTCGTTTTATCTACCTCAGCCTTTGCTAACCAAGCAGCAGATGCCGTTGCACCGGAGCACAGTACTGGCTTCGAGCAAAAGCAATTGGTCAAAGCCAAAGACTATATGGTCACCGCAGCCAACCCACTTGCCACCCAAGCTGGTGCGGATGTTCTTGCACAAGGTGGTAATGCTATTGATGCCATGGTTGCCGTGCAACTGATGCTGGGCTTGGTAGAACCGCAATCTTCTGGCATTGGTGGCGGTGCCTTCTTAGTGTATTGGGACAGTGAGAAGCAAAAACTGACCACGTATGATGGACGCGAGACCGCACCACTCGCCGCAACACCGAAACTCTTCCTGGATGACAAAGGACAACCACTGCAATTTTACGATGCGGTTGTCGGTGGGCGCTCCGTTGCCACTCCTGGCACTGTGAAACTACTGTGGGACACACACCAAAAATACGGCAAGTTGGAATGGAAGAAGATCATCCAACCTGTGATTACCTTGGCTGAGCAAGGTTTCGAAGTCAGTCCTCGTCTCGCGAGTCTGATTGAGAAAGATGCCAAGCGCCTATCACGCTTCCCTGCGACTAAGGCTTACTTCTTTAATCCAGATGGCTCACCAAAAGCCGAAGGCACATTATTGAAGAACCCTGAATACGCGCAAACTCTGACGGCAATTGCAGAGCAAGGGGCAAAAGCTTTCTATCAAGGCGATATCGCCACAGACATCATCAAGACCGTACAAAATGCACCGGGCAATCCTGGCGTATTGGCACAACCTGACTTTGATGCTTTCCAAATCAAGCAACGTGAACCAGTTTGTGCGGCTTACCAAAGCTATGATATTTGCGGCATGGGACCACCAAGCTCTGGCGCATTGACGGTTGGACAGATTCTCGCGATCACCGAGCAATACGATCTTAAAGGTTGGGGAGCCGAAAGCGCGAAATCATGGCAAGTGATCGCCGACGCGTCTCGCCTTGCGTTCGCGGATCGCGGTAAATACATGGCTGACCAAGATTATGTGCCAATGCCAACCGAAGGCTTGCTTGATAAAGACTATCTAAAACAGCGTGCTGAGCTGATTCAAGTCGGAAAGGCCCTGAATAAGGTTGAAGCCGGCAATCCTCCGTGGTCGCACGCGATGAACTTAAGCATGGACCAATCGATCGAGCTGCCTTCCACCAGCCATTTCAATATCGTCGATAAGCAAGGCAATGTGGTTTCAATGACAACGACCATTGAGAACGCCTTTGGCTCACGCTTGATGGTGCGCGGCTTCTTGCTCAACAACGAACTGACCGATTTCTCCTTCCGCACTCACCAAGATGGTGTGCCAATCGCGAACCGCTTAGAGCCGGGTAAACGCCCACGCTCATCCATGGCACCAACCATTATGATGAAGGACGATAAACCCTACATGGCAATTGGCTCACCGGGTGGCAGCCGCATCATTGGTTACGTTGCACAAGCCATTATCGCCCACACGCAATGGGATATGGACATCCAAAGCGCGATTAATCAGCCGCGATTACTGAACCGTTTTGGTACCTTAGATATTGAGCAAGGTACTGCGGCAGAAAGCTTACAACCTACGTTGGAGAAAATGGGCTTTAAGACAGATGTTCGTGATTTGAACTCTGGACTGCATGCTATACGTATAACTGAACGAGGCCTAGAAGGTGCGGCCGATCCAAGGCGTGAAGGGGCCGCTATCGGACATTAAGCGCATTTAGCTCGACCCCTTGTGCGAGATCTCTCACAAAGGGTTGAGCAAACCTCTCTTTTTTAATGGCAAAACTGCGCACAAAAACACATAAGATATTGATTTAAAAGACTATGTATCTTTTTTAAACGCTAAGAGAGTAAAAAAATGTGAGATTTGTCCGTTGTTGGAAACCGTTAAACACGTAATATTAAACCTGTCGGAAGGATGCTGACACGGAACAGGAAACACCACGGACTTGGTGAACTTCAGGAAGAAGAAACGGTTATTCAGGATGAATAGTCGGGCATGGATTGCAAAATTGGACATTGAACGGAATCAATAGTGACTAGGATGGTTGCTACTAAGGACGGGAAATGGACACCTCTGGACGAGGCAAGGATTTGAACATCAGGATGATGTCAGGGACACCGCTCAGGGAACAAGTGATGAGAGCTAACGAGGATGGTTAGCAGACCAGGATAAGGTCATTAAGGACACCGCTAGGAAGGCGACGTAAGGATTAAGCTGACGGATTCAGCACACTATCATGGATTAGATGCATGGAGCACTCTTAGTAGCCGGATTGCTGCGAGTAAGACTATAACCCCGATGGGCGCAAGCCCTCGGGGTTTTTCTTTGCCTAACATTTTTCTCAGCTGCTCTGCTGAAAATAGACATTCCCCCACAACGCCCACCTTTCACTTCAAACGGTATAGTTAAATCGCGCTTTCGCACTCCATTTATCATTCCATTTTTACTGCATTAGCGACATACAAACAGCACAAACAAAAAGAGCCGCCGAAGCAGCTCTTAAGTTGATGAGTTTTGTTAAGGCCTTACAGTTTCTCTAGTCGTGCGTAAGCAGTCACCAACCATTTGATGCCCTCACCATTAAAGGCAATCTGTACGCGGCTCTGTGGACCACTGCCTTCGAAGTTGATGATGGTGCCTTCACCAAACTTTGGATGCATCACACGAGAACCTAGAGTAAAGCCGGTTTCATTAAAGCTCTCTTTCACCGCCGTTTGGCTAAATCGACCGCTGCTTGCAGGACGGCTAACTTGCGCCTTCATGCGTACTTCGTCCAAACAAGTTTCTGGCAGTTCACGGATAAAGCGAGACGGTTTATGGTACTTATCCTGACCGTACAAACGGCGCATTTCAGCATAAGTGATGTACAGTTTCTGCATCGCACGGGTCATGCCTACGTAACACAGACGACGTTCTTCTTCTAAACGCCCCGCTTCTTCTGCCGACATTTGGCTTGGGAACATGCCTTCTTCCACACCGACCATAAATACCAGTGGGAACTCTAGACCTTTCGCACTGTGCAATGTCATGAGCTGAACCGCATCTTCAAACTCATCCGCTTGTCCTTCACCCGCTTCTAATGCAGCGTGGGTTAGAAACGCCGTCAGCAGTGACATGTCTTCAGCTTCTTCTGGTTTCTCGAATTGGCGAGTTGCGGTCACCAATTCCTCCAAGTTCTCAATACGCGCCTTAGACTTTTCGCCCTTCTCTTGTTCGTACATCGCGAACAAGCCCGAATATTTAATCACATGGTCAGTTTGGTGATGCAGCGGCATCTCGATGGTGTCGTCTTCTAGTGCCGTAACAAGCTCGATAAAACGGCTCAGAGCACCAGCAGCACGACCTGCAAGTACCTTCTCATCCAACATAGCGACACTCGCTTCCCACATGGTGCAACCACGGTCACGAGCCGCAAAACGGATGGTTTCAAGCGTCTTATCACCCAAACCACGTGTTGGCGTATTCACTACACGTTCAAACGCCGCATCATCATTACGGTTGGCAATCAAACGCATGTAGCTCAAGGCATCTTTGATTTCCTGACGTTCGAAGAATCGCATGCCACCGTAGATACGGTAAGGCAAACCAGCTTGGATTAATGCTTCTTCCAGAACACGCGACTGGGCGTTGTTGCGATAAAGCATTGCAGCGTCGTTCAGAGCCCCGCCCTTGTCTTGCCACTCTTTGATTTTGTTTACCGCAAAACGGGCTTCATCCAATTCGTTGTAAGCGCTGTAAACCGAGATAGGCTCACCGACAACGCCATCAGTCCAAAGCTCTTTACCCATACGCTCGGTATTATTCGCGATCAGGGCGTTGGACGCTTCCAGAATGGTCTTGGTTGAACGGTAGTTTTGCTCAAGACGAATGGTATTCACGCTTGGGAATTCCAGCGTAAACTTCTCAATGTTCTCGACTTTTGCACCACGCCAGCCGTAAATCGACTGATCGTCATCACCTACGATCATCACGTGACACTCAGGTCCCGCCATCATACGTAGCCAAGCATATTGAATGTTGTTGGTATCTTGGAACTCGTCCACCAAGATATGCTTAAAGCGTGCTTGGTAGTGTTCACGGACGAACTTGTTATCACGCAGTAGCTCATGTGCGCGCAGCAAGATTTCCGCAAAATCGACTAAACCAGCACGATCACACGCTTCTTGGTAAGCGGTGTACAACTGCAGATATGTCTTGGTCACTGGATCGTGGTACGCATCAATGTGCGACGGGCGCAGACCTTCGTCTTTCTTGCCGTTAATCCACCATGCCACTTGGCGTGCTGGCCACTGCTTCTCATCGAGGTTTTGCGCTTTAATCAAACGCTTTAGTAGACGCTGTTGGTCGTCACTGTCGATGATTTGGAAATCTTCCGGTAGCTTGGCATCAAGATAGTGCGCACGCAGAATACGGTGACAAATGCCGTGGAAAGTACCATTCCACATACCGCCTGCACTGCCCATCATTAGCTCTTCGATACGTCCACGCATCTCTGCCGCCGCCTTATTGGTAAAGGTTACCGACATGATTGAGAACGGAGAAGCCTGCTCTACCGACATCAACCAAGCGATACGGTGAACAAGAACGCGCGTCTTACCACTCCCTGCACCAGCAAGGACGAGCAAGTTTTCTAGAGGTGCTGCAACGGCTTCACGTTGTTTGTCGTTCAAACCGTCGAGTAATAGAGATGGATCCATCATGATGAGAGCTACTGGTTATTTATACATAAAAATAGATTATAACCTAAACAACCAGTTCAGATTAGACAAAATTTCATAAAAAAATCGTTGCATTTTCACTCTAAACATCAAGGGCTTATATAAATTCTACCTTTCAAATCTATTGATTTCGAAAATATTTATGAAAGTTTTTTAGTCCGTTTCCTATCTTTTAAATTAAGCAAGCTGATAACAAAACGCCAAAACAGGCGGTTCACCTTGCCAACTTAAAGTAAAGGAAATCATTCAGAGGAATTTATTATGAAAAAGTCGAATCTAGCTGTTACTGCTGCTGTTACTGGTCTTCTAGCACTTGGCGGCACAATGCTAACCGCGGCTCCAGCTGTGGCTGCTGAGAAAGAAAAGTGCTACGGCGTTTCTAAAGCAGGTAAAAACGACTGTGCAACGAAAAGCAGCTCATGTGCCGGTACTTCTAAAGAAGATAACCAAAAAGACGCATTCGTAGTCGTACCAAAAGGTCTGTGTGACAAACTAACAGGCGGTAGCACTTCTTCTTCGTAATCTTTCATGGCTAACTGATGCGAGGGTGCGTTGACGCTCAACCAGCGCATCCTTCTCTTCCCGCCCGCTTTGAAAAGGAGTTTCACGTGAAACACCACACCTTCCACGACCTTGTTGGAGTTGGATTAAGAACCCCTCACCTCGATTACTTTAGCCAAAACAAACCCGAGTTATCTTGGTTAGAAATCCACAGTGAAAACTATTTTCAACCCAACGCTGCAGAGCGCAATCAACTACAAGCATTACGCGAGCGGTATCAAATTAGCTGTCACGGCATTGGTCTGTCACTAGGTTCGGTGGAACGTGTGAATAAAAAGCACCTTGCTCAACTTAAAGCGCTGATTGACTCAATCGACCCGATTCTTGTTTCTGACCATTTGAGTTGGAGTGAAAACGGCGGTCACTACTTTAATGATCTGCTTCCACTCCCGTATACGGAAGAAGCGCTCAAAGTGTTCACTCGTAACGTGAATGAAGTGCAGGATTATTTGCAACGCGAGATCTTGATAGAGAACCCATCTAGTTATGTGAAGTTTCAACATTCGACCATCAGCGAATGGGAGTTTCTTACCGAAGTGCAAAAGCGCACTGACTGTCGTTTATTGCTCGATTTAAACAATGTTTATGTTTCGGCATTCAACCACGGTTTTGATTGCGACACATACCTAGATGCGATTCCAGCTGACAAAGTGGATGAGATTCACTTGGCAGGTTTTACCATCAAACAACTCGACAAAGGTGAGATATGGATTGATACCCATAGCCGCCCAGTTAGTGATGAAGTTTGGCAACTGTTCGCACAGTGGACCAAAAAACACGGTCCACGCCATGCGCTGATTGAATGGGACTTGGATATCCCCGCGCCAGAAGTTTTGCTCGGAGAAGCGCAGAAAGCATCGCAACTGTTATTACAGGGCACACTCCCAAGTGAACAAAGCGAACCAAGGAAGGCATCATGAATCTAGCCACCTTACAAAGCCAGTTTGCTAAAGCCCTACACTATCAAGCACTCGGTGAAGATTGCGATATTGCCAGTGATGAGTTTACCGCTGATGAACGCATGCAGATTTACCGCAATAACTTTATCGTCAGCTTAAGCGAGGTGTTATCCGCGACCTACCCGATGGTTGAAGCGCTGCTTGGTAAAGAATGCTTTGAACAGATGGCTCGCCAGCATGTTCTCACTTATCCATTAGAAGAAGGAAATGTGGCCCATTATGGCGAAGGTTTTCAAGACACCATCATGCAGTTCAGTCAGGTGATCGCACAAGCACCATACAGCCCTGAAGTCGCTCGCTTCGAGTGGCATATCGACCTTGCTCGTCAAGCGCAGTATGAACAATCCAATGCAGCAGAATTAAAACCGCTTGCGGCACTTGGCGAAGTGAGTGAAGAGCAACAACCCGCTTTGATTTTGCACCTTAAAAAAGGCTGCCGCAGCTTTGACTCTAGCTACGCCGTATTTGATTTGTTTGGCGCGATTCAAACTGGGCAATTCGAACAACTTAATATCAACCAATTACAGCAAGGTGTCATCTCGATTCAAGCCAATGGAGAAGCCTTGTGTCACGCACTCGATGCCAATGTGTTCCAACTACTGCAATGTTTAGAGCAGCAGCTAAGTTTAAGCGAAATACCTGAAGTTTTACTCGCTCATCTCAATAGCATCATGGCACTCGATCTCGTTGACGGCTTTACATTGAAATCAATCTAAGGAGCACTCTATGACGGATACGGTTAAGAACTTAGTGAATCGGTACGACGATTTAATCAGTACCCTACAAGCTGGCTTTGTCCCTTTACTACTTCTCTTTTGTCGCTTGTGGGTTGCATGGGTGTTCTTCAATTCAGGGCTAATCAAAATCTCGTCTTGGGATAGCACACTGTATTTATTTGAGCTGGAGTACCAAGTGCCAATACTACCGTGGGAGTTGGCAGCTTACTTAGGTACGGCTGCAGAATTGGTTCTACCTGTGTTCTTGGCACTCGGATTGATTACCCGCCCGATGGCTGCGATTCTGTTTGTGTTCAACATCATCGCTGTAGTCTCTTACCCACTGCTGTGGGAGAAAGGTTTCTATGATCACCAACTTTGGGGATTGATGATTCTTGTAGTGATTGTATGGGGACCAGGACCATTGTCCCTCGACCACATACTGAAGAAGAAAATCACTCACTAAAAAAATCCCCGCATGAAGCGGGGATTTTTTATTATTTGTTTAAGTAAGCCATTAGCTCTTCAGCTGAGATACCTTGCTGAGCAAGGTCTTTTGCCATCTGCTCAACCTGCTCACCTTTGCGTGACTCAATCACTTGCTGAAATTGATACACAAGGTCACGTAAAACTGGCACAGGAACTTGTTTTGCCGCGCTACGAATACGCTCAGAGCTTTGGTTGCCTAATTCATTTAGCAACTTACCAAACATCACCTTTTCTGGTGACTCTTCCATTTGCTCTAGGATACGAGCCATTTCATACGTGGTTAACGACATTACTTTATGAGTTCCGTTATGGTGTCGAGAAAAGTTTGAACGACAAATATACACGCGTTAAGTACATTGGAAAATACTAAATTGTCGAGTTTTATGCATTCACCAATTTTGCATGCCAGCTCTTACCTGCTTTACTAAACAGAATCACCAACGCTGGAAGCAGTACCCACATATGAATCGCGATCAGGGTTTGTGGTTCAAGTGATAGTCGTTGCAGCGTACCCACCAACAAACCAGAGCCACTCATCTGGAACAGACCAAGTAGTGCTGCCGCGGTTCCCGCCTTATCACCAAATGGTTCTAGTGCTTTACCTGCTGCCGCACCAAGAATCCAAGCAAAGCCAACCGATGAGATAAAGATTGGCAACATGAAAGCCAACGCCGTATTGTGCTCTTTCATTACCATCATGATCACGCCAGCAATTGCTAACAAGCTGATACCAACCACAAGCGAGTTGTGTGTGCCCCAGCGATCCATAAACTTAGGCGCTAGCATACATGCCGCAATATTAAATACCGCGTTAAGGCCAAACCAGAAGGTGAATTCGTTCATCGACAAACCCATACCTGTCATCAAGACGCCTGGAGCAGAAGTCACGTAAGCAAGAATCACGGCCATCGCCATCAAGCACAATGATGCATGGAAAATGAATGACGGTGTACTTAGTACCGACCAATAGCGGCTTAGCTTAAACACGGCTTGCTTTTCAGTTGCCGGGTTAGTTTCCTTCATGCCGAAGAACATCATCGAGCCTGCAATCACAGCGAAGCCCGCCATAAAGCTGAAGTTTGCGCGCCAATCAAATTGTTGGGTTAACCAGCTACCAAGAATCGGGGCTAGTGCCGGAATAAAGCAGATCGCACCGTTAAGATAGCTGATCATTTTGCCGCTTTTTTCCGGGCCAAAGATATCGCGAACTGTTGCAAAGGCTGCTACAGATGTTGCACATGCACCTAAGCCTTGTAGCAAGCGAGCCGCCAACATCCACTCAATATTTTGAGCACTCCACGCCAATAAAGCGCTCAATGCGTAGATGGTGATGCCTCCCAATGCAACAGTTCGACGTCCGAGTTTATCTGCCAGGGGACCAGCGAATAGCTGACCAACACCCATAGCAAATAGGAACCAAGTGATGGTGTCTTGTGCCAATGCATTTTCTACCTGAAAAGTGGACGCGATAAGAGGTAAAGCAGGTAGATAGATATCAATCGCAAGCGGACTGAACAGAACTAACATGGTCAACAGCGCCATCTGTTTTTTGCTATTTGTAATATGGCTAGACACAAAACACTCCAAATTGAACAAGAACTTTTGAGCAAAGCTTAATCATCTGATGATATGAATGGAAATGATGTATACTCATGACCATTATTCCAATGGGGAAAATCACTGTGAACGTAGAGAAACTGGCACGCATCGACCTCAATTTGCTGGTCTGTTTTAAAGTGCTGATTGAAGAGTTGAATGTCACCCGAGCCGCTCACCGACTGTGCTTGAGCCAGTCCGCCGTGAGTAAGTCTTTGGCTAAATTACGTACCCAATTTGATGATCCCCTATTCACTCGAAACTCACACGGATTGACGCCAACACCGCGTGCATTGTTCCTTAAACCGAAACTGGATCTGTTGATAAACCAACTTGAGGTGCTGACTCAACCCGAAGAGTTCTCACCACAGAGCAGTGAGTACCGTTTTCAAATCGCAGCGGTAGAGAGTGTCTACCCGCTCATTCTGCCTCACTTCTTGCCAGCGATTTTCCAACAAGCGCCAGGCGTGACCATCAGTACCCACTCTTGGTCGGAGCAAACCTTCAAGATGATTCAGCGCGGTGAAATCGATTTAGGCATGACGGGTCGAGATATCGACATCAACGATGCTAAGCTGACTATGCTGCCACCAGATGACATTTGTGAGCAGGAAATCTATCGTGACCACCAAATGTGTATCGTACGTAAAGACCACCCGGCTTTGCGTGGTAATTGGAATTTGGAAGCTTATCTAGCCCTGCGCCATGTTCAGGTACGTTGTGATGGCAACGACCGTTGGCTGCTCGACTATCGTTTAGCCGACATTGGTCGCGAACGTGACATCGCAGTCACCGTACCGGACTTTAACAGTGCCGCCAGTTTGTGTTCTTACACTGATTTTGTGTTTACCGCGCCAAGCCACTTTGTGAAGCTGGCAGCCAGACAACACGACATGGCATTACTGCCGCTGCCACTCGAATTCCCGCCAATGGCTTACACTTTGTTCTGGCACCGAGACAGAGAAAATGACCCAGCTTTAACTTGGCTACGTACCATGATCACGCAAAAAACCGATCATCTTAGATAAAAATCCCGGACGCGATTTGCGCTCTTACGGTAAAATGAGTAGCTTAACCGTCGATAGTCCTTTTTGGCTCATCTATGGCCTGTTGTACTCCGACTCTATTGAAGTGATTGCGAACCTCAATGGAATCGTAAACTGCATGAAGCAGATGGAAACAGCTCCCACACCTGAGCATGAAGGAGCGGTAATTTGAAGGAATAACACAGATGCACAACGATACCCAAAGCCGCGTGAATGCAATTCGCGAATGGCTAGCACAACATAATATTGATGCCCTACTTGTCCCTCATGAAGACGAGTACTTGGGCGAATACGTACCAGCGCACAACGAGCGTTTACATTGGCTAACTGGTTTTACCGGTTCTGCCGGTGCTGCGGTAATCACCAAAGACAAAGCCGCTATCTTTGTTGATGGTCGCTACACGGTACAAGTCACTAAGCAGGTTCCTGCTGATCTATTCGAATACCGTCACCTGATTGAAGAGCCTGCACTAGATTGGATTAAAGACCATCTTGCAAATGGCGCCTCTGTGGCAATCGACCCTCGTATGCACAACTCTGCTTGGTTAGACATGGCACAAGCAAAACTTGCAGGTGCACTTGAGCTTAAGATTCTCGACAGCAACCCAATTGATGAGCTGTGGCACGACCGCCCTGCTCCTGTAGTTTCTGATGTTCGTCTAATGGCAACAGAAGCAGTTGGCCAATCAAGTGAAAGCAAACGCCAAGAAATCGCAGAGCTCGTGAAAAAAGCCGGCGCAGATAGCGCAGTGATAACAGCACTTGATTCTATCTGTTGGTTGCTCAACGTTCGTGGTCTAGATGTATCACGCCTACCAGTTCTGCTTTCTCACGCGATTCTACACTCAGATTCAAGCGTGGAATACTTCCTAGATCCAGCTCGCCTACCTGCTGACTTTGGCGCTCACGTAGGTGCGGACGTAACAGTTCATCACCCAGAAGCATTGCAAGCACGACTAGAAACCCTAACTGGCAAGAATGTACTGGTTGACCCTGCGACAAGTAACGCGTGGTTTAAGTTGGTTCTACAAAATGCAGGCGCATCTGTGGTGAGTAAAGCTGACCCATGCCTAATGCCAAAAGCAGCGAAGAATGCAGTTGAAATCGCAGGCATGAAAGCATGCCATATCCGTGATGGCGTGGCGATGAGTAAGTTCCTATCTTGGTTAGATGCAGAAGTCGTTGCAGGTAATCTGCATGATGAAGCGACGCTGGCAGACAAACTGGAAGCGTTCCGTAGCGAAGACCCAACACTTATGGATCTTAGCTTCGATACTATTTCGGCAGCAGGTGGCAATGCAGCAATGTGTCACTACAACCACGAGAACCAACCTGAACCTGGCAAGCTAGAGCTGAACACACTTTACCTAGTGGATTCAGGCGGTCAGTACCTAGATGGCACGACAGACATCACGCGTACTATTGCGATCGGTCAGCCTTCACAAGAGATGATTAAACAATTCACTCTCGCGCTAAAAGGTCACATCGGTGTTGCTCGTGCACGCTTCCCGAAAGGCACACGTGGCTACCAAATCGATACGCTAGCTCGTCAGCACCTGTGGGCGGAAGGCTATGATTACGATCACGGTACTGGTCACGGTGTTGGTCACTTCCTAAGTGTTCATGAAGGTCCAGCGAGCATTTCGAAGAAGCAAATCGACGTGCCTCTAACAAAAGGTATGGTGTTGTCCAACGAGCCCGGTTATTACCGTGCAGATGCGTTTGGTATCCGTATTGAAAACCTAGAGCTTGTTGTTGAAACACCAACTAACGGTGACTTCCCTGTTCTGTCATTTGAGTCGCTAACACGCTGTCCAATCGACAGGCGCAATATCAACGTTGATATGCTAACTCGCCCAGAACTTGCTTGGCTGAATGACTACCATCAGAAAGTATGGGATGAGATCAGCCCGCTGGTTGAAGGTGATGTGAAAGAGTGGCTTCGTCAAGCAACGCTGCCTGTAGCACACAGTTAGAAGCTAGAAGCTAGAAGCTAGAAGCTAGAAGCTAGAAAAAAGTAGAGGGTTGATGTTTTGCATCAACCCTCTTTTTTTGCCTATGTTTCACGTGAAACATAACGATGACCAGTGGCTTTCTTTGCTACTTAACCAGAATACGCTGAGTGCCAATCTCGCCATACTGGGTCAAAGCCTTTGGCTCGAATCATATCTTCCACAGAACCCGCACTTCGCTCATCACTGATCTCAAACTGCTCGAGTTCAACATCATCCATCGCATACCCACCCGGCTGAGTTTTCGATGCGGCAGACATACTGGTAATGCCTAAAGGCAATGCGTTATCTCTAAACTTAGGTGATTCACGAGTCGATAGTGACAACTCAACTTCTGGGTTCAACAAACGATAAGCGCAAATCAACTGAACAAGCTGCTTATCCGTCATGACTGATTTGGGTTGCTTTCCGTTTAAAGAACTGGCCCCCTCACAAGGACGTAAACGTGGGAAAGAAATCGAGTAGCGGGTTTGCCAATACGTACGCTCAAGATAGTCCAAGTGCGCTGCCACATAAAAGCAATCTGTTCGCCATTCTTCTAACCCTATCAATGCGCCAATACCGATCTTATCGATGCCCGCTTTTGCAAGACGATCGGGTGTATCCAATCGGTATTCGAAATCCATCTTATTGCCACGTAAATGCTGTTCGGCATAAGTCGAAGGATGATACGTTTCTTGATAGACCATCACCGCATCCAAACCCAATGTCTTAAGCTCGGCGTATTCGTCTTGATCTAGCGGCTGTACTTCCATCGCTAAATAGTTAAAGCGTTGCTTAATCACCGGCACCATTTCGCGGAAGTATTTCATGCCCACTTTGGTTTCGTGTTCGCCAGTCACCAGCAATACGCTATCGAACTTCATGCGTTTAATGGCTTCAACTTCTGCAGCCACTTCGTCTCTATTCAAGGTACGACGCTTGATTCTGTTCTCCATCGAGAAGCCACAATAAGTACAAGCATTGGCGCACAAGTTGGAGAGATACAACGGAATATAAAGCGACATGGTATTGCCAAAACGCTTGCGAGTTGCCGAGTATGACAACTGCGCCATTTGCTCTAAGTATGCTTCAGCCGCAGGTGAAATTAGCGCTTTAAAGTCTTCCAAATCACGTTTGGGTTTATTCAATGCTCGCTCGACATCTTGTGCGGTTTTCGCGTAGATCGACATCGAAATGTCGTCCCAATTCAGCTGCTTAAATTGTTCAACGAAGCTCATTTTTTCCTCGCTTAATAGCTAAACCAATCTAGGACTAAAGCTCATCTAGGAATGACGTCAGTGGACTCGACGCAACCGCATGAGAAACCTTACCAGCAAGTCCGGCTTCATAAGCCATACGCCCCGACTCTACCGCCAACTTAAATGCCTTCGCCATCGCAACGGGATCGCTCGAAGCTGCAATCGCGGTATTAACGAGAACGGCATCCGCGCCCATTTCCATCGCACGCGCGGCATGTGAAGGAGCACCGATACCCGCATCGACAACCACAGGAACATTAGCTTGGTCGATGATGATCTCTAGGAAATCGTGGGAAACTATCCCTTTGTTAGAACCGATCGGAGCACCTAATGGCATGACCGCAGCACAGCCTACTTCTTCCAATCGTTTACACAGAACTGGGTCAGCATGACAATAAGGAAGCACAATGAAGCCTTCACGAACCAGTTGTTCAGCGGCCGCAAGTGTCTCGATTGGATCGGGCATCAAGTACTTCGGGTCTGGGTGAATCTCCAATTTTAGCCAGTTTGTACCTAACGCTTCTCTCGCCAATTGTGCTGCAAACACAGCATCTTTAGCATTCTTTGCACCTGAGGTATTCGGCAATAAGTTCACGCCCGCTTGTACTAGCGGCAGCAAAATATCGTCTTGTTGGTCGTTCACATCCACACGCTTCAACGCCATGGTCGCAAGTTGAGAACCCGATACTTGAATCGCTTCTGCCATTAATCGGCTGTTGGCAAACTTCCCTGTTCCCGTGAACAGTCTTGATTCGAATTGTTTATCACCAATTTTAAGCATCGACTTTAACCCCCTGCGATCGCTTGAAACAAAGAGATGCTATCTCCCTGTGAAAGAACTGTGCTAGCCCACTCACTGCGCGGCACAACATTGTTATTAATTGCAAAAACACAGCCCATTTCAGGCAGCGCAAATTGACTAATTATTTGCTGTAGATTCGACTCACTGGCAACTTGATGTGACTGGTCATTGATGACAATAGTGATCACATCTAAGTCAGCAGCGGTCATTTGTGTTGTTTGTTGTTCTGATAACGTCATTGCTTCCAACTCTCTTAATTCTGCCCATTACTCGTAAGCTAAATCTGAGCACACACTTGGCACTGTTTGTCTTTGCTTATCGCCATGGTTTGCCATTGCAGCTTCAATCCATCGAACAGGTGTAACTTGGCAGTCTCGACATGAAACTTTCCCGTCGCCAGTTTTTGAATTGCCGCTATCGCTTGGTAGTTGCCAAGTGTCCCCACCACCGGACCGACGACACCGCTCTCACTGCATTTTTGCGTTTGTGGTAATTCATCGAACGGATACAAACAGCGGTAACACGCTTTACTCTGCGCTTCTTGTTCACTTGGTGTTTGGTAATCAAAGACAGCGAATTGCCCTTGCCAACCAATTGCTGCCGCAGAGATGAGCGGCGTATTTTGTTCGCAACAAACTTGGTTAATTAGCTGGCGTGTTGGCATGTTGTCGGTGCAATCCAACACCACATCCGCCAACATCACCTCAAGCTTCAGCTGTGCTTTGTCTAATCGCTTATTGAGAGCACGAATTTGAACCATAGAATTAAGGTCTGTCAGTTGCTTTACAGTTGCTTTTGTTTTCGCAACTTGGAGGTCTTGTTCACGATAAATGATCTGACGTTGTAGATTACTGCTATCAACTTCATCGTCATCAACCACAACCAATTTACCAACGCCCGCTGACGCCAAGTACAAACTCGCTGCGCTCCCCAATCCGCCACAACCGATGATCAGCACATGCGATTTGCTCAAACGCTCTTGCCCAACTTCGGCAATTTCAGGCAGAGCGACTTGGCGTTGATAGCGAAGGAACTGCTTATCCGTGAGCATGCTCGCCTCTCTTGGTATCCACCAACTCTCTATTCTGATCAGTAAACGTTAGCTGTCTTTCCTTCATCAGTTGTGCGAAGCACTCGATGACGGACTGAGGTGATTCTGCCAACGTAATAGCACGCACTACTGCTAAGCTAGAAACACCTGTTTGCCAAACTTGGTCAGCATTAGATTGGTCAATGCCACCAATCGCGACCGTCGGAAAGCCAAGCACATTGCCAGTCACAGTTTTGTCTTTCGAAGGACGGAAAGCCGACGCTGTGTTTCCGTAAGGAATGCTATCAATCAGCTTTTGATACAGTGCCAAGCGCACCAAACCTTGTGGTTTCGATGACATCTGTTTTGTGGTGGTTGGGAAAATATGCCCTAGCGCGATGTAGCTAGGATGAATTTGTACGATGCGCAGTAGTTCGTAATAACCATGAGTAGAAAGACCAAGACGAATACCGGCTTTAGTTAGCTGAGCCAAATTCGATTCTTCTATGTCTTCTTGTCCTAGGTGAACGCCATAAGCGCCATGCTTGATTGCCAACTGCCAATAGTCATTGATGAACACTTGTGCTTGATACTGACGACCTAGCTCAATTGCTCGAATGATCTGTCGTTCTAAATCGGCTTGTTGTGGGTTCTTGATTCGCAGTTGAATAGTGTTGATGCCTAGTGGCAATAGACGTTCAATCCAAGCAACATCATCAACGACTGGATAGAGCCCTAAACTTTGCTTAGTCAGAGTTGGAAAGCTAACGCTCTCGCCTTGTGCAGACCAACCAACTTGAATACCTAGTCGGTTATCCTCCAGTACAGGTGCGGGGAAATCATCAAATTGGTCAGCCCACTGAGTAGTTTGCCCTCCGTCGAAGTTGTCATTCAACAGTGTTTCACGTGAAACATTCGCTTGTTGAGTTAGCATTCCTCGAGCAAGTGTTAACGCATCTTCGATAGGAAAATCGAGGACTGTCAGCGTTACAATCCAAGCAAGGTGATGTTCGGGATCGAACATAGCGTTGAATTTGGACTTAACGGAAAGCGCTCTCACTTCGTTGTTAATGGGGTGACGCCAGATATCAAACTGAAGCACTTTCTCTTTTTCATCGGATACCTGCGTATCAGCAATGCCAATATAAATCGCTTTCGACGGTTGCTTAGCACACGCCTCTACCGATAAAGCAGAGCGGTAGTAGAGCACAAATGAACTCTCATGCTCGGAGTCATAACCATCAATAAGATCTGTCGTTATGCGTGTGGTCTGTTGGTTGCGAACAAGCTGAATAGATTGAGTTGGGCTCACACCCAACTCAATGTCTTCGATGCTAAAACCCTGTTCTTTCGCCAACAACAAACATTGCTGAACTAAACCTGTCAGTTCAATCAATGATGACGGAATAAGGATTTTGCTCATTAGTCACTTACCTCGGCATGTGCTGCTGGGTGGTATAACTCTGAACCTGTGTCTCTAAACTCTTGCGATTTCTGACGCATCCCCTCAAGAGGATCATCAAGCATTTTGATTGAGATAGCTTGGTCCGCAGCAACTTGCTCAGTATCTTTCGCGTATTCTCGTACCTCTTGCGAAATCTTCATCGAGCAGAACTTTGGTCCACACATCGAACAGAAGTGAGCAACTTTTCCAGACTCTTGAGGCAAGGTTTCATCATGGAAAGCACGAGCGGTATCTGGGTCGAGCGACAAGTTAAATTGGTCTTCCCAGCGGAACTCGAAGCGAGCTTTAGAAAGTGCGTTATCACGAACTTGAGCACCAGGGTGTCCCTTTGCCAAATCAGCGGCGTGCGCAGCAAGCTTGTAAGTGATCATACCTACCTTTACATCTTCTTTGTTCGGTAAGCCAAGGTGTTCTTTAGGAGTTACATAACAAAGCATCGCACAGCCATACCAACCAATCATCGCAGCGCCAATACCTGAAGTAATATGGTCATAACCAGGAGCAACGTCTGTAGTCAGTGGACCAAGGGTGTAGAAAGGAGCTTCATGGCAGTGCTCTAACTGCTCTTCCATGTTCTCTTTGATCATATGCATTGGGACATGACCAGGACCTTCGATAATCACCTGTACGTCGTATTCCCACGCAATCTTGGTTAACTCACCAAGGGTACGAAGCTCTGCAAATTGCGCTTCATCGTTAGCATCTGCAACCGAACCAGGACGCAGACCATCACCGAGAGATAGTGCGACATCGTACTTAGCACAGATTTCACAGATCTCTCGGAAGTGGGTATATAAGAAGCTTTCTTGGTGATGCGCTAAACACCATTTCGCGATGATAGAACCACCACGAGAAACGATGCCAGTAACGCGTTTTGCTGTCATTGGCACATAGCGAAGTAGTAAACCGGCATGAATAGTGAAGTAGTCAACGCCCTGCTCTGCTTGCTCAATCAGAGTATCGCGCATCACTTCCCAGTTAAGGTTTTCCGCCACACCATTCACTTTCTCAAGCGCTTGGTACATAGGTACAGTACCGATCGGAACCGGACTATTACGCAGAATCCACTCGCGAGTTTCGTGAATGTTACGCCCAGTAGAGAGATCCATAACGGTATCTCCACCCCAGCGCGTCGCCCACACTAGTTTCTCTACTTCTTCTTCAATCGAAGAAGTAACCGATGAGTTACCGATGTTGGCGTTCACTTTGACCAAAAAGTTACGTCCAATGATCATTGGTTCGGATTCTGGGTGGTTGATATTAGAAGGGATAATCGCGCGACCTTCGGCGACTTCTTTACGCACAAACTCGGCGGTAATGTCTTTAGGAAGATTCGCTCCGAAGCTTTGACCCGGATGTTGTTGATTCAGCACTTCATCGCGGTATTGAGCACGCCCCATATTTTCACGCAGAGCAATGTATTCCATTTCTGGGGTGATTATACCTTGGCGAGCATAGTGCAATTGAGTCACGCATTGCCCATCTTTGGCACGTCGAATACGTGGTAGATTTCCGTAACGAAGATCGTCTAGCGTTTCATCTTCTAGGCGCTCTTTGGTGTATACCGAGCTTACTTCATCGAGTAGTTCAGTATCGGCACGCTCTTCAATCCACCCTTCTCTCAGTTTAGGTAAGCCATTGTAAAGGTCTATGGTGTGATTTGGGTCTGTGTATACACCCGAGGTATCGTAAACGCGTACTGGCTCATTAGGCTCGAAAATAGGCGCTTCTTTTGTGCCTCCAATAAGGCTATCAGCGAGTGATATTTCACGCATTGGCACACGAATATCGGGACGTGAACCCTCTACGTAGACTTTGCTTGAATTTGGGTACGGTTGTACCGAGAGTGTATCAATGAACTGTTTTGCTTCCAGTCTCGCTTGCTTGCGACTCGACATAGCATTTTTCCTTGCTTTGTTATGCTTAGATAAAAAGTATTGGGATAAAAATGCTTGGCGGATAGATGCGACAAGAGGAATCGAATTAAAGACAAGTCGGGCGAGTGCTCTTCGTCTATAACAACATTCGACTATTTGATAGGTCAACCAGATAGAACTCTGGTGTAGATATCTTCTCTTGTTCCCTTCGCAGATTCTAATCTGATCAGGTTCAACGGATCCCGAATTAACGGTCTCAGCCTTATGGCACTCCGACAAGTGAAATCAGTATATAAAAACGGCTTGGTTAAACCAAGCCGACCTGATGAAGATTTGAGTGTTTTTGCTAGCTACGCATCAATAATTGGAAACCAATCCACGCAGCCGAAATGCTTAACACGACATTCAGCAATACGTTCAATCCCATCTTAAAGAAAGCCCCCTGCTGCATAAGCAACACGTTGTCCATTGAGAAAGTCGAGAACGTAGTTAATGCGCCCAAAAAGCCAAGCCCGATAATTTGACGCCATGGGTCAGTGACCATTAACTCAGTTTCAAACGCAGCAATTAGTAGGCCCATAATAAATGAGCCAACAACGTTAACCGTTAATGTACCGTATGGAAAACCACGACCAAGTAGCATCACACAAAGTTCAGAAATTAAGTAACGAGAACATGCACCAAATGCGCCACCCAATGCAATAAAACCTAAAACGGATAGTTGCCCCATAGTTCCCCCAGAAAAGTTAATGGCGACATTGTAATCAAATTTACGGTAATAGTGATTATACAATCTTAGAATTCAGCAAAGTATAGCGCTTAAAACTTATCAAGATTTAAAAAGTTACAGGAGTCACTTTACTTCGATGTACCCCATCAAACCTGTCTTCATGTGTTCAATCACATGACAATGGTACATCCAACGCCCTGGGTTATCTGCAACAAATGCCGCTTTCGCACTGCCGTTTTTTCCAAGTAAGACCGTATCGGTATGAAACGGCTCATCGAGTTTTTTGCCATCTAATTCAAGAACGGTAAATGTATGTCCATGAAGATGAATAGGATGATGATATTGGGTGACGTTCTTAAGGTTGAAGATATAGGTTTTTCCCACCTCCAATGTTGAAAGCGGCGCAGGAATATTATCTTTACTCATTCCCTCCCAAGCTCGTTTATTCATTAGCCAAAACTTAGGTATCGCTTTGCCCGATTTATCGGCAGGAGTGACTGCCCCCTCCCATTCAAACACATAATCAATTTGTTCCGCATTTTCCAAATCAAGATCTGGCACAGGGTTGAGAGGCAATAAAGGCAGTTTCTGATTACTCGGCAGGTCAGACTCAACAATATCAAACTCACACAAAGGGAATGGGAAGCGTCCTTTCATTTGACGCACATAAACACGTTCTCCAGCCTTCGGAGCAATCAATCCGACATCTAACCTCATTCCCGGACCAATTTTGTGCTGAGTGAGCTTATAAGGCGTTTTAACAGGATTACCATCTATAGCAATAACCCAAGCCTCTGCACCTTCTATGGCGATCGGGTAAGTAATGGTGTTATCGACATTAGCAATTCTTAGTCGCGTTGTTGCATTCTGCTTCAACGCATAAACAGGTTCATGAACACCATTGACGCTACTCCACTCTCCTGGCGTTCCCATGCGTGCACTCAAGCGCGGCACCATTAGATTCTTCCACTCACCTTGTTTGTCTAAATGCCAATGCTTGAGAACGACTTCATGCTCTTCATTAAACTGAACAGGCTCAGCCTCTTCAACGATAATTAGACCAACTAACCCCATACCAAGCTGCTTAACGCTATTCATATGTGGGTGATACCAAAACGTACCCGCATCTGGCGGTGTAAATTCATAAACGAATGTTTCACCCGGCATGATAGGCGGCTGGCTCAAGAAAGGGACACCATCCATTTCAATAGGGATCCGCAAGCCATGCCAGTGGATTGTAGTTGGCTCTGAAAGCTTGTTGGTAAATCGGATAATAACTTTCTCGCCTTGGCGACAACGAATCGTAGGAGCTGGAATCGATCCATTAAACGCGAGTACATCCGTATTAAATCCTGGTACTAATTCAGCAATAGAAGGCTCTGCAGTGATGTCGTATATATGCTGACCTTGTTTGTTAGTGCCCCTATATAGAGAACATGCAGGCAGAACGGTAAGCGCAGAGATCGCTAAGGAAGATTGAAGCAAGCGTCGACGAGATATATCCATGTATTTAGTCACCCATTATTCCAATTGATGTGAGTGTAACTAAATATTAATAATGATTCTCAGTTATCTTTTAAAGATGTGCAGTCATAATGCTTAGATTCAGAGATTACAAATGAAGACCTATATTTAATAGTCACTAACAAGTTAGTAAGCACCCACATACATATAGCAAAAAAGTAAAATAGGTCGGTTTAAGAAGAAGGGAGCTTAATGGTAAATAAGGCTAGAGCGAGTAGGAAATTGAAGGCTCTAGAAACGACGAAAGCCTTGCTATTTCTAGCAAGGCTTTCTAAATAAGTGGCGGAGCGGACGGGACTCGAACCCGCGACCCCCGGCGTGACAGGCCGGTATTCTAACCAACTGAACTACCGCTCCGCACTGGTTAGACCTAAAGTCTAAATTTAAAGCCT
>NZ_JAHGAD010000029.1:0-794 GCF_030248375.1 Vibrio sp. B181a | reverse complement strand
CGCCCTGTTAAGGTGTGAGGCACGCAATACCGATGCCTCTGCATAACACTTAACCACTAAAACCAACGCATAGTAAAAATGCCACGCGTGCCGAATCACTCTTGAACAGTTTGTTAAATAGCACTTATGGTAACATTTCTTGCTTCAGCAACTTTCCGCGTTTAGCAATGTCCGCTTTTAAATCTTTTACGTGCGAATATATCTTTGTGCCTGACTCTTGAACTTTATAAAGTGCACTCTCCCAGCCTGACCTATTTTCCTTTATATCCGTTTGTATAAGTTGCTCTTGGTAGCCCCAAAACTTATTAGCCTCGCTATAGATCACTTTCAAGCGTTCTAACATTTCAGGATAATATATCTCCGCGATTGCTTCTGCCTCGTGTAGGCGAATAGTATTGTCGATATATCTAGATCTAAATTTGTCCAAGTCCGTTTCAGAGCCCGACTGCATGTAACTCATTGTTTGAGAGTTTTCGAACGCTAAAAGTGATAAAACCACATGCAATTGTTCAAGCTTGTTTCGCTCCAATTCAACTTCTTTAATCAGTCTTTCACCTGCCATTTTTTCATCTTGTAACCGCAAATGCTGCTCTAAATTTTTTTCAGCTATTTTTATCTGGTTACGACTATTAAGGCTTTGTGCAAAATAACTTATTAGGGCAGCTCCTATTGCTCCCAAAAAAATGTACATTTCTTTTTCCATATAAACAAACTTCCCGTGCTATTTAACGCCTTGTTAAGGTGTGAGGCACGCAATACAGAAGCCTCCGCATACCACCTTAACCACTAAACCT